>NZ_JACJPP010000021.1 GCF_014696135.1 Nodosilinea sp. FACHB-141 | reverse complement strand
GGGCGAACCTGGGTATGGAAGTGATGCACGAGCGCAATGCTCACAACTTCCCCCTCGACCTCGCTACCGCTGAGGCGCCTGAAATCATCGGCTAGTCTGCAACGACTACCCCATTGATTGACTAGAACAACAGCGCTCCCCATGCGGGGAGCGCTGTTGCGTTTTGCTAGTCTCTGGAGCTTCCCTGGCGAAACGCCTAGAACTTGCTAAAGAAATTGGGTTTTGCCGTCAGTTGATAGACCTGAGGATAGGTTCCGGCCACGAAAGCTCCTGCACAGAGTAAGAGGTAAAATTCCCAATGGCGCTTCCATTCATCTAGCGTTTGAAACGGAGTCAAGTTAAGGATGGATTGGATATGAGGCTGAATCTCTTCCCAGTTTTGTTGGAAAAGGTGATTCCAGGCCCGTAGTGTGGCTGGATAGTGATGGGCAATATTGTGTTCTTTGCATTTGACGAATTGGCGGTCGCTCTCAATGGCTCGCCCTAGTTCTGAGGGGGAACCGAGAGAAGCGTGGGGAAAAATATAGCGATTGATATAGGGATCGCAGACCAAATTGGGATGATCAGCGCCAATCGTTTGGATTCCCAAGAGACCGTCGGGACTAATCACTTCCCGGACATTTTTGAGAATATTTGGCCAATTTCTGGTGCCGCCATGTTCAATAGTTTCCAGGAAGATGCATTTTGTGATGTGATCTACACCGGATGCGGCCAGAATATCCTGATATCGGTTGTGGTAGCTATGGTTGTAGAAATAGGCGTTCTCAAATTCTCGGAAAGTGCTACGGCAATAGTCGAGTTGCACC
The DNA here is from genome assembly GCF_014696135.1 of Nodosilinea sp. FACHB-141. NCBI lineage: Bacteria > Bacillati > Cyanobacteriota > Cyanophyceae > Nodosilineales > Nodosilineaceae > Nodosilinea > Nodosilinea sp. FACHB-141. The sequence continues at coordinate 325,755 of NZ_JACJPP010000021.1, read as the reverse complement.
TCTGAAATGGTTATGCCGATGTAGGTGACATTGACACGAGGGCTTAAATAGTCAAGTAGGGTTCCCCAGCCACAACCACAGTCTAAAATGATGTCGCCATCGGTAATCTCTAGCTCATTACACCAGTAATCTAGATTCTGGTACTGGGCAGCGGTAAGGTTTTCCGGGACTGGATCTAACCCCGTCCAATCCCCGGTAGTGTATTTCATTGACTCTCCCAGAAAGCCTTCATACAGTTCCGTGGGCAGATCGTAATGTAACTTAGCTACATCGTTCTGTCGGATAAGGGAAAGGTTAAAAAACTTGTACAGAAGCTGTTCTATAACTAGATAGGGAGAATTGGGTAGATCAAAAAGCAGAGCATTGGTTTTAGCCGCTGGATTCAGAGCAAAAAGACGTTCGGAGAGCAGATCGATCCGATCGCAACGCCACAATCCTTGAATGTAGGTATTGCCCAACCCTAGGGTCTTGAAGGTTTTGAGCTGGTGAAGAACTGTTTCGCGCTGGTCGTCTTGGCAAATAATATCCCAAGGTCTTGAACCCTGTAGGGCTTCTTGTTCGGTGAGAACTTGAATGCCTTGGTTGAGAAGTTGCTGCCTCAGTCTGTCATCTTTAGCGGTTGCGAAGGTGATGGGGTTGAGGTCGAAGTGCAAAGAAGAGGACATAGTCTTTCTCCTAGGATGAGCAGTGCTAGAAAAGCCTGATCAGACTCAACGATGCCAACCTATGCCAATACGCTCAGAATTTGGTATCCGTTGGCAATAGCTACCCGTCATATTGCCAAGGAAACAGGAGAACGTCCTGAGTCCACGGGGCTAAATTGGACACTTACAGCCTTGACAAAAATGATATCCCTTCAATCTAAATGCTTGTCGTGGGATATTACGTTTTGCGACGGATGATTTTCCCCGACAGAGCACCTACTCCTGGTGGAGAATCAGCTGTACTCGATTCTTGATGTCATTTGGGGTGAGATGGAGGATACGTCTCGCATTCGTAAGGCCACAACGGAAAAACATGACTCTCCGACGATGCCTGCCATAGTACTGAGTCAGGCAACCTCAACGAAGCAAAGTCTAAAGTCTCGAGCAGAAGACAACTTGTGTTGCCAATCAGTGTTTCCCAGGTTGAGTAGGCCCTTGGCAGAGGCATTTAATATTTCTTAAATTGTTTTAGGCTCGACCTACGGCTGAAAGGGCATTTGCGCGGTTGTAGGTCGTTAAAAGCGCTGCGATATGTAACAAAAGTTGCCTTGACGCTCTCTAGAAGTTACGCGACACTACGTCTAATGGATGTGCCCACATCCGGGATCAATACGGTAGATTGAGTTTCGTAATGAACAGTGGCGAACTACACCACCCCTGCCGGTTAAGATCGGGTTATTAATCTGGCGCCTGCCAACCTGACATACCGCTGGGGAAGTTGTTAGCACCCACGATGTTTAAAGGTCACTAGTATCACCATCAATGGTGTTGAAACGAGCAATCCTTATGGAAACGTTAGAGTTCATTATTTACCCTGACGGTCGGGTTAAAGAGACAGTGACTGGCATTGTGGGTGCCTCCTGTGCTGAGGTAACCGCGGCTATTGAAGCTCAGCTGGGTACCGTGGTGGCTCAGCAGCAGACCTCTGAGTATTTCGCTCAGCGGAATGAGCAAACGGCTACCGAAACTGTGGCTGCCCAAACTGCCTACAGTCAGTGGTAATCTTTCGATTTCGATTATAGAGTCCCCTACTATCACCCCTAGCAAATGTCACACTTTAGCCAAATCAAAACCAAAATTCGCAATCTAGATTCCCTAAAGCTGGCTTTGAATGACCTGGGCACTGACTGGAAGTCTGGCCCTTGTGATGTGCGTGGCTACCAAGGGCAAACCCAGACCGCAGACGTGGTCATTGCCCAAGACAACGGCTACGATATTGGCTTTCGTCGCAATCCCGAAACCAGTGACTATGAGCTGGTGGCTGATTTGCAATATTGGCAGCAACCGTTGACTGTTGAAGGGTTTCTCAGCCGGGTAACTCAGCGCTACGCCTACAACACCGTAGTAGCTGAGACCTCTCGTCAGGGCTTTCAGTTGTCTGAAGAGCAGGTACGGGAAGATGGTTCTGTGCGGCTGGTAGTGCAGCGCTGGAATGGCTAACCCATCGACCTTTTGAATCTTGGAGAGGGGCTATTTGGCCCCTTTCTTTGTATTGGCCCAGCATTTGGGCGTTCTAAAGCACGAGTAGCAACTACAATGACACAGTTTGATGGGCAACCCAGCGCGACCGGCTTTGAGCCCGAGCTAGGCGGTCAGCTGCGCCAGGCAGAAGATCGCACTGGCTTTGAACCCGAGCTGGGCGGTCAGCTGCGCCAGAAGGGCGTCTATGTCGACGAAATTACCTGCATTGGCTGCAAGCACTGCGCCCACGTGGCCCGCAACACCTTTTATATTGAGCCTGACCACGGCCGATCGCGCGTTTACCGCCAGGATGGCGACTCTGAGGAGCTCATTCAAGAGGCGATCGACACCTGCCCGGTGGATTGCATCCACTGGATTGACTATACAGAGTTGAAGCAGTTGGAGCGCGATCGCAAGCACCAGGTCATTCCGGTCGCTGGCTTCCCGGTGGACAAAGCCATGTCAACCCTACAAATGCGCAAGGCCAAGCGCCGGAGCCAGCGCCGATCTGAGACAGGTTCCTAAGGGGGCAGACCTCTAGCCCTATGGGGCCGAACCTTCTGGCGGCACCACAACGACTGCTCCGGTGGGCAAAAACTGCACCTCTACCGTGATGGGTGCGTCTCTGACAACGCCAGGGATGATGTCACCGGGCTGAGGCAGGGTAGAATTGGTTTGGTAATTAGCCGAGAAGTCATTCAGAGGCTCTAGGGCAGTTACGGTGCCATCTGGCTCAAGGATCAAGCGGTAGCGCAGGGGCGCAGCTAGGTTGGCTGGGGGCCGCCACTGCTGCTCAAGGGCTTGGGTGAGGTTGCTAATCCAGGCGATCGCAGAGTTTGGGGCGGTAGTGGCGGCAATGCTGGGGCCAGTGTCAAAGGCTTCGGGGCTGGCCGGGGCCGTTAGGGCTTCGGGCTGGGCAGCATTCGGTGCCGGTTCAGTGGCTATGCGTGCCTCAGACGCGGCTTGCCCCCCGGCGCGTGCCTCGTCCTGGGTTAGGGGGGTAGGGGCTAGAGCGGGCTCGCTTTGGGATGGTTGAGCTGAGGCTGGGTCAGCGTCGGCAAGCGGGGGCGATGCCTTGGGCGTTCCAGGCTCAGGTGCAGTGCCAGAGGGGACCGCTGGACTGGTCGGCGCTGTCGTGATGGGCGCTGGCAGAGCCTCGCCTGTGGCAGCGGGGGCGGAGTCTACCGCAGTAGGAGTATTGGCGGCGGGGGGCGCAGGTGCTGCTGGGGTCAGCTGTGGGTTATCAGCAGAAGGCTGAGGCGTTGCCTCACCAGTTGATTGAGACTCGCTGGGGGAAAGCACTACGGAGCTAGGGGCGGTAGTGAGTAGCTGGTTGCCCAGCAGCGCGGCAATGCCCACCGCCGCCACAGACCCTAGCCAAAGCGGCAGTTTGGGGCGCACACGGCGAGTCTTAGGCATTGCCGCATCGGGCAGAATCTGAAGGTTGCTGTCGGCCTGCTCTAGGGCATCGGCCAGGTCAGACAGTTGTAGGGTAGAGAGTTCAACTACTCTAGGTGGCTCTGGGGGCACAGCCAGGGTGAGCCGATGGCGAGTTAGCCCGACGGGCTGAAGCGAATTTTCCCCCCGGGCAACCGCTCCTCCAGCGGCGATCGCATCGGCATTGAGATAATTTTGGACGTAGGTTTGCACCAGATCTGCCAGGGATGAAAACTGCGGCTCTCGGCCACCAATCTCCAGAATCATGGCCCGGCTAGCGAGGGTTCTGGCTTCTCTGGGCGCATCGTCACCCTGCACTTGCAGGTGAAACCGCGATCGCCCCAGCACCGGGCGGCCCGTAATCTGACTCAAGGGCGAAAGCTCTCCCACCAGTCGCAGAGTACAGGTGCCCGCCGCATATTCGTAGGAGGTGACAGTGGCGATCGCAGCCATAGCACTCAGCTCAAGAACACCTTAACCAATCCAACCAAAATTCAAACTTCTCACTGGCCAGCCCGCTCAAGCAGCGCCACCCACAGCTTACGGCTGCCGCCGGAGCCACTGTAGAACAGCAGATCGACCAGCAGCTTCAGCCCCAGGGCATTGATCTCGTCGGTGGTGGCGGTTTGATCGCCCTCCATGCGGTCTTGGTAGGCATTGCTAAAGGCGTCGAGGTAGTCGCCTAGCTGCGCGGTGCGGTGTGGAGGCTGCCCCTGTTCGAGGGCCTTCTCTAGCCGCGCCACGGCCTGCCGAATGGGATCGCGATGGGCGATCGCTAAATGACAACTCACCAGCACCAGGGCGCGGGCTTCGTCAACATCGAGCTTTTTGCGGCCCTGCCCCTTGCGCAGCGGGCTGGCCTGGCGCAGTCGCCATAGGTTGACGCGATCGCTCAGCAAATCCGATACCCCCAAATCGTTGGCCGCCGCCAGCATGGCGTCTGACCCCAGGCCGGTGAGGGCTTCTAGGGCTAGTAGCACCAGGTCGAGCTGAGCTTTGATGCTGCTCAACTGCCGTGGGGTTGGTGGCCCCTGCGGCTGAACTGGATTGGGCTCACTGTTTGACGCACTGAGGGAAGACGGTTCCACCGGGCTGCCCTGTTACTAACGTAGAGGATTGGGCTAATTGTGGCATGGGGGTTGCAGTTCTTGAAACGGGTTGGGAAACTACCGTCACACAGACCCAGCGCGGCCACAAACCGCAACCGCAAGAACCTAGTGACGCAACAACGGCCCAACTCGACAGCTAAAGCACTTCCCTAGGTTCCAAGATCCAGAAAATCGTGGGTGTGCTGCCAAATATCTTTCTCCACATCTGTTAGAGCATGGTCGCTGAAGAGTTCTACCAATCGCACCCAGGGGCGGGGGGCTGCGTAGGCCCGACTGGCTTCTATAGATATAGTCTCGTCATTAGTGCCGTGGAGAATCAGGGTTGGGATCTGGGCTTTTAGGCCATCGTCGCTGTAGCCGTGAGCGTCGGCGATGAAGTCGTAGTGTAGCGGTAGGGTGCGCTGCTCGGTGTAGTGGTAGATGGGGAAGGTGCCCTCAGTGCGCCAGGCTTCGAGTTGGTCAAGGCCGAGGCGGGGCAACCACTGAGCGAGAAAGTCAAAGGCGGGGGCTAGGAGCACCAGTTTTTCGATGCGGTCTGTAATGGCGGCTTGTTGGGCAACCCAGGCGGCAGTGAGGCCCCCTAGGCTAGAGCCGATCAGAACGGTAGGTTCGCTCTGGGCCAAAATCAGGGCGCTGATCTGCTGAATTTGGCGGCTGAGGGTGAGGTGGGCAAAGTCGTTCTGGTTGAGGTCAGGAATGATGAGGTCGAGGCCCAGCGTTGAGAAGCGGGCCTGCATGGCTTGGGCTTTGGCCGACTTGGGGCTGGAGGCGAAGCCGTGGAGGTAGAGGTATTGGGGCATGGGGGGAGTGAGTGGGCGGGTGGGCGGGTGGATGGGTGGGTGAGTCGGTAAAGGGGGAAACCCCTGGGGGTATGATATTGAATCGGTGTGCTTCCCAAGCTGGTAAGCAGTGCCTACTCTACGTTCGATTCACTTTCTTCAAACGCTATGACTTCGACCTATCGCATTACGCTGCTGCCCGGTGATGGTATTGGCCCTGAGATTATGGCGGTGGCGGTGGATGTGCTCAAGACTGTGGGTGGCCAGATGGATCTGGCTTTCGAGTTTGAGGAGGCGTTGATTGGTGGGGCGGCGATCGACGCCACTGGGGAGCCGCTGCCAGAGGAAACGCTGAAGACCTGCAAAGCCAGCGATGCGGTGCTGCTGGCGGCGATCGGGGGCTACAAGTGGGATACATTGCCTCGCCATCAGCGGCCTGAGACAGGGCTGCTGGGTCTGCGATCGGGGTTAGAACTTTTCGCCAATCTGCGCCCGGCTACCATCTTGCCGCAGCTAATCGACGCTTCTTCGCTCAAGCGAGAGGTGGTGGAAGGGGTCGATATTATGGTGGTGCGGGAACTGACTGGGGGCATCTACTTTGGCAGCCCCAAGGGGGTGTTTGAGACTGAGACGGGGGAAAAGCGGGGGGTCAACACGATGGCCTATACCGATCGCGAAATCGATCGCATCGGCAAGGTCGCCTTTGAGACTGCCCAAAAGCGTAAAGGCCAGCTGTGCTCGGTCGATAAGGCCAACGTGCTGGAGGTGTCGCAGCTGTGGCGCGATCGCATCACCGCCCTCTCTGCCGACTACCCCGACGTCGCCCTGACGCATATGTATGTGGACAACGCGGCCATGCAGCTGATCCGCTGGCCGAAGCAGTTTGACACGATCGTGACCGGCAACCTGTTCGGCGACATTCTCTCCGATGCGGCGGCGATGCTCACGGGCAGCATTGGCATGCTGCCCTCGGCCAGCTTGGGGGCCAGTGGGCCGGGGGTCTACGAGCCCGTCCACGGTTCGGCCCCCGACATTGCTGGTCAAGACAAGGCTAACCCCCTGGCCCAGGTGCTGAGTGCCGCCATGATGCTGCGCTATGCCCTCGATCAGCCTGCCGCCGCCGATCGCATTGAGCAAGCCGTAACCACAGTTTTAGATCAGGGTTATCGAACTGGCGATATCATGTCTGAGACTATGACCCAGGTGGGTTGCAAGGCCATGGGCGAAGCCCTGTTGAATGCCCTGTCATAAAGTTCTTTCTAGAAGTCTTTCTAGAATGTGCTGCCCCTGAAAAGTCGAGTTAAAGTCTGTTCATAAGCGCACAGGTGAGCCGTGTACGGTCTACAGCAACCCCCTTCTTCTAGCCCATTGCCCAGTCAGCTATCGGGGGCTGGTGCCCTGCCCATGGCGCTTAACCCGGCCCTACTTAAGTCGGCCCGGCAAATTTACCGCACTTATTACGAAGTGCATCCTGAGGATGTGCAGCGCCCCATCGGCATTGCCATTAGCACTAAGACCCATCGCGGCAAGCTGATCTTTGGCGATCGCCCTGTGCTGCTGCCCACTGAGTGCTTTGTCCCCATCAGCCAGATCGAGCCGGGGCTGCACTAAGCCAGCGGCCATTGCGGCCAGACTCAGCCACCAGCCGAGATATTGGGCCTTTCCCCACGGGCACACTGGGGAGCGTCACCCAGTAGCGCAAAGGGTTTGGTACCTATGGCTGAGTCTTTTTTGGCGGTAGCTGAATCGTTCTCTGCTGGGGTAGGCTCTCCACCTTCTAAAAGACCGATCGCCCTAGACCCGCAACGGCGGGCGATGGCCAACCGACCGCTGCCCAGCTATACCCAACGCCTGCTGCGGCGCCTGCGGCTGAAGCTGGCCAATGCTGCCCCCGGCAAAGAAGTTCTCGACCTATCGGTGGTGATCTGCACCTACAACGGTGAGCACCGCCTGCCCAAGGTGCTCGACTGTCTGCTCGCCCAGCTGGGCACCGAGCACCTGGCCTGGGAGGTGATTGTAGTTGACAACAACAGCACCGACGGCACCGCCCAGGTGTTCGAAACCTATCAGCAGCAGTGGCCCCAAGATATTCCCCTGCGCTATGCCTTTGAGCCCCGCCAGGGGGCTGGCTATGCTCGCCAATCCGCCATTACCTTAGCCCGCAGCCCCCTAATCGGATTTTTAGACGACGACAACCACCCGGCCTTGGGCTGGGTAGTGGCAGCCCATCGATTTGGCCAGGCCCACCCCCAGGCGGGGGCCTATGGCAGCCGCATCCGGGGAGATTTTGAAGTGACCCCACCGCCAAACTTTGGCCGCATTGGGTCATTGCTGGCGTTGACCGAGCGCGGGTCTGCTCCCCTGCTCTATGCACCCAAACAAAAGGTGCTGCCGCCAGCGGCGGGGTTGGTGGTGCGGCGGCAGGCCTGGCTGGGCAGCGTGCCCGAGCAGCTGTCGCTGGCCGATGCCATTGGGTTTCGGGCGGCGGGGGAAGATCTGGAGGTGGTGCTCCACATGCAGCGCCACGGTTGGGAGATCTGGTATAACCCGGCCATGCGCATGCAGCACGAGATTCCGGCCAGTCGGTTTGAGCGCGACTATCTGCTGCAAATGTTTCGGGGCATTGGCCTCAGCCGCCATCGCACGCGCATGCTCAGCATGCCTCTGTGGCAGCGCCCGCTGGCGGCCCACGCTTATCTAATCAACGATATTCGCAAGATTGTGCGCCACTTGGTCAAATACCAGGGCGAGGTGGTCAGCGATACGGTGACCGCCTGCGAAATGCGACTCTATCTCTACAGTCTGATCAGCCCGTTTTACATTACCCAGCGGCTGTGGCGGCAGCGGTGGCGGCGGTGGAGTTCTAAATTTTGAGTTTTGAATTTTGAGTTTGGGGGTTAACTCAAAACTCATAACTGAGAACTCAAAACTCAAAACATGGGGCTATCCGCAATTCGGCCAACAGTGCAACAATAGGTCAAACTAGCGCCCGCCCAGCTATGTTGGGCGGGTCACTGCCCAATCTTGAGAGATAGACCTATGCGCTCTGACTTACAACGCGCCCTCGATACCCGCAGCGCCCTCAAAATCATCAGCGGTCTTACCAACTTTGACCCCCAGCGGGTGGTGGCCGTGGTGAAGGCCGCCGACCAGGGCGGTGCCACCTTTGTGGATATCGCCGCCGATGCCGAGTTGGTCCGCTTGGCTAAGGCCGCCACGACTCTGCCCATCTGTGTTTCTGCCGTCGAGGCCGAGGCGTTTCTTGCCCCCGTGGCCGCTGGGGCCGACCTGATCGAAATTGGTAACTTTGATGCTTTCTACGCCCAGGGTCGGCGGTTTGAAGCGCCCGAGGTGCTCGAACTGACCCGCCGCACCCGCGCCCTGCTGCCCCAGATCACGCTGTCGGTCACGGTGCCCCACATTTTGGCGTTGGATGAGCAGGTGAGCCTGGCCGAAGCTCTGGTGGCCGCTGGGGCCGACATTATTCAGACTGAGGGGGGCACCTCTAGCCAGCCGACTCACCCCGGCACCCTGGGGTTGATTGAGAAGGCGGCGCCGACGCTGGCTGCCGCCCACGCGATCGCTCGGGCTGTGTCGGTGCCAGTGCTCTGCGCGTCGGGCTTGTCAGATGTGACGGCTCCGATGGCGATCGCCGCTGGAGCGGCTGGCGTTGGCGTGGGTTCTGCCGTCAACCGGCTCGACAACTCTCTGGCTATGGTCGCCGTAGTGCGCCAGCTGGCCGAGAGCCTGCAACGGGTGCGAGTCTCGGCAGCGGTGCAGTAGACGCCGGCGCTAATCTGTCAACTGAGGTCAAGGCAATAACCTTGACCTCAGTGAAAATATGTAATGCTATTGCTAGAGACTGTCAATAGCCTAGACCAGCCCTCTTGTTTCGAACTAAAACTTAAGGTGCGTCTGCGCTCTGCCCCTCGAGCCCTCAGCTGATATTTCGTGGGGTGGATGCGGTGATAGGGCAATGGCGACAGACTGAGCGAATAGCTGGGAGAGGGCTTTGTGAGTGTGGCAAGGGACGAGGTATTGACTCGCTATATTGAGAACGTTCAGACTCGGGTGACGGCGCTCTATGAAGAGACCCGACAACTTCCCTCAGACGAATCTCAGCAATTGACCACAGCTCTATTAGAAGAACTGGGCCTAGCGGTAGAAGAACTCCACATTGCCGAAGAAGAGCTGTTGGCCCAAAACGAACAGCTCGCTGCCGCTAACTACATTGCTGAGGCCGAGCGCCAGCGCTACCAAGATCTGTTTAACTTTGCCCCCGATGGCTACCTCGTAACCGATATGAACGGGGTGGTGCAGGAGGCAAATCATGCTGCCGTTGCGCTGTTGAACCTGGAGCAGCCCTACCTGATTGGCAAACCCCTAGTCTCCCATGTGCCCCCAGCTGAACGGGTGTCCTTTCGCACGCTGCTCAACCAAATTGTGACATCGCATCGCATTGAGGGCTGGGAGCTGACGATACAGAGGCGGAAAGCCGCCACCATCACCGTCTCGACAACGGTTGAGATCGTCAAAGATATCGAAGGCAATGGGGTTGGGCTGCGATGGCAAATGCGAGATATTAGCGATCGCAAAAAAGCCGAAGCCACCCTGCGCCAGCTGCAAGTTGAGAATTTAGAACTGTTAGAGGCCGATCGCCTGAGAGCGCAGCTGCTAGCCACGGTTTCCCACGAGCTCAAAACGCCGATGAACGCCATTTTGGGGTTTTCTCAGGTGTTGATGGCGCAGTTTGACCCCCAGCGCGACTCTAAGACGGTCAGGATGGTGCAGCGCATCTTTCACAACGGGCAGCACCTGCTCGGCATGATTGAAGACATGCTCAATTTTTCGCGGCTGCGGGCAGACCAAGTCGAGCTGAAGCTCGAACGCTTTGACCTGACCGACCTGATTGTGACCACCATAGACGAACTGGGCACATTGGCCGACCAAAAGGCCCTGACTCTAGAGGCAGACCTGCCCGATCGCCCCGTGGTAGTGGTCAACGATCGCAACCGGCTGCGGCAAATTTTGACCAACCTGATCTCCAACGCCATCAAGTTTACCGATGCCGGGCGGATTGTGGTGAGCCTAGACCCCCTACCCGCCGACCGACTGCTGCTCCAGGTCAAAGACACGGGCTGCGGCATTAGCCGAGACGATCAGCCCCACATTTTTCAAGAGTTTTGGCAGGTGCACGACGCTCGCAGCGCTGCCAAAGGCACCGGCCTGGGGCTGGCCATTGTCTATGCGCTGGTGCAGGTCATGCAGGGCACGATTACCGTCAACAGTGAGCTAGACCGGGGCAGTGAATTTACCATTGAACTACCGCAGAGCGTGAGCCCCAGCCAAGAGCCCCCCGCCATCTGCCGCTGAGCGCTAGCCGCGCACTTTTGTGGTGACTTCGGCTACGCGCTGTCCTAGGGTGCGGGCGATCGCCAAATCTTCTGGCTGGGGCTGGAGTTCGCCCTGGCCACCGGTGATGGTGCTGGCCCCATAGGGGGTGCCGCCTCGGGCCTCGGTGTGAATCATGCCGGCAGTTGAGTAGGGCACCCCCACGACGAGCATGCCGAGGTGCAGCAGGGGCACCATCATGGTGAGCAGGGTGGTCTCTTGGCCGCCGTGGGTAGAGGCGGTGGCGGTAAAGACCCCCGCTGGTTTGCCTTCCATGTCGCCGTTGAGCCAAAGGCTGGCGGTTGAGTCAAACAGCTGCTTCATTTGGGCGGTCATGTTGCCGTAGCGGGTGGGCGAGCCAAACACCACGCCGTCAGCCTGTTTGAGGTCGTCTACGGTGCAGACCGGAATCTCCTGCTGCTGCTCCCGCACCGCGCGGGCAGCCTCGTTTTGGTCAATGATTTGGTTGACGGCGTCGAACTCCTGCACCCGGCGCAACACCACCTCTACCCCAGCCACTTGCCCCGCGCCCTCGGCCACCGCCTGGGCCAGCTTCAGGGTGTGGCCATACATGGAATAGTAGACGACCAAAACTTTCATAAATTCTCCAAATTTCGGCGTTTTAGCGCGTCAGGTCAAGGTTGCTCGCTCCTGTTAATGCTAATGCTGCGGGCATGGGTTGACAATTTTTATCTCTCTGGAGGGTGATTTTGGGCGATCGCGCCAACCCTCTCCACCCTAAGCAAAACGGCGGCCACCGCCCTAGCCCTCAAAGGCTAGCGGTCTAACCATATATAAGCCTGGGGGGATGTTGATCTTTGACGCTTTAGTTAAGCTTTGAATTTGGAGAAACTGTTGAACTAGTTGTTTTGTGGACGCCGCTGGCAGGAGCAGATTATGACCAATTGTCGTGTCGTTGTCATTGGTGCTTCAGCCGGTGGAGTTGAAGCGTTGACTCAGCTCGTTGAACAACTACCCCCTCAGCTCAACGCCGCGGTTTTTGTGGCAGTCCATTTCCCAGCCGGTAGCGTCAGCTTTTTGCCCGATATTCTCAGCCGTGCCAGAACCCTGCCCGCCGCCCACCCCTACAGTGGCGAAACCATTCAGCCAGGGCGCATCTATGTGGCCCCGCCCGACTATCACCTGCTGGTTCATCGCGGCACCATAGAGCTGAGCCGAGGCCCCAGAGAAAACGGCCATCGCCCCGCCATCGACGTGCTGTTTCGTTCGGCGGCCCAGGCCCACGGTCCCTACGCTGTGGGGGTGGTGCTCACGGGCATGTTAGACGACGGCACCAATGGTCTACAGGTGATTAAGGCCGAGGGCGGAGTCGCCCTGGTGCAAGACCCTAATGAGGCCATGTTTAGAAGCATGCCTGAAAATGCGATCGCCCATGTCGCCGTCGATCAAGTGCTGCCAATTACCGCTCTAGCTAGTCACATTGTGGATTTAGTGGCAGACGCCACGCAGGAATCTCCTATTACTCAGGAATCTCCTATTACTCAGGAATCTCCTATTACTCAGGAATCTCCTATTACTCAGGAATCTCCTATTACTCAGGAATCTCCTATTACTCAGGAATCTCCTATTACTCAGGAATCTCCTATTACTCAGGAATCTCCTATTACTCAGGAATCTCCTATTACTCAGGAATCTCCTATGACCAGTAATCCACTCGTACCCGAAGAGAAAATTGTTGCCGAAGAGAAAGCCGCCGCTGAAGAAGGCCAGCGACCCAACGCCGCCTCCCCATTCACCTGCCCCGACTGTGGTGGCGTGCTGTGGGAAGTGCGAGACGCCTACAATCTGCTGCGATTTCGCTGCCATATCGGCCACGCCTACTCCCTCGACAGTTTGATGTCGCTCCACGGTGAAAACCTAGAGCGCGCCCTGTGGACGGCGGTGCGGGCGATCGAAGAGCGAGCCGCCCTGTCTCGCCGACTGATGGCCTACGCCTATCAGCAAAATCGAACCCAATCAGCCGAACAGTTTTCGAAGCGGGCTCGGGAGGCCGAAGAAAACGCTCGCCTCGTCAGGCAGCTAATTCTCAATCAGAAAGAAATTCATCTTCAAGGAGACACCGTTCCTGAGCGTCTGTAGACGGGGTAAGCACGTCTTTAAAGATCTATGCGGGCGTTTGAAAAGCGATTTGCTGTAGCTTTAGCTGCCAGCTGATTTTTCCTGCTCCTGTCAAAAAGATGGGTAAAAGTCTTTCTTTTAAGAGAGATTAAGGGAATCTTTACTTTCGTTTGGGAAGCAGAACTTTTTCTAAATCAGCCGCTGAAATCATCAATCTCTGGGTAGAAGAGAGACGAAATCAACGTGACTGTTTATTTCATTTAATTAACTAAAATTAGAGCGCTGCCTCTGGCGGCAGAACGAGTCTAAACTGATTCAGAGATGGGCGTCTGTACCCCTTTTCTAGCTGTTTGGCGGAGCTGGCGATCGCGCTCCAACCCTTTCGAAGTTGAGCCGTGCCTCACCACAGTCTATTGTTTGCCCTGGTTAGGCCTAGGTCGTCATTTCGCCGTCATGCTAGACCAGACACCGGGCTATTGGCCTAAAACCCTATGAACGCTTCGCCGTCCTCAGTGCTATCTTCAGCGGCGCGGTTTGACATCGTGGCGATCGCGGCCTCCGCTGGGGGCATCAAAGCGTTGGCGCAACTGCTGCCCCAGCTGCCCGCCGATTTTGCCGCCGCCATTGTCCTGGTGATTCACCTTGACCCCAACATGGCTAGCCTGCTGCCCCAAGTCTTAAAGCCTATGACGGCGCTGCCCGTCAAAGACGCCAAAACCGGAGAGTTGTTGCAGGCTGGGACGATTTATACAGCCCCCCCAGACCACCACCTGCTGATTGGGGCCGGTCGCACCCTGCGCCTGACCCACACCGCCAAAGTAAACTACTCTCGGCCCGCCGCCGACTGTACCCTAGTATCGGTGGCAGAGCGCTTTGGGGAGCGGGCGATCGCCGTCGTTCTAACCGGCTATGGTCGGGATGGCGCTGCCGGCATCAAGGCCATCAAGCAGCACGGCGGTCGGGTGATTGTCCAAGATCCGGCCACCGCCAATGTGGCCAGCATGCCCCAGATGGCCATTGATACCGGCCAGGTAGACTGGGTTTTGCCCCTAGAGACAATTCCCCAAACCCTGATCAACCTGGTGCAGCAAGCAAGGATATAGTCTGTGGCCTCAAATCTAGAAAGTTCTGACGATGCTGCCTTTAGAACTCTATTAGACTACGTTCGCAGCAACCGGGGGTTTGACTTTACCGGCTACAAACAGCCCAGCCTCATGCGGCGGGTCACCCGCCGCATGCAGACGGTCGGTGTCACCAGTTTTAGCGAATACATCGACTATTTAGAGGTGCATCCCGATGAATTTCAGCAGTTGTTCAACACACTGCTGATCAACGTCACCGCATTTTTTCGCGATTCCACCAGCTGGGATGCCCTGCGCACCGACGTCTTACCGACAATTTTTCGCTCCAAAGCAAGCACCGAACCCATCCGAATTTGGAGCGCTGGCTGCGCCTCCGGCGAAGAAACCTACTCCATTGCCATGCTGCTGGCAGAGCTGCTGGGCCTTGAGCAGTTTCAGGCCAGAGTCAAAATCTATGCCACCGATCTCGACGAAGACGCTCTGGCAACGGCGCGCCAGGCCATCTACTCTAGCCACAAAATAGACGGTCTATCAGAAACCCAGCTCAGCACATTTTTTGACCACAAAGACGAAATTTACACCTTTAGCAAAGAGCTGCGGCGATCGGTCATTTTTGGTCGCCACGACCTGGTTCAAGATGCCCCGATCTCCAAGATTGACCTGCTGCTGTGCCGCAACACGTTGATGTATTTCAACGCTGAAACCCAGAGCCGAATCTTGACCCGGTTTCACTTTGCCCTCAATGACAACGGCTATCTGTTCTTGGGCAAAGCCGAAATGCTGCTCACCCACAGCAAACTCTTTAGCCCGGTGCAGCTAAAGGGGCGCATCTTTACCAAGGTGCCTCAGTTGAGCGGGCGCGATCGCCTGCTGATTATGGCTCAAACCGGTCACGAAGCCACTGCCGATGACCTGACCGACCAGCTCCGCCTGCTAGAGACTGCCTTTGATGTCAGCCCGGTGGCCCGCATTGTGCTCAAGCACAACGGCGTGTTGGTTTTGGCCAACCAGCGCGTCAAGGTGCTCTTTGGTCTCTCCCAGCAGGATATCGGTCGCCCCCTGCAAGATTTAGAACTTTCCTACCGCCCCGTAGAGCTGCGCTCTTGCCTGGAAGAAATCTACGAACGCCGCCGCACCATCAACCTGCCCGATGTCGCCTGGCAAAATCCTCGGGGTGATTCCGTTTTCTTCGAGGTGCAGATCACCCCGCTGTTTGGCAGCGACAGCGCCATTCTCGGAGCCAGCATTAGCTTTGTCGATATCACCCAGTTCAAACGGTTGCAGGCCGAGCTAGAGCACGCCAACCAAGAGCTAGAGATGGCCTACGAAGAATTGCAATCCACCAACGAAGAACTAGAAACCACCAACGAAGAATTGCAGTCCACCAATGAAGAACTAGAAACCACCAACGAAGAATTGCAGTCCACCAACGAAGAGTTGGAAACCATGAACGAAGAACTGCAATCGGCCAACGAAGAACTCCAAACCCTCAACGAAGAACTCCAGCGCAGCAGCGGCGACCTCAATCAAAGCAACACGTTTCTAGAATGCGTGTTCGCCAGTCTCAAAGGCGGCGTGGCAGTAGTCAACCGCGACCTGCAAGTGCAAATTTGGAACAACAAAGCCGAAGACCTCTGGGGCCTGCGCCCCGAAGAAGTTGTCGGCCAATATTTCCTCAACCTAGATATGGGTCTGCCGGTAGAGCAGCTGCGCCAGCCCATTCGCGACTGCCTAGCCTCAGCCGGCGTCGGCTCCGTCGAGCTGACCATCGAGGCCGTCAACCGCAAGGGCCGCAGCCTGAGCTGCCACATCACCTGCACCCCCTTGGTAAACGCCAAAAAGCAGGTGCAGGGCGTAATCCTGATTATGGAATAGCTTATGGAATAGCCGGTCTGATGCGAAATCCCGAATAAATACCCTCGGTTTGTAGGGGCATAGCATGCAAACCTACGGAGTTCCTGATCAGGAATCGGGGTTTACCAATTGATTTCGTATGCCTGCATCAGCCTGCATCCAGCGGCAGAGAAGTGACGGATTAGGATAGAGACAGACAACAGCCGCAAACGGTTTTGCTTGAGGAGCGACTATGGTTCAAGCTCAGCCCCGCACTGGCCCTACCATTACCTGGGAGCAGCTGCCCGATGACTTTCAGCTGCCCGATGACCCAGTGGAAAACATTCAACAGCCGCTCCTAGCCGCCGCCCTTACCGATGCCCTAGGCGCGGCTCAGCGAATTCGGCCTGAGATGTTGATTGGCTCCAACTTTGGTCTGGTAGTCAGAATGGACGGTGAGATTGTGGTCAAGGCACCCGACTGGTTCCACGTGCCTCGGGTCAACCCCTACCCTCCAGAGCTAGTGCGCCGCAGCTACACCCCCCACTTGGAAGGCGACCCCGTAGCGGTGGTTATGGAGTTTCTTTCAGCGGCAGACAATGGTGAGCTGTCAATTCGCACCACTCAGCCCTACGGCAAGCTCTAAACCTTGCCGGTTTGCGCTAGCCATTATGGCTAGGGTCTAGGCCAAGTGAGTGGCGAGGAAGGTGAGCGATCGCTCCCAAGCTAGCTGGGTAGCTTCGGGGTCGTGGATGTCGTTGTTTTCGTTACCAAAGGCGTGGTGAGCGTCGTACCAGTAGGATTCGTAGTTCACGCCGCCCTCCTGGAGCCGCGCTTCAAACGCCTTCACCGCGTCTGGCGAAAAGAACTCGTCTTGCTGGGCAAAGTGCCCTTGGAACGGAATTGCGATCGTGCTGACATCGGCAGCTTCTGCCGGAGGCACCCCGTACCAGCTGATGGCCACGTCAGTCTCGGGAGCGTACACGGCGGCCAGTACCGTCAGCGCCCCGCCCATGCAGTAGCCCATCACCGCCACCTTGGGGCTGGTGGCCTTGAGGTGCTGCACCGCGCCGCGAATGTTTTGGGTGGCAGCATCGCCAAAGTCGAGCTCGCCCATCAGGTGCTCGGCCTCGGCAGTTTCGACGGTGACTTCGCCCTTGTAGAGGTCGGGCACCAGCACTCGGTAGCCCTGCTGAACCAGCTGATCGGCCACGCCCTTGATCTGGTTGTTGAGGCCCCACCACTCTTGAATCACGACAATGCCAGGGGCAGTGCTGCCGCTGGCTGGCTCGACGTAGTAGCCCTGGCACGATTGGCCATCGGGTCGCTTAAAGCTAATCATGTCGCCCATGGGAGGTCTCCTGAGGTTGAGTCGCGCTTCTCCAAAGGAGAGGCTGCGTTAACGCTAGATTACCTCTCAAAGGAGCAAAATCTAAGCGCTGGAGGTTGAGTTGCAGCCCTCTAGGGGTTACGACCAGTGCTCTCCAGCGGTTTCGGTTGAGCCTAACGGCGATCGCTACATCCCCGGAGTAGCCAGGTTGCGGAAGCGGGTAAACTGCGGCTCGAACAGCAGTTTGACGGTGCCGGTAGGGCCGTTGCGGTGTTTAGTGATGATGATTTCAGCAATGCCGCGATCGGGGGTGTCGGGGTCGTAGTACTCTTCGCGGTAGAGCATCATGATCAAGTCAGCGTCCTGCTCGATCGCTCCAGATTCACGTAGATCACTCATCATCGGGCGCTTGTTGGTGCGCGATTCGACACCCCGGCTGAGCTGGGAGAGGGCGATGATCGGCACGTTGAGTTCGCGGGCGAGACCCTTGAGCGATCGCGTCATCTTCGACAGTTCCTGCACCCGGTTGTCGCCGCCGCCCTCCATCAGTTGCAGATAGTCGATCAAAATCAGCCCTAGGGCTCCACCCTGCTCGGCCTGGAGGCGGCGGCAGCGAGAGCGAATCTCGGTCACCGAAATGCTGGGAGTGTCGTCGATGAAAATTGGCATCTGGGAGAGAATGCTGATGGCGTGGCCCAGTTTTTCCCACTCGTTCTGGGCAATGCGTCCGGTGCGCAGGCGGCTGCTTTCCATCTCCACTTCGCTGGAGAGCAGGCGATAGACCAACTGCACCTTCGACATTTCCAAGCTATAAATAGCTACAGGAAGCTTCTGTAAAGCAGCAATGTTGCGAGCTATATTGAGCACAAAGCTGGTCTTGCCCATTGACGGACGAGCAGCGGCGATAATCAGGTCTGAGCGCTGAAAACCCTGGGTCATGGCATCTAAGTCGTAGAAGCCGCAGGGGATGCCGGGCAGCACGACGCCGAGCGATCGCTGCTCAATCTCCGAAAACGTCTCAATCAAAATATCGGAGGTTGAGGTCAAGCCTCCCTGGGGTCGCGACTGGGTAATGCCAAACAGCCGTTGCTCCGACTGATCCATCACATTCTCAATGGGCAAGGTCGTGTCGTAGCCCAGCTGAGAGATCTCGCCGCCGGTTTGAATCAGCAGGCGGCGGGTGTATTTATCCATCACCAGAGTGGCGTACTGGTCGATGTTGGCGGCGCTAATGGTGCGATCGACCAGTTGAGCCAAGCGGGTTTGACCACCCACCTGTTCGAGCTTGCCGTTGTCCTTTAGCCAGACGGCGATGGTCATTAGATCGGCGGGCTGCCCCTTGGCGTGGAGGGCCAGCGCCCCTTTGTAAATATCGCGGTGGGCACCGATGTAAAAGGCGTCAGGGGTGAGAATCTCCATCACCCGGTTAATGGCTTCAGGGTCGAGCAAAATACCGCCCAAAATGGCCTCTTCGGCTTCAATGTTTTGGGGTGGCAGGCGATCGCTGACCGCATCAAATTTGAGATTCTGAACCATGACCTTGGAGGAGGGGAATAGATTTAATTGTGCTTTAAACCCGTCTTCCCTGGTGTGGCCTAGCCAAATTCAGGAACGCGCTTAGGCTTCCAGCGCGCTTATGGCGAAACAACTCTTCAAAATTGCCCACAGCGCAATGGGGCCTATAGCCTTTAACCAAGTTTCCCGAGGGCTGGTTTCACGCGGCCAAAAGGCCGCAGCAAACGTTAGCGAGAGCGCCCTGCCTTGACTAGGTACCCCAGAGCAATGAGGTTTAAATTAGCCCGCGTTAACGGTATCAAACACCTCTTGAATCCGCTCCACCAGCGGCTCAGGCAGAGGCACATAGAGCAATTCCTCAGCAATGGCGCGGCCTTCGGAGCCGAGGGACCACTCAAACACGTCGCGCATGGCGTTCCACTTGGCTGCGTCTTCGTAGTTCTTGTAGATCATCACCCAGGTTAGACCGACGATGGGGTAGGAGTTTTCGCCAGTTGGGTCGGGGACAAGCAGGGCAAAGTCGTCTGGTATTTCTTCATCGAGAAGGGCATTGCCTGCGGTTTCAGGGGAGGGCTCGACGTAGTTGCCGGCGTTGTTTTCTACCAACGCTGAATCGATGTCCATGAGGGCAGCATAGGCGTAGGACAGATAGCCAATCGCGCCTTCGGTTTGCTGAATCGTAGCGGCTACCCCCTCATTGCCCTGGCCGCCAATGCCCACGGGCCAGTCAACGGAGGTGCCAACGCCGCCTGACCAGCCGTCGCAGACGGTGTCAATGTGGTTGACAAAGACAAAGGTGGTGCCCGAACTGTCGGAGCGGTGAGCCCAGGTGATGGGCAGGTCAGGCATCTCTAGATCGGGGTTGATCGCTGCGATCGCAGGGTCGCTCCACTGGGTAATTTCGCCCGTGACGATGCCGCAGTAGACATCGCGGGAAAGGCGCAGCTCCAGATCGTCAATCCCAGGAAGATTATAGGAGAACGATAATAAACCGCCAGTGATCGGCACCTGAATGGGGGCGTAACCAAAGGCGTCGACGAAAGCCTGGGTGAGATCTTCGGAATCGGTAATTGGGGCCTCAGACGCGCCAAAGTCTACGGTGCCGGCGATGTACTGCTCTAGGCCAGCGCCACTGCCCACCGACTGGTAGCTCACCTGCACATCGAAGTCAACTTGCCGGGTATAGGCGTCAAACCAGCGCTGAAAAATCGGCGCGGGGAAGGTCGCCCCAGCGCCACTGATCGCAATGGTGGTGCCGCTGCCATTGCCAGCGGACACTGGGGAAGCATCGGAGTCGGTCTCGGCGGTGGGAGAAGAGCCGCCACCGCAGGCCGCTACCGCCAAAACCACGGGCAAAGCCGCTGCTAGCCATACTTTGCGCTCAACAATCATCGGAACAGCACTCCGGACAGTTTTTGACGGTCAACGGTAGAGTGAGGGGTTTCAAGCATCTTCCGTAGTAATCTGGCCGACGAGAAATCAATGACGTGTTTGGTCTAGCACTTTGCCTTGTAACCCGAGGTCTGCGGGGGAGCAGGTTGCCCCTGGGCATTGGCAGGCAGAAGTAACGGCAGGGTAATGGTGAAGGTTGACCCCTGGTTTTCGGTGCTGACTACAGTAAGTTTGCCCTGGTGCGCCTGAACAATTTGCTGGGCGATCGCCAGCCCCAGCCCGAAGCCGCCAGTATCGCGCGATCGCGCCTTGTCAACCCGGTAAAAGCGGTCAAACACGCGGGGCAAATCGGCCGCCGGAATGCCGATGCCGCTGTCCTGCACAGTAATAATAATTCGGTCGACGCGGTGGCTGAGGGAGAGGGCGACCTCTCCGCCGGTAGCGGTGTAGCGGCAGGCATTGCTGAGCAGGTTGGCAATCGCCTGTCGGAGCAAATTGGCGTCTCCATTCACCCAGAGGGGGGCCTGGGGCAGCTCTAGCCGCCACCAAAGCCCCTTAGCCTTGACTTGAGGCTGATACTCGCGGGCGAGTTCTTTTACCAAGAGGGTGAGGTTGCACTGCTGGGTGCCCGACCAGCGATCGGCTGTCACCAGCACCAGCAAACTGTTAATCAGCTGACCCATCGACTGGGCCAGCCCGGCAATGTGCTGAAGCCGCGCCACCTGCTCTTGGGGCGAAGCTGTCATCAGCCCCAGCTCGGCCTGACTGAGAATGGCGGCCATTGGCGTCCTCAGCTCGTGGCTAGCATCGGCACTGAATTGTTCTAATCGCTGGTACGACAACTGAATGGGCCGCATCACCTGGCCCGCAAACCACCAGCTCAGCAGCCCAATCAGGCCCACCCCCACCGGCAGCCCCAGGCTTAAAACCAGTCGAACTTGGTTGAGGGCAGTTTCCACCGGTACCAGGGTAGTGGCCAGTTCTAGGTGCCCCAGGGTTTGCCCCTCCGACTCAATGGGCACCGTCATCTGGCGCAGGCGTTGGCCCTCATAGGTCAGAGTTCTGTAACCAGGCTGAATGTCGCGCTGATCGCCCGACAGCGGCCCAAAAAACATCAGCAGGTGGTTGTTGGTGTCGTACCAGCGGGCGTAGACCAGATCTGAGCTAACGCTGAGGGTGCTGCCCCCCAGCAGCGGCACCGTTTTGATCTGAAACTGCACGGGGTAGGTCGGATTGGGCGACGAGTCAGCGCCGCCGCTGCTAATCATCAGCTCCGCTTCGCGGTAGAGCTGCTGGTCGAGTTTGTTTAGCTCCCGCTCCACTTCAATGACGTAGAGCAACCCGCCAAACACCACAAAAACGCTGCCCATGGTCAGCATGAGCCACTGGGTGAGGTGTTTGCGGCTGCGGGTAAACATGGGGAGATGGGGAGACGAGGGGATGGGAGGTGAGTGGATGGGATCAGACGGGCTTAGGCACAGAGTTCGCGAATGCTGAAGCGATCGCCTCTGCCATCGATGGGTGCGAGCCAGATGTTGCACGAGCTTAGCGAGGGCATTGTCAGGGCTCGGTGCCCAGGGCCTACAGGGCTTGTTCTAGCTGGCTGTGGGTTGCATCCGATTGGGATGACGCAGCAAGTGTTCTCAAGGCTACAACTCTCGCTTTGCTAGCTTAACCTGCTGTTTACCATTAATTAGTTTACCCAAGGGAAGTGTGAAGAGGAGAGGGGTGGATGGGTGGGCGGGTGGATGGGTGGATGAGTGGGTGGGTGGATGGGTGGATGTGATGCTGGTGACGTTAAGCTTGAGAATCATCCCCTACATTACCCACTTCCCAACTTTCCCCATCGCCTATGCCTGCGCTCAAACGTCTCCTTACTCACTCTGGCCTTGAGTTTTGGCTACCCCTGGGGCTGTTGGGGGCCGCATTTTGGCTGGCTGGCTACGGCTGGACTCATCACTACCTGGGGGTGGCGGGCCGGGCGATCGCACCTCTGGTTTTAGCGACCAATACGGCGGCGCAGGACGAAGGCATTCTCAGCATTCGCGCGGTCATTGACAACGAGGGTCAGGCTCCGGCTGCTGGGGGCGATCGCCGGGCAACTCGGGTTGAGGTGATTGTGGTGAAGCCGGTGCCTCGCACCCTCGACTTTTACCTACCGATGCGATCACCAGCGGCCATTGAGGCCGAAATGGCGCAGCGGCTGAATGTTTCTACAGACACCATTCGTCGCCTCATTCGCTACGAAACCGTGCGTCCATAAACTACCCTGGCTCACCATGGCCCTGGAGCTTGTGCGCTGCTGTCAGACTGCCCGACCGGGGCGGGTCAAGCGATGGAACCGGATCACAAAAATTATTCCGGCGGTGGCTACCCCAATAGATTGGCCAATCCACAGCCCAACCCCGTCGAGGCCAAGCCAAAAGCCTAGGAGATAGCCCGTAGTCAGCCCTACGCCCCAGAAGGCTAGCCCGCTGAGCACCATGGGCATGCGGGTATCTTGCAGCCCGTAGAGCGCCCCTGAAGCGACTCGCTGAACGCCGTCGGTAAGTTGGGCCAGTGCCGCCACAAAAAGCATCGGCAGAGCCAGGGCGACCACCGGATCATTGGTCGAGTCGCGCAGATCTAGATACAGGCCAATGATGGACTGGCGAAACAGCAGCAGCCCAAGGGTGGCCAGGAGCATAAAGGCAGCGGCGATCGCCATCGCCATATACCCTGCCCGTCGCGCCGCGCCCATATCCTGCTGACCAAAAGCCAGTCCCACCCGCGCCGTCGCCGCGTAGGACATACCCAAGGGCACCATAAAAATCAGGTAAATCGTTTGGTATACGGTTTGGTGGGCGGCCAGCACCTCAGGGCCAAGGATACCCATCAAAAACGTGACCACGGCAAACAGGCTAAATTCTAGGGCGATGGTAACGGCGATCTCGCCCCCCATGCCCAGCAGCCGACCGACCAACCGGGGCTGCAATCGGTGCCAGCCGCGCCAAAAGCGGTATTCCTTCAAATTGGGGTGTTTGAGGGTGTAGAGCAAAAATAGCCCAAACATCAGCCAGTAGCTCAGCCCGCTAGATAGCCCCAGCCCCCCCAGCCCCAGGGCCGGGAAGCCCCATTTGCCAAACCCCAGGGCATAGTTGCCCACAATGTTGAAGACTGTGCCCACCAGCACAATCACAATCACTACCTGGGCCTCAGCTAGGGCCGCCGCGTAGCCCCTCAGCATGGCAAAGGCCAGGGCCGGAAATGCGCCCCACAAAATCCCCTGAAAGTAGGGGGTGGTGAGGGCGGCGATCGCCTCGGGCTGCCCCAGCCCCAGCAGCATCCGATCGAGCTGGCTCAGCACCGCCATCATTGGCAGACTCAGCCCTAGCGAGAGCCAAAACCCCTGCCGAGCGATCGCCTCAACCTGCTCCCTTTGCCCCGCCCCAAAGGCCTGGGCCACCAGCGGCCCCACGGTCATCACAAACCCGCCGATCACCGCCAGCAGTAGCTGAAAGCTAATGGCCGCTAGGCCACCCGCCGCCAAGGTTTCGGCCCCCAGTCGCCCCATCATTAGGGTGTCGACAAAACCAACAGCAGCCTGGGCCACTTGAGCCCCGGCCAGGGGCACCGCCAGGGCTAAAAATGCTCGCACCTCTGAGCCAGTTTTGATTTGGGCAACGGATCTACTCTGTGTACGCATTCAAAGATCGAGCCCAGTTTAGTGAATGCCCCGTAGCTCAGTTGATCCTAATCCTTAGCTGTAAAGTCCTTACCCATACCCCCTTTTGTAGACGATTGCGGATTCCTGCAAGGGGGAAATCCCTTGCTCAGTGGGTAGGGGAAGTCTTTCGAGATTTCGCCGTCAGAGAATTGGCGCCTGTTGCCCCTTAAAGCATTGCCAGCCGCGCCTTGAGAATGGTCGCCTGAGCTTCGGCCTCGGCCAGGGAATCGCGGGCTCCCTGCACCACATCGGCGGGGGCTTTGTCCACAAAGCCGGGGTTGCTCAGCCGCCCCGAGAGCGACTTGATCTCCGCCTCCACCTTGCCCAGGTCTTTTTCCACCTTGGCTCTGAGGGCATCGACATCTACCACGCCCGTCAAAGGAATGAGTACCTGCACGGTGCCGGTGACCCCAGCAAACAGCTTTTGATTCGGCTCCCCATCCCCTCTAACCGTATCGTGGCCCTCATCGTGGGGGGTGGGGGCACCGTCATCGCTGCCTTCTTGGGGCACGGGCGCAGGCAGCAGGCCCGGGGTGGGAGCTGGCGCTGCGATATCGGGGTCAAGCACCTTGTGCCGCCACTGCTGGTAGGTCTGATTGAGGCGGGCGCGATCGCCCCCGCTGAGCAAGTTCTGCCGCACAAAGTTAACCGTCACCCACAGCCCCACCAGCTCCATCAGGGCACCAAAGATGGGGGTGCTGTCAACCGCGCTCACCAACGCCCCCGTAAACTTGAGGGCCACCAGACCCACCAAAATCCACAGCATGGTAAAAGCGGGACGGCGCAAAGCGGTAAAAAACAAGTCGCCGTAGTGCAGAGGGTCGTCAAGCAGGGGCAGCAGGTTGTGCCAGAAGCCTTGCACTTCGGCCACCACCGGGTTGTCGCTCAGCTCCGTTGAGGAATTCAGCGATGTAGCGCTCGTTTCACCGCTGTGGGCTGTAGAGACCGGCTGCTTGCCACCGAGAATCACCAGGGTATCGATTTTGCCCAGGTCTTTGATGTAGTCGGCGGTGGCTTGCAGAATATGGCGCTCGTCAGCACTCTCGCTTTCGAGAATGGTCTCAATGCGCAGGCTGGGTTTAATACCGGCCTCAGCCCGTAGGTTGCGCACAGTGCGCACGGTGTTAAACACCAGAGCAAACTGCTGCTCTAGGGCATCGTCAATGAGGTCAGGCTGCACCGTAGGGTAGGGCTGCACAGCCAAAAACTGGTCGTTGCCCACCTGGTTGAGGGTGTGCCACAGCTCCTCGGTAATGTGGGGCATAAACGGGTGCAGCAGTTTGAGAATGCCGTCGAGCACAAAGGCTAGGGTTTGCTGAGCTGCAGTGAACTTCGACGAGCCTTCCCCTTGGAGGCGGGGCTTGACCAGCTCGATGTACCAGTCGCAGAAGTCGCCCCACACAAATTCGTAAAGGTCTTTGGCGGCTTCGCCCATGCCGTACTGGTCTAGGTTGTCGCGCACGCTCTGCACAACTCGGTTAAAGCGAGACAAAATCCAGCGATCAGCCAGCTCCAGCCCCGCTACATCGGGCACACCTAGGCTGTCGGGAGATTGCCCGCCCAGGTTCATCATTACAAAGCGGGAGGCGTTCCACAGCTTGTTGGTGAAGTTGCGAGAAGCTTCCACCGAGACGGATTCGTCGGTGTTGCGATCGTACTCCAGGCGAATGTCTTGGCCCGCCCCGGTAACTTCGCGAATCAGGGTGTAGCGCAGGGCGTCGGTGCCGTACTTGTTGATCAGCACCAGGGGGTCGATGCCGTTATTGGCCGACTTCGACATCTTTTTGTTGTTTTCATCGCGCACCAGACCGTGAATATAGACGGTCTCAAAGGGCATGGTGTCGGTGAAGTGCCCCGCCATCAGAGTCATGCGGGCCACCCAGAAGAAGATGATGTCGAAGCCGGTAACCAGGGTGGTCGTGGGGTAGTAGGTCTGGAAGTCCTGAGCCGATTCATCGGGCCAGCCCATGGTTGAGAAGGGCCACAGGCCTGACGAAAACCAGGTGTCGAGTACGTCGGGGTCGCGCACCAGTTCCACCCATTCACCATAGCGATCGGTGGCCTTTTCCCTAGCCTCTGCTTCGGTGGCTGCCACGAAAAAGGGAGTGTCGTCAGTGATTTCGCCGTTGGTTTCGCTAACGGCGTACCAAGCCGGAATTTGGTGGCCCCACCACAGTTGGCGCGAGATGCACCAGTCTTTGAGGTTGACCAGCCAGTCGCGGTACACCTTCGTCCAGCGCTCGGGCACAAACTTGGGCTCTTGGCGGTTGTCGAGATAGTCCAACGCTTTGTCTGCCAAAGGCCGAATTTTGACGAACCACTGGGTGGAGAGCAGTGGCTCGATGGGCACCTTGCCGCGATCGCTGTAGGGCACCGTGTGGCGGTAGTCCTCGATGCGCACTAGAAAGCCTTCGTTATCGAGCTGACGCACCACTGCACTGCGGGCTTCAAAACGGTCTAGCCCCTGAAAATGGGCAGTGTTTTCATTCATGGTGCCGTCTTTGTTCATGACGGTGACCATGGGCAGGTTGTGGCGCTGGCCCATGGCAAAGTCGTTGGGGTCGTGGGCAGGGGTGACTTTGACGCAGCCGGTGCCAAACTCCGCATCGACATAGTCATCGGCGATGACAGGAATTTCGCGGTTCACAATTGGCAGTGTCAAGGTTTTGCCCACCATGTCGCGGTAGCGATCGTCGTTGGGGTTCACTGCCACTGCCGTGTCGCCCAGCATGGTTTCGGGGCGGGTGGTAGCGACTTCCAGGTAGCCTGAACCGTCGGTAAAGGGGTAGCGGAAGTGCCACAGATGGCCGTCTACCTCCCGCTGCTCCACCTCTAGGTCAGACACCGCCGATTGGCTGGCGGGGCACCAGTTGACCATGTAGTTGCCCCGGTAGATCAGCCCCTCGTCGTAGAGCTGGGTAAAGGCGGTTAGCACCGCAGTGTTGAGCCCTTCATCCATGGTGAAGCGCTCGCGGCTCCAGTCCACCGAGACGCCCAGCTTACGCAGCTGGTTGACGATGGTGCCACCCGACTCAGCCTTCCATTCCCAGGCGCGATCCAGGTAGCGATCGCGCCCCACATCCTCCTTCTTCAACCCCTCATCTTGGAACTGCCGATCTAAAATCGTGCTCACCGCAATGCTGGCGTGGTCGGTGCCCGGCAGCCACAGGGTGTTGCGCCCAGCCATACGTTGGTAGCGCACCAGAGTGTCGATCAGCGCATTCTCAAAGGCGTGGCCCATGTGCAGACTGCCGGTCACGTTCGGCGGCGGAATCACCACGCAGTAGGGTTCGCCGGGGTGGTCGGGGTCGGCTTTAAAGACCTGGTTCTCTTCCCACTGAGCCTGCCACTTGGTTTCGGTCTGCGTGGGGTCGTACTGGGCGGAGAGAGCGGGAACGGTGGCCGTCATCACAAAACCTGGAGCGCGGGGACTATTGCATTAAAGACAGTGTACCTAGGGATCCTGTCATTTTGATGGTGAACCTGGGGAGTTGCTGGGTATCAAGGGCTAACGGGTTTGAGGTATTAGGTCTAGGGTTTAGGGTTTAAGGTGCAGCCCTGAACCCTGAACCTTAAACCCTGAACCCCGTTCGCTGAGACCTTAGATTTCATCGACAAACTTAAGAATCTTTTGGTAAAGCTGGTGGCTGATGCGAAAGCCAGCCAGCTCCACCAGGGCATCCATCACCCGTCGCACGCTGGGAATCAGCGCCCGCTGCTTGGCGACGATGACAATGCCAACGATGCCGATCGCCGACAGACCCAGCGCTTGGGCGACCTGCCGTCCTCTGCGCTCGTTGATCAGCAGTTCGTCGGCGTTGAGCTGGAGGGCCAGGGCCAGGGTTTGAGTTTCGCCCAGGTCGAGCTGCTGGCCTTGCTGCTGAATGGTTGCGATCGCACTCTCCGTCGGCACCCGCACCTTGACCCAACTGACCGATAACACCGCCTGAATGCGAGCATTCTTAGCTGTTGCTAGCTCCCTCGCCACCACGTCTGAAATCACCACAGTGCCGTAGAGCGCTTCCAGCAGCCAGAGGCAGTCAATCAGGGCCAAGCTGCCCAGAGATGAAGCATCGCTCACAATGGTCATAGCCAACCCCGGCTGCGCAGGTTTTCAATGTCGTTAACAAACTCTTCGGCATCGTAGTGGGCACAAACGCCGCGACTGCCGATGATTCTTTGAAACTCCATTAGGTGGATGCCTGCAATCTGGCTGGCGATGCCCAAGGTAACCCGCTCCTGCTCAAACAAGGAAATCGCCATTTCCCGCAGCCAGTCGGACCTAGAAAAGGTTGGGCACTGGGCAACTTCATCAGGAATATTCAGATTGATGCGCATAGAGGGTGGTTACCCTAAGGATTGTCTTTGAAAGTCTGCAGGCAGGGTGCGATCGCGGTCAATAAAACTGCACCCCTACTATGGCGTTCTATTCCGGCAACCCCGCCGCAAAAAGTTGAGCGGCGGTCAGCGTAAGATCGGCGAACTGGGCCGACTCTATGCGTTGCTCTCCGGCAAAGGTTCCTACCGGGTCAAACCCCCGACCCTGCTGCGCTAGCACCAGCACCGTGCGATCTTGGGGGTTGATGATCCAGTATTCAGGAATGCCTAAGTCTTCATACTGGGCACGCTTAGCTACGTAGTCGCGCTCCCACTGCAATTCTCCAGGGCTAACTACCTCGACCACCAGCGCTGGGGGCGGCATCGTCAGGCGAATGGTGTTGCGCTTCGCCAACAGCTCGATGTGTTCAGGCTGAATTACCGTCAGGTCAGGATAACGATTTTTTGGTTCACCCCTGACTTCTAGCTCCAGGCCATGCCCCCGCACCCGGTCTATTCCTAATAGCAGCGCAAAGACTAGCAGCAGGCGATTGGCAATTTGTACGTTTTGCCCCGACTCTGGCGGCACCGCAATCAGTTCTCCATTAAATAGCTCGTAAAAATGTTCCGTGCCGTCGTCGTAGGCCAGATACTCTTCAAAGCTATAGAACCTGGGCTGCGTCTGCACCATAAACCAAAGAAGGCTAAGCGCTCTCAAGATAGCTCCAGTCTAGGCCATTCGTAGGCTCAGAGATACTGCTAAGCCAATCACCTTTATCCTCTCTCTTTCAACCTTTACTAAGCCTCCAAAAGCCGTGCGGTAGAATCTAGGCCAGCCTGTGACAGACTATCATTAAGAAAGTTGATGTAAGTAGGTTGGCAGAAGCGATGCCCCCTCGGTGCTAACCTTCATTGAGCACGCAGTCCGACAGATAAGGAGACGCCAGAGCGCATGGGAAAAGTAGTTGGCATCGACCTGGGTACGACCAACTCCGTGGTCTCTGTAATGGAGGGCGGCAAGCCGGTAGTGATTGCCAACGCCGAAGGGATGCGGACTACGCCCTCGGTAGTGGCGTTTAGCAAAGAGGGCGAGCGGCTGGTGGGGCAGATGGCCCGCAGGCAGGCGGTGCTCAATCCCCAAAACACCTTTTATAGTGTCAAGCGCTATATGGGTCGTCGCTACGCCGAGCTCGACCCATCCTCTAAGCGGGTGCCCTACACGATTCGCCGCGATGATTTAGGCAACGTCAAAATTCGCTGCCCCCGCCTTGAAAAAGATTTTGCCCCCGAAGAAATTTCGGCCATCGTGCTGCGCAAGCTGGCGGATGAGGCCAGTCGCTACCTGGGCCAGCCAGTGACCGGGGCGGTGATCACCGTGCCCGCCTACTTTAACGACGCCCAGCGCCAGGCCACCCGCAACGCCGGGCGGATCGCCGGGCTGGAAGTCAAGCGCATTTTGAACGAGCCCACGGCGGCAGCGTTGGCTTACGGTCTCGACCAGGTGCAGAACGAAACCATTCTGGTGTTTGACTTGGGGGGCGGCACCTTTGACGTGTCGATTCTCGACGTGGGCGATGGGGTGTTTGAGGTGCGATCGACCTCGGGCGATACTCAGCTGGGCGGCACCAACTTCGACACCAAAATTGTTGACTGGCTGGCCGATGAATTCCTCGAAAAAGAGGGCATTGACCTGCGCAAAGATCGCCAGGCTCTACAACGACTAACTGAGGCGGCCGAGAAAGCCAAGATCGAGCTTTCTGGCGTAGCCAGTACCGAAATCAGCCTGCCGTTTATCACCGCGAGCCCTGAAGGCCCTAAGCATATTGAGACGCGCCTGAGCCGATCGCAGTTCGAAGGCCTCTGCGGCGACCTGGTCAGCGCCCTACGCGCGCCCCTCAAGCAGGCCCTCAGCGATGCGGGCCTCACCCCCAATGATGTTGACGAAGTCGTGCTGGTGGGCGGCGGCAGCCGCATGCCCATGGTGCAGGACTTGGTGCGCGGTCTGATTGGCCTCGAACCCAGCCAAAACGTGAACCCTGATGAAGCCGTGGCTGTGGGTGCCGCCGTGCAGGCAGGCATCATCACCCAGGAAGTGCAGGACATCATGCTGCTAGATGTCACGTCTCTGTCCTTGGGACTGGAGACTATCGGCGGCGTGATGAAGAAGGTAATTCCTCGCAACACCACGATTCCGGTGCGGCGATCGGATATCTTCTCCACCTCGGAGAATAACCAGACATCAGTAGAAGTGCATGTGCTCCAGGGCGAGCGCGAAATGGGGGCCGACAACAAATCCCTGGGTCGCTTCAAGCTGATGGGCATTCCCCCCGCACCGCGCGGCGTACCCCAGGTGCTGGTGTCTTTTGATATCGACGCCAACGGCATTCTGCAAGTGTCGGCCATGGATAAGACCACCGGGCGCGAGCAGAGTTTGACTGTCCAGGGCGCTTCTAATCTCGAAGAAGGCGAAGTACAGCGCATGATCCGCGAGGCGGAGGAGTTTGCCGAAACCGATCGCCTCCAGCGTGAGCGAGTCGAAAAGCGCAACCGGGCTGAAGCGCTGACTTTCCAAGCCGAGCGACTGCTGCGGGAGGTAGCCCTCGATTTTGGCATGCAGTTTGCCCGCGATCGCCGTCGCCGCATCGAAGGGTTGGTGCAAGAGCTACGCGACTACCTAGAGAAGAGCGACGAGCGGGGCATCGACATTGCTCAGGCCGAGCTGCAAGACGAACTCTACGACCTCAATCGCGAGGCCTACCTCTACGAAGCTGAGGATGCTCCCGAAGGCGGCATCCTCGGCCAGATCGGTAATACCCTAAAGAAAACCTTCTCCTTCGATGATGACCTGGATGCGCGGCCCAACTACGGCTACCAGGGATCTACCACTTGGGGGAACTGGGACGACGACTGGGACTACGACAATCGTGGCGGAGCGGGTGGCCAGCGCTACAATAGCCCAGCCTACGACAACCGCGCCTACGGGACGGCCGGTTACAATGGCCAGGGTTATAACAACCCGAACTACAACAGCCCAGGATACAGCGATCAGGGCTACGGCAATCAGGGGTACAGTGAGCGTCCCAGCGGCGGCTCTAGCTACGGCAACTCTGGCTATGACCAGGGCTATGGCAATGGCTACGACCGCCCCCAAGAACCCAACCGTCCCCAGCCGCCCACATCGGACTATGGCCGTCAAGACTATGGCCGCCAGGACTATGGGCAACCTGGCTACGATCGCCAGGATTACGATCGCCAAGACTACAGACCGTCGACCGATACCCCATCCGCTGCCGACGACTATCGTAGCTATGATCAGCCCAGCTATGGCCGCCAAGACTACGGTCAAGACGCCCCAAGAACGCAAAATTCTGAGCCCGCCCGCCCTAGCTATGGCGATGCGGGTTACGGTCAATCGACCTACGATGACCCACGCTACGACCGGCCTAGCGCCCCTGAGCCAGGCTACGGCGATGCCGACTATCGCGACGCTGAAACAGAGCGCTCTGGAAACCGTGGTTACGATGATCAGGGCTATGACCCTTACGCTCGCGATGCGTCTCCAGCAGATCGACCCAATACCGCCTCCGCCGCTCCTCGCCGAGACAACAGTTGGGAAGACGACCCCTGGGGGCAGCCCGCATCGGCGAACCGTCCCGCTGAAAACCCGGCTCCAGAGACGCGCGCGCGGCCTGCACCCGCCGAACGCGGCGCTGATGCTGCGAGATCGGTACCCCCTCGCCAAGACAATCGCCGCCCTGCCCCCCGCTACGACGGCGACAACTGGAGCGATCGCGACGAGTGGCTCTAACCCACCCTTCACTTCGCCCTGCCAGCTAGGGGAGCGAACCGGCCAACAGAACCATCCACTCCCCTACCCATCCACCCGCCCACTCCCCCACCCCCTTACCCGCCCACCTATCCACCCTGCATGGAGAACTTTCGGAACTACTACGACATTCTGGGGGTTTCCAGAGAAGCAACGTTTAGTGACATCAAGCAGGCCTACCGCAAGCTCGCCCGACAGTACCACCCCGACCTCAACCCTGGCGACCAAGCAGCAGAGGATCAGTTCAAGCTGATCAGCGAAGCCTACACTGTGCTCTCCGACGACGAAAAGCGCGCCCAGTACGAGAAATTCAGCGAGTACTGGCAGCAGGAGGGCTTTAAGAAAGGCCAGGGTAAATCTGCCGTCAGCGATTTCTTTGGTGGGCGAATTTCCTTAGAAGACTTCGGGTTTGGCGAATTTCCTGACTTCAATGTTTTCGTCGATCAGCTCCTCAACCGTCGCCCAGCTCGCCGTAGCGCTAGCGATGACGATGGCTATGCGACCAACACCGCTACCTATAGCCCATCCACTACTACCGGCCGCCGCGATGCCGAGGCCGACCTCACCGTTCCCCTAAAAAAAGCCTTTCGGGGAGGGCGCGAGCGCATTCGCCTAGAGGATGGGCGATCGCTAGAGGTCAATATGCCCGCTGGCATGGTCACCGGTCAGCGCATTCGCCTGCGGGGCCAGGGCGTGGGTGGTGGCAACCTGTACCTGCGCATTCAGGTTGACCCCCATCCCTTCTACACCCTCCGGGGAAACGATGTGTATTGCCGTGTGCCCATCACCCCCAGTGAAGCTGCCCTGGGCAGCACCATCGATATCCCCACGCTGGATGGTCCCTTGCGCACCCCCCTACCCCAAGGAGCGCAAACCGGACAAATTATTCAGCTGCCAGGGCGGGGGTACCCCATTGGCCGAGAAAGCCGGGGCGACCAGATTGTGGAGCTAGAGGTGGTAGTGCCGACGGGGCTAAGCGATCGCGAAAAAGCCCTCTACGAAGAGCTCCGCCAAACCGAACGCTTTCGCCCCCGCGCTGACCTTTTCACCTAGTCGATTGTTGCAAAAGCGTTACGAAATCCCCCTGTTTTCTCACCAGAAGAATATTGCGTAACCCCTAAGAATTCCCTATAGAATGGACGTTTTAGCCTAGTTCTCGCCACAGCAAACCCACTCAGAGCGCCGTTAGCATCGACAACTAAATGAGAATTTAGCTTTCCCTGATGGCCCCCAAGTCGCTAAACTAGCTATGGAAAAAGGTCATCCCGTCATTTTTAACTATGTCTGTTGTTAGCCAAGTTATTTTGAATGCCGACGACGAGCTGCGCTACCCAACCACCGGCGAGCTCAAGGCCATTGAAGAATTTTTGAAGACTGGCGAGCAGCGCACCCGCATTGCCGCTACTTTGTCTGAAAACGAGAAAAAGATTGTTGACCAGGCCAGCAGAGAGCTATGGCGGCGACGACCCGACTTCATCGCCCCCGGCGGCAATGCCTATGGTCAAAAGCAGCGTTCTCTCTGCATTCGTGACTACGGCTGGTACCTGCGCCTGGTCACCTACGGCGTGCTGGCTGGTGACCAGACTCCCATTGAGGCCATTGGCATTGTGGGCGTCCGCGAAATGTACAACGCTCTTGACGTGCCCGTACCCGGCATGGCTGAAGCCATCCGCTGCCTAAAAGAGGCTTCTCTGAATCTGCTGTCTGACGAAGACGCCGCCGAAGCTCAGCCCTACTTTGACTACATCATCCAAGCGATGTCGTAGCTTTAGAGCAATCTAAAAACCCCGGATTCCTCAAGAATCCGGGGTTTTGCTTTAGGTAGGCTAACTGTCCTGGGGTGCGTCACCCCGAGCGGTGACGCACCGACTGAACGAGTTACAGGGTTGCCAGCACGTCGCGGGCGGCTGCGATCGTAGCGTCAATATCGGCATCGGTGTGGGCTAAGGAAGTAAATCCGGCCTCAAACTGCGACGGTGCCAAGTAGACGCCGCGCTCCAGCATGCCCCGGTGGAAGCGGCTAAACTTCTCCAGATCAGCTCCCTTGGCGTCTTCAAAGTTGCTGATCGGCCCCGCATGGAAGAACATGCCAAACATAGCGCTGATGTGGCCACCATACACCTCATGGCCTGCATCTCGAGCCACCTGAAGTAGACCTTCAATCAGCTTCTTCGTCAGGCGATCGAGCTCGTCGTAGGTGCCAGGGCGTTGGAGCAACTCCAGGGTTTTGATGCCGGCAGTCATGGCTAAGGGATTCCCCGACAGGGTGCCCGCCTGGTAGACCGGACCCGCGGGAGCAATCATTTCCATGATGTCGCGGCGACCGCCGTAGGCGCCTACGGGCAAGCCACCGCCAATCACCTTACCTAAGGTGGTGAGGTCCGGGGTGACGTTGAACTTGGCCTGGGCGCCACCGTAGGCAATGCGGAAGCCAGTCATCACTTCGTCGAACACCAGCAGCGCATCGTTTTCGCGGGTGATTTCTCGCAACCCTTCTAGAAAGCCGCCATCAGGAGTGATAAACCCGGCGTTACCTACCACCGGCTCTAGAATCACCCCAGCAATTTCCCCAGGGTTTTGGGCAAAGAGGGCCTTGACCGCTTCAAGATCATTGTAGGGGGCGGTCAGGGTGTCGCTGGTGGCTGATTTGGGCACCCCTGGAGAATCAGGCAAGCCTAAGGTTGCAACCCCAGAACCTGCCTGCACTAAGAACATGTCGGCGTGGCCGTGATAGCAACCTGAGAATTTAATGATTTTGTTGCGACCGGTGTAGGCCCGCATTAGCCGCAACACGGCCATACAGGCTTCAGTGCCAGAGTTCACAAAGCGCACCATCTCGATGCTGGGCACGGCCTGAATCACCATTTCGGCCAGCACGTTCTCAAGGTAGCAGGGTGCGCCAAAACTGGTGCCCTTTTCTAAAGCCGCTGCTAGAGCTGCCAGCACTTCGGGGTGGGCGTGGCCGCAGATAGCAGGCCCCCAGGTGCCGACGTAGTCGATGTACTGGTTACCGTCGACATCCCAAATGTAGGCGCCCTTGACGCGGTCAAATACGATGGGCTGCCCACCCACTGATTTGAAGGCCCGTACCGGAGAGTTAACGCCGCCCGGCATGAGGTTTTGGGCAGCGGAAAAAATTTCTTGTGATTTTGCTGTTTTAAACGGGGCTGTACTGACCAAAGCACGTTCCTCTCAGAGTCCAAAGTCATTCGGCGGCCTAGATTGAAACCGCCTGAATGTTAGCTCTGATCATTATCCTATTGATTGGATAAGGCACACCTGTTGATGTTAAGGAAAGTAAACTACCGGCGCAGGTGATGCAGACGGCCATTCTTAATCTGCACGACGGGATGGTTAGAAATGCGCACCAGGTGCTCGTCGTGGGTGGTGACGATGACAGTGATGCCGATGGAGTTGAGCTTTTTGAGGATCTTGATTACCTGAAGGGAGTTCTCCGCATCTAGGTTGCCGGTGGGCTCGTCGGCCAGCAGCAGGGGTGGGGTGCTGACTACGGCGCGGGCGATGCTCACTCGCTGTTGCTCACCGCCAGAGAGTTCGTCGGGGAAGCACTGGGCTTTGCCCTGAAGACCCACCATTTTGAGAGTCGGCCAGAGGCGGCGATGAATCTCTTTGCGGGTAAAACCCTGGGCCCACAGCACAAAGGCTACGTTCTCGGCCACAGTGCGCTTAGGAATCAGCTTGTAATCTTGGAATACGACACCGATGCGGCGGCGCATCATCGCTAGGCGGTTGCCCCGCAGGTCAGAAATCGGTTCATCGCCTACAAGAATGTTGCCGCTGGTGGGGCGCTCGTAGCCGTAGAGCAGTTTGAGTAGGGTTGATTTGCCCGAGCCCGACGGGCCGGTGACGAAGAGAAAATCGCCGGGATTGACTGTTAGATTGACGCCAGCCAGCGCCTTGCTGCCGTTGGCATAGACCTTCTCAACGTTGTTGAGGGAAACGATGGGCTGAACAGAGGTGTCTTGGGGAGGAGCAGCGTCGAGCACGGGGGCAGGAGAAGGGTCGGCGGCGGAACGGGCGGGCACTACAAGTTTGAAGCGGTCTTGTAGTCTAGCCTTGACGTCTTCGGGAAGACCGGACAGCTTGGCGTCGTCGGTGGGGCGATGGAGCACAGAAGTCATGGAGCGTCCTAACTGAGATGGGCTAGACAGGCTCAGGGGTGAGGCTGACAAAAACGTATGAACTGCGCAGCCAGCACCGAGGACAGAGCTGACGGGGCTTTTGGGTGGTCATTGTACCGGAAAGACCGTATCCGGCAAAAGGCATATTTGTTTTTTCAATAATCGTTATGTTTCGTTACTGAGGCAACAGCGCGGCTGAAGGGCTTGCCTAACTAGGGCTCTAGAAGAGTACCGCAACGTTTGCAAAATTGGGCATCGTTGTCGTGCAGAGTTAGGCCGCAGCTGGCGCAGGGGCGGTGTTGACCGACTTGGCCCAGTTGGCGAATTAGGCTGCTGACTTGAGTAGGAATGAGCGCGATGCCGGTAAGAATCATCATCACTGTGAGCCCCCGCCCGGCTTCAGAAATGGGGGTGACATCGCCGTAGCCTACCGTGGTCATGGTGACCACAGCGAAATAGAGCGCGTCTAAAAAGGTGCCGAATTCTTCGGGGTTGCTGGGATGCTCAACTTGAAAGATCAGGCCGGAGTAGATAAAAACAATTGTTCCTAACGTCAGCAAAATACGAATTAAGATGAGGCTGTCTGTGCTGGTTACTTGGCCAAACCAGAGCCGGTCGTTGAAGATTCGCACTAAGCGCAAAATTCGCAGCGATCTAAAAAAGCGCAAAAAGCGAATGTCAAAGACGCCAATCCAAGAAGGCAAAATGGCAATCAGGTCGATCAGGCCGTAGAGGCTAAAGGCGTACTGCCAGGGGCGCGGGGCTGTCCAGAGGCGCAAACCATACTCGAGGGTAAAGGCCAGCACGATCAGCCAGTCGAGCCAGTCCAGCCATTCATCTAGGGCAGGAGAGATGGGGTAGCTTTTGATCACAAAAATGGCGGCCGACGTAAAGATCAGCAGCACGATCGCGCCGTTGACTATCCGACCAGGCATCGTGTCGGTGGTGTCTAGGTGGCCGCGCAGGCGTTCGCGCAGTGCCGGTCCCTGACCCTCGTGCTGGGCTTCCTGCTTTTCATCGGTAGTTTCTGCCATCGTGTTAATGCCCACCCCCAGGATGGTTCTATGCTCTGGCCTGGGCTAAGATAACCAGGCAGACTGATTTTTATCTGGCTGCGATTTTATAGCTATCTTGCCCTGGCTTTAAATTATCCAACGGTCAATTTGGCTTTGAGGGATGAACTGGGTCTAGGTTAGCGTTTGCTCCTAGGCCGCTGTGGGCCAAATTTTCACCAGTGATATCGTTAAGCTGGACTGAGGGTTAGATTTAGTATCACTGCGGCACTTTGAGCACCTATGGCGATCGCACCAATTATTACTACCCCCAACGATTTTTCGCCCAGCGCGACGGGCACTTGGTCGCCGCTACCGACCCAGCGACCGCTGTTGCTGGTGGGTCATGGTAGTCGAGACACGGAGGGGCGCGATCGCGTTCTAGAATTTGCCGCTGCCTACCAAAAACTCGACACTTCTCGCCCCGTAATTCCCTGCTTTTTAGAGTTAACAGAACCGACGATTCAAGACGGGGTAGATCTGTGTGTGGAGAAGGGCTACACCGATATTTCGGTGCTGCCAATTTTGCTCTTTGCCGCTCGCCACAACAAGTTTGATGTCACCAACGAACTGGATCGGGCTCGCCAGCGTCACCCTCAGGTAACCTTTCACTACGGTCGCCACTTTGGCATTACCCCAGCCATTATTCAGCTTTGGCAGGAGCGGCTGGCGGAGCTAGATACGCCTCGATTCAATCCCAACAATATTGCTCGCGAAGACACGGTGCTGCTGTTTGTGGGTCGAGGAGCCAGCGACCCCGATGCTAATGGCGATGTCTATAAATTGGCTCGCATTGTGTGGGAAGGCAGCCGCTACAAAACAGTTGAGATTTGCTTTATTGGCATTACTCATCCCCGCCTAGAAGAGGGATTTCGCCGCGCCAGGATGTATGAGCCAAAACGCATGATTGTGCTGCCCTACTTCCTCTTTACGGGGGTGCTGATCAAGAAAATCATGGGCATCTGTGAGCAGGAGCAGGCGGCCCATCCAGAACAGCTGGTGAGCTACCTGCCGGAGATGGGTAGCCATCCTCAGTTGATGCAGATTTTGCGCGATCGCGAAATTGAAACCCACCTGGGCCAGGTAGCAATGAACTGCGAAATGTGTAAATTCCGCCTGGCTGCCGGGGGTGGTCAGCACGGCCACGATCACGGACACGCTCACGATCACGGGCATGGCCATGACCACGGACAGGCTCACGATCACGGACATCACCACCATGGCGAACCCGTAGATCTCTTTCCCGAACCCGACGATTACCATCAGCGGGCCTGGCAGGTGCCCTAGCTGCTTATCTAATTGCGCTGGGAATGCTTAAAGAAGCGCCTGGGCAGCGGCCTAGGTAAGTCTTTAACGCAGCCCAGGGAGCAGCCATGTTTAAATCCGTCAGTCGGCACGTGTGCGCCTTTGACTTGGAGTGGGTGCCTGACCCGACATCGGGGCGGCGAGTGTATGGCCTGCCCGCAGCGCTACCGGATGTTGAGGTGTTTGAGGTGATGTGGGCTAAGGCTGGAGCTACGGCAGAAAAACCTCGGCCTCATCTTAAAACGGCACTGTGCCGTGTGGTCGCTGTCTCGGCGGTGGTGCGAGAGCAGCAAAACAACGGGGAGATTAGCCTGCGGTTAACCACTTTGCCCAGACAGATCGATCGCTTGATGGATGAAGGCGAACTGATTTCTACTTTTCTGGGCTATTTGGGGCAGCACCATCCTCAGCTGGTGGGCTTTAATTCTCAAACCGCTGACCTGCCAATCTTGCTTCAGCGTGGACTGGTGGCAGGTGTCTCGGCAGCAGAGTTTTGCCGCCGGGCCGATAAGGGCTGGGGCAGCGACTACTTTAGCCGCCACGGCGATGCCCATATTGATTTGAAAAGTATTCTCAGCGGCTGGGGGATTGCTACACCTACTCTGCACGAACTAGCGGCGGCGATGGGGATTCCGGGCCAGGTGGGGGCGCAACCCCATGATGTGGTGGATTGGTGGGTTGAGGGGGATTTGCGAGCGATCGCGGCGCAGAGTCAGTTCGATGCGCTGAGTACCTATCTGCTATGGCTGCGGACGGCGCGGTTCGCTGGGTTCTTTAACGAGGAGCAGTTCATGGAGGAAGAAGAGCGGGTGCGGCGAATGGTGGGCGATCGCATTGCCCAAGGCGACCATCACCTGACTCAATATCTGCATCGGTGGGATAGTTTCAACCTCCCACTTAACGATGCCATGGTTATTCCCCTAACTGCCACCGCCGTAGCTACAGACCAAGCAGCCTAAGGTTGCGTCAGCTACTCTCCACGGTTAGCCCAACCTCTTGCCCATAGGAGAGTTCCAACGTGTGGCCATCGGGGTCGCGCAAAAAGGCCCAGTAGCCCACCGGGTAGCCAGAATCTTGCGGATCTTGCAGTAGGCAACCCTCCTGCCGGGCCAGGTTGCACAGGGTATCCACCGCCTCGCGACTTTTGCAGCCAACTCCCAAGTGGGCTAGGGGTGTCAGTAGGGGCTGCACCTCAGCTTGCTCAATGAGCACGATCGCAAAGGGGCGCGTGTGGTCAGATAGCCACACAACCTTGACCCCCGTCGCCTGATCGACGCGGTGGTGGATCACCTCCATCGCTGCATAGGCCCTATAGAACGCAATGCTTCGTTCTATGTCAGCAACGGGCAGGGCAATGTGGGTTAACCCCAGATCCACCATGGCGACTTCCTTCCCCCAGGGCGGGGCAGTAGTTAGATTGGTTCCTCAAGAGCGGCTTCGGTGGATGCCTCAGTAAGGGTCACTTCGGTGGATACCTCGGTAGCCTCCTCGATCGCCTCTACAATCGCTTCCACCGTGTCCTCGAAGGGTTCTTCTTGCAGGGCGGGGGGCACGACAGCGACGGCGGCGATCGCATCCTCTGCATCGAGCCGCTGCAACCGCACACCGGTCGCCGGGCGCGACTGAATCGAGATATCGTTTACCCGCTGGCGAATGATAATGCCTCGGTTAGTCACCAGCATTAGCTCATCGCCCTCGCCCACCACCAGCAGGGAGGCCAGGGCGTCGTCACGCTTGCGGAACTTAATCGCCATCAGGCCCATGCCCGCCCGGTTCTGCAGGCGGAACTTAGCCACCGGCACCCGCTTGCCCAGACCCGACGCGGTAATCACCAGCACCCAGGGGCCACCCTCGCTGCCGTTGGTCACGATATCGTCGTCATCGTCACTGTTGCTGCCTGCCTCTGTGGCTTGCACCACCGCCTCCACCACCTGGCTAGGCAGAATATCCATGCTGATCAGCTCGTCGCCGTTGCGCAAAGCCATGGCCCGCACCCCACGCGTGGGGCGACCCAGGGGCCGCAGCTGGTCGTCATCAGCCTTAAAGTGAATGGTCATGCCCCGGCGCGAGCCGATCAAGATGCTGTCGGTGTTGCGGGCTAGGCGCACCCACCTGAGGTGGTCACCCTCTTCGAGGGAAATGGCAATCAACCCGTTGGTGCGAATGTTGCTGAAGGCGGATAGAGCCGTCTTCTTCACAAAGCCGCCCTGGGTGAGCATCACCAGGTATTCCTCGTCGGTAAACTCGCGCACCGCCAGCACCGAGGTAATCGCCTCTTCTTTAGGAATGGGCAGCATCTGCACAATGGGCATACCCCGCGAGGTCCGAGAACCTTCGGCAATCTGATAAGCCCGCAGGGCGT
Organism: Nodosilinea sp. FACHB-141; assembly: GCF_014696135.1. Lineage (NCBI taxonomy): Bacteria > Bacillati > Cyanobacteriota > Cyanophyceae > Nodosilineales > Nodosilineaceae > Nodosilinea > Nodosilinea sp. FACHB-141. Next base: position 284,933 of record NZ_JACJPP010000021.1, on the reverse strand, counting down.
AGGTGACGCCGCGATCGCTAAAGAACAGCAGGTAGTCGTGGGTGTAGCAGGTAATGAAGTGCTGCACGCCGTCATCTTCCTTCATCTTGGCCCCGGCTTTGCCTCGAGTGGCGCGGCTCTGAGCCTCAAAGGTGGCTACCGGCATGCGCTTGATGTAGCCCTGGTCGGTGACCAGAATGACCACCTGCTCGTTGGCAATCAGGGAGATGTCGGTCAGTTCCGCATCATCCATTTCAATGATGGTGCGGCGGGGGCTGTTGTGCTTGGCCTTGAGCTCACCCAGCTCGGTAGTAATGATTTCGAGCACCCGCTCGCGACGGGCCAAAATATCTTCCAGGTCGGTGATTTTAGCGACCAGCTCTTCGTGCTCCTGCTGGATTTTGTCGGCTTCAAGCGCGGTGAGGCGACGCAGCTGCATCTGCAGAATGGCGTCGGCCTGCAAGTCTGACAGACTGTAGGTATCCATCAGTTCTTGCTTGGCTGCGGGGGTATCGGCCGCACTACGAATCAGCCCGATAATGGCGTCTAAATTCGTCAGAGCAATCAGATAGCCTTGAAGAATGTGGTCTTTTTCTTGGGCCCGGCGCAGCTCGTACTGGGTACGGCGCACAATGGTTTCTTCGCGGAACTCAAGGAAGACCTCCAGCATGCGCTTGAGGCCAAGCAGCTGAGGTTCGCTGTTAACCAGGGCCAGCATGTTGACGCCAAAGTTGTTTTGCAGCGGCGTCTGCTTATAGAGATTGTTAAGCACCACCCGAGGGTAGGCGTCACGCTTCAGCTCGATCACGATGCGCATGCCGTCGCGATCGCTCTCGTCTCGAATATCCGAAATCCCTTCCAGGCGGCGCTCGTTCACCATTTCGGCGATCCGCTCGATCATCCCCGCCTTGTTGGTCTGGTAGGGCAACTCGGTGATGATGATGGCTTCGCGATCGGGCCGGCCCCGGTGCTCGATGGTTTCCATGCTGGCCACACCGCGCATAGTGACAGAGCCACGCCCGGTCATGTAAGCATCGCGAATACCGCTGCGACCCAAAATTTGCCCGCCCGTGGGGAAGTCGGGGCCGGGAATGATTTCCATCAGCTCGGCGGTAGTGATGTCGGGGTTGTTGATCAGTGCAATCACGCCATCGATTAGCTCACCCGGGTTGTGGGGCGGAATGTTAGTCGCCATCCCCACGGCAATACCCGAGGAGCCGTTAAGCAACAGCTGGGGCAGCCGCGACGGCATGACCACCGGCTCCTGCTGGGAGCCGTCGAAGTTGTCGGCAAAATCGACGGTATCAGACTCGATGTCTTGCAGCAGCGAGTCGCTGGTCAACGATTGCAGACGACACTCGGTGTATCGCATCGCCGCTGGCGGGTCGTTGTCGATAGAACCAAAGTTGCCGTGGCCGTTGATCAACGGCATGCGCATAGAGAAATCTTGAGCCATGCGCACTAGGGCGTCATACACCGCTGTGTCGCCGTGGGGGTGATACTTACCTAGCACTTCTCCGACTACACGGGCGCATTTACGAAAGGGGCGATCGGCAGCCAAACCCAGCTCGTGCATAGCATAGAGAATGCGGCGATGCACTGGCTTGAGCCCGTCCCTTGCATCTGGCAGCGCCCGACCCACGATCACGCTCATGGCGTATTCCAGGTAAGAGCTTTGCATTTCAACGCGCAGATCCGTGGGGACGATACGCTCTTCTGGGGTTGCCATAGGCTAAAAAACTCCGAATTTGCGAACAACAAAGCGCTAGTCAGACCCTCGCACCGAGTGGTGCTGAATAGCGCTTAATCAGCATGTTTTTTGCGGACTCATGTGAGTTATATTTTAGCACGAATTCTCCGGTTCAAATCAGCAGGCGCTATGGTGGGTGTAGGGGCACAAGAGGCTTGATTTAGCGACGTTTTACCGCCCCGGCTGCATCCTTAATTCGTAGTAGTTCACCACCCCTGACTTTGCCGTGCACCACGCTCTCACCCTGGCCGATTTTGGCGTTATCTATTCGCCCGATTTTTTGACCCACGATACCGGCAGTTTCCATCCCGAAAACGCGGGGCGATTGAAAGCGATTGTGGCTGCTTTAGAGACAGTTGCCTGGGCCGATCACCTCGACTGGCGCGAACCCACCCCAGTGAACCAGCGGGATGTAGATACCCTGATCGCCCAGCTTCATAACCCCCGCTATGTCACAGCTCTGCGGGAAATTGCCCACTCGGGCGGTGGCCACATCGACGGCGATACTGTGGTGTCTGAGGCTAGCTACGCCGTAGCGCGGTTGGCGGTGAGCGCCTGGCTCGACGGCGTCGATTATGTGCTGGAAACGGGGCACTCGGCCTTTGTGCTGGCGCGGCCACCGGGGCACCATGCGGTGCGCGATCGCGGCATGGGCTTTTGTCTGTTCTCCAATGCGGCGATCGCAGCCCACTATGCTTTAGAACAATCTGCGGTTAATCGCGTTGCCATCCTCGATTGGGATGTGCACCATGGCAACGGCACCCAAGCTTTAGTAGAGGAAAACGCGGCGATCGCCTACTGCTCTCTCCACCAGCTTCCCGCCTACCCCGGCACAGGCCAGAGCAGCGAAACTGGCTTTCACCAAAATGTCTTGAACTTGCCCATGCCCCCCGGTAGTGCCAGCGGCGACTATCAGGTAAAGTTTGACCAAAAGGTAATTCCCTTCCTCAAGTCCTTCGCCCCCGACTTGCTCGTCATTAGTGCTGGGTATGACGCTAACGCCGCTGACCCCCTAGCCAATGTCAACCTCTCCCCCAAAGACTTTGGCCTCTTTACCCGCCAGTGCCTAAACGTCACCGACAAAATTTTGTTTGGCCTTGAAGGTGGCTACGACTACAACGCGCTTAGCGAGTCGGTGCTGGCCACCATCAGCGCTCGACTAGGATTTTAGAGACTTTAAATGGACGGCTGGTCACAAATCACACTGCAAACTTCTCTCTGTTAAGGGTAATTGCAAAACGCATTATTCTTAGTGACTGAGCATTTGCGGCAGCTGTAACAACGGAATCAACTACCTCGATGCCCAATATGCTTATAAAGCATGTAAAGCAGTGGTGACGATGTACTGCCTTACAGAGTGTCAGGCCAAACGGAATTTGCAGTAGTCCTAGCATTACTACCGCAAAAGCCATCACTTAGCTGTAACGCCAATGAATAGCGTATGAAAACTTATTTGATTACTGGTGGGTCTGGTTTTATCGGTTCTAATTTTGTCCTCAAGGCCCGAGAAGAACAGTGGGCTAACATTATTAATCTAGATCAGCTTACCTATGCTAGTAATCCTAATAGTCTGAACACTTTAAAGAATGATCCGGGCTACCAACTTATTCACGGGAATATTGGCGACCTCGAGCTAGTCTCTAGTATTTTGCTTCGCCATCGTCCTGATGTCATTCTAAATTTTGCTGCGGAGAGCCACGTTGATCGTTCCATCGTTGAACCCGAAGCATTCATACAGACTAATATTCTAGGTACTTTTCGACTGTTAGAAGCAACTCGTAGTTATTGGGATGAGCTGTCGCCAGAGGACCAGATAGCGTTTCGTTTTCTCCATGTTTCTACCGATGAAGTTTACGGCTCTCTCGGCCCTGAAGATGCACCGTTTTGTGAAACCACTCCTTACGCACCTAATAGTCCTTACTCTGCGAGTAAAGCAGCATCGGATCATTTAGTCCGAGCCTATCATCACACCTATGGAATACCTACACTTACCACTAACTGCTCGAATAACTATGGCCCTTACCAGTTTCCGGAAAAGCTAATTCCTTTGACTATCCTCAGTGCCCTTGAGGGCAAGCCATTGCCGATTTATGGAGATGGCCAAAACATTAGGGATTGGCTTTATGTTGAAGATCACTGCAATGCAATTTATCAAGTCATTCAACAGGGAAATATAGGTGAAACCTATAACATTGGTGGTCTTAATGAGAAGACTAATCTTTCTGTAGTTGAATCCATTTGTGCTTTGCTAGATGAGCTAGCACCCAAATCTGACATTAAACATTCTTCATTAATCACCTTTGTTACAGATCGTCCTGGGCATGACAAACGCTACGCCATTGACTGTAAAAAAATTCATGCTGAATTAGGTTGGAAACCTAAGGAAAGCTTTGATAGCGGCCTGTTGAAGACCGTTAAGTGGTATCTCAAAAATGTCGACTGGGTTAAACAAGCGCAATCCGATGATTACCATGATTGGATTCACGATAATTATTCGGGTCGGCTGGTTGAAAACTAATAGAACTTCTGACAAACTCTCATCAATAGTTTCACAAACTTTTTGGAGCACTTCCTATGAATGGTATCATCCTAGCCGGTAGGACTGAACTCGTCTCTACCCCCTTACGCTCACGGTAAATAAGCAACTTATACATGTGTACAGCAAGCCGATGATTTACTATCCTCTGTCGGTATTGATGTTAGCTGGCATCCAAAAAATTTTGATAATTTCTACCCCTGATTCGCCACCCTTATTTGAACAATTGCTTGGTGATGGTAGCCAGTGGGCAAGCGTCTAGCTTATGCAGAACTTAGAAGAACGTCAGGGCTTGAAGGTCGCCTGTATAGAGGAAATTGCTTATCAGAAAGGCTATATTTCTGGTGAACAACTTTATTGTTTAGCCAAACCTCTAGCCAAAAGTGATTATAGAGCCTACCTTGTACAGCTAATAAACGATAGCTTCTATTACTCTATTCCGGCGAAGGTGCCTACTCTGGGAGTTGTTTAGTATAACAATGGTTTGTAAAACGGAGGAATTGCTTATGCAGTAGTCTATTTACCCCTTGTCTATTTTGGGAAAAGCCTGCTTTAAAGACGATCTCGAAAGTTTAAGTCAACTACAGCCGCAATTTTTAATTTGCATGATCTGTTATTTGATGAAAACTTGAATAGAAGCAGCCCAACCTATCGAAATAGCAGTACCGGAATTTGACTGCTTCTCAACAGCTGGATTGTAGTGCTGTCAATGGCCGTATGAAGAATTGAACGATGACTATAGGCACCTATCAGTAGTAAGCTAATGTCTTGCTCTCTAGCGTATTGAGAAATCGACTTTTCGGGTTCCTCGGGAAGGATGGTTATTACGGGCTTAATACCAGCTTGGTGCAGCAACGACACTGCCTCGGCTATGCACTCGGTTGTAGTGATGTCTGACTCAGCCCTGGCGGCCATTAGCAGGTGAATTTCGAGATGGTGGAGACCAGGTATGTTAGCCAAAAAAGTCAACATGCTTTTTCCAGTAGAACTGCCGTCATAAGCTACTAACAGGCGTTCTATAGGAACAAATTCCTGAGGTGTAACTAAACAGGGCTTAGTGCTACTGCGCACGATGCGATCGGCATTGGTGCCTAGATGCTCCAAGGTAGAGTTTGCTGATTCCCCTTGTTTACCGATCACAATCAGGTCAGCGTTGGCTTCTAAAGTTTCTAAGTGGTCAATCAAAAAACCGGTTTTATGGAGCAGCTGTATTGACTTAACCCCGTGATTGGCAATGGCCTGTTGGGCGTCGGCCAAAATTAGTTTGGCTTGTTGGTGATTGCGCTTAGCCTGCTCGTGTTCTACTTCGACTAGCTTTTTAAGTAAGCTCTCTGAGGTTCCTAGGCCAATGCTACCGCTGAGATCAGTGGTCTCTGCAATGACCTCGTCTCGACTGTCGCTGACGTAGAGTACGTCTATGCTGGCTCCTCCTTGCTTGGCAAACCAGGCCCCATAGCGGTAGCTGCTCTGGGCATATGTTGAGCCGTCTGTACACAGTAGGAGGCGCTTCATAACTGACTTTCGGGTTGCGACTTGGGTAGAGATCGATTGACTTGGCTATGGGGGGTTAGTTTTTCCACTAGGGTAGCGCTGGCCTCGTTGAGTCCTACCACTTCCACCTCTGCTCCGGCCCGGCGAAATTTGTTCACCACTTTATCTAGGGCGGCAACAGCCCCTTGATCCCAGAGGTGAGCGTGGGTTAGGTCAATGGTGATGCGATCGACAAATTCATTAAAGTCAAAGGCTTCTAAAAACTCATCGACAGACACAAAAAAAATCTGCCCCGATACGCTGTAGATTCGGTGGCTACTATCATCGTGTAGCACCTTGTCAACAAATACTAGCCTGGCAATTTTGCGCGAGAAAAATACTGTGCTCATTACAATGCCTGTGGCTACTCCTAAGGCAAAGTTGCGGGTGAAAATGGTCACTAGCATAGTGGTCAGCATTACCGCTGTTTCGCTGCGCGGAATGCGCGCCATGTCGCGAAACGAGGCCCACCGAAAGGTGCCAATTGAGACCATAATCATTACCGCTACTAGGGCGGCCATGGGCATCTGACGCACCCAGCCGCTGAGGGCAAGAATAGCAAACAGCAAAAACACTCCAGCGCACAGAGTAGATAAGCGTCCTCGTCCGCCCGACTGTACGTTGATCACTGATTGGCCGATCATGCCGCAGCCAGCCATGCCGCCGAAAAAGCTGGTGATGATATTGGCAATACCTTGGCCCTTGGCCTCCTGGTTTTTGTCGCTTGGGGTATCGGTTAGCTCATCTACCAGTGAGGCGGTGAGAAACGAGGCCAACAAGCCTACCACTGCCATGGTTAGGGAGTAAGGCAGCACAATACGCAGGGTTTCGAGCGTAAAAGGTACTTTGGGTAAGGCAAAAATGGGCAAGGTGGTGGGCAATTCGCCCATGTCGCCCACGGTGGGCACCTCGATGCCGAGGGCAATTACTGCGGTTGTCATGGCAAACAGGGCTACTAGGGGCGAGGGCACCGCTTTGGTTAACCGAGGTAAGCCATAGATAATGACTAGGGAAAGGGCTGCGATCGCATACACTGCCGGGGGGACATTGGTGAGCTGGGGCAGTTGGGCCAGAAAAATCAGCACTGCTAAGGCGTTGATGTAGCCCACCATCACTGCCCGAGGCACGTAGCGCATCTGGCGTCCCAGTTTTAGTACCCCAAAAATTACCTGGAGGATGCCGGTTAGGAGGGTAGCCACCAACAGGTACTCTAATCCCCAGTCTCGCATTAGATCAATCATCAGTAGGGCCATGGCCCCGGTAGCAGCTGAGATTGACCCCGGGCGTCCACCTAGAAACGCGGTAGTGACCGCAATCACAAACGAGGTATAAAGCCCCACCTTGGGGTCGACTCCGGCGATGATCGAAAACGCGATCGCCTCCGGTATCAGTGCCAGTCCTACCACTGCCCCAGCCATAATGTCTGCCTTGGGGTTGGATAGCCACTCTCGTCTCAAATTGCGAGGTTTTAGTCGTCGAAGCTTAAGCTTATAAATGTTCAATTTGCCTCCCCATAACCGACATAATTATCGAGCGCTTCAGGACGGATGCTTTCCCATAGCATCCCCAAACCGGACAACCTCTCTCGACTCTGGCTTGGGCGTTGGGTCTTGAGCCGTTGTGGCAACCCAGGGCTAATTGAACGACCCACAGTCAAAATATTGAGAAAAGACGGCCAGAAGACCTGATAGCGAAATGCTGACCTTGCTAGCAGATTTTGCACCTGTACTGCTTTCCCGTACCTATTGATGAATGAACCCCACACCTGCTTTTGCCTTTAAAGAGCTTGCCCTTTCTATAAAAATGCTCTGCAGCGGGTGGGCGGCCTGCCAACAATTTTGGAAAAAGGCTTGGAAAGCCTATGGCCAGCGGTGTGCAAATAATTAAGCCAATCCTTAATCCATGCCCATGTAAGGCCAAATCTGGGCCAATGTCTAGGCTCTAAACCAAACACACACATTTATAGGGAAAAGCAACATCTAAGCATTAAAAGATGCGACCTTGCCCTAGGCCGCTTAGGGCTCCGTTGAGTACAACTGCCTAGCTTCTAAAAATCTGCTTTATGCTGGAGTTTGAGGCCGCTAGCAGGCCACCAAAAACCTTTAAGAACACCTGTAGGCCACCAGATACAAAGGGTTTACAAGGCCGAATAAAGGGGCTATTGTTTTTATACCGATCGTCCAACATAAAATTTGCGGTGATGGGATAGGCTTTTGAAGCTGCTTATGAGGTAGGCCGCAGCGCCTGAGCGTGTATGCCCAAAATCGTTGACCATGACGAGTACCGCAGGGAGCTGTTGACCCAATGCTTTGACCTATTTGCTGAAAAGGGCTACGCTGCGCTGACCATGCGCCAAATTGCCCAGGGCCTGGGGGTGTCAACAGGCACGCTTTATCACTACTTTCCCAGTAAAGAAGGGCTGTTTGAGCAACTGGTGCGTGAAACTACGCTGCAAGATATTCAAAGCGCGATCGCCGTTGCGAGCCAAGAAAAGTGTGTATTGGGCCGTGTAGAGGCCGCCCTAGAGTATGTCGCTCAAAACGAAGACTTTTTAAGCAAGAAAATGCTGATTTGGATTGAGTTTTATCAGCATCAGCACCGAGAGAGCGGTGTTCCAACCGAGGTATTTCATGGGGTTTGGCAAGAGAGCGAGCAGCAGATAACTGCCCTGCTAGGGCTAGACGATCCAAAGTTGGTACGTTTCCTTAGCTGCGTAGTAGATGGCATTTTGCTGCACCGCATCTACGAACCCCAGAGTTGCTCGTTTCGTGACCATGCCCGGCTGCTGATTGACATGTTAAAGCTCTACCTCACCGACGGAGGTTCGCTACGTTCGCTCAATTGAGCAACACTGTTCTCAACTTCTCAACGGATTCGAGACGACGAGGCGTCGTTTGTTGGCTTAGGCGGTGACGACGCTATGACTTTAGGTCCTCTGAACTACCATTAAGCAATGGCATCCGATGTCTAACCAGCACTCAAAGTTTAGTTACCCTATGCTGCCAGTGAATACTCGTCGATCGCGACAGGTTTTAGGGGCCGCTCTCACTCTGTCACTAGCTGTAGCGGCCTGTAGTAAACCGGCACCAGACGCCATGGCCGGCCCTCAAGCGGTGCAGGTGCAGGTGCAGGAGCTTCAGCCCGGTACCTTTGAGGAAAGCTCTGATTTCGTTGGGGCTTTAGAGGCTGAGCAGCGCATTGAGCTCAAACCAGAGGTGGAAGGCCGCGTCACTCAGGTGCTAGCGGACTCTGGCAGTGCTGTTGCCAAGGGGCAGCCTGTGGTGCAGCTCAGCACCAACCAGGTGCAGTCTGAGGTGGCGGCAAACCAGGCGGCTGCCCAGGCGGCTGGGTTTGGGCGCAATGCTGCTCAGGCTCAAGTCGATGCGGCTCAGGCAGAGTTAGCCCGTGCCCAAGCCGATGTCGAGCTAGCCGCAGCTGACTTTGGCCGCACCGAACGCCTAGTGGGAGCGGGGGCGCTGAGCCGTCAAGAGTTGGACAATGCCCAAAACCAGCTAAACGTTGCCCAGGCTGCCCAGCGCCAGGCCTCAGAAAATGTGCGAGCTGCCCAGGCTCAGCTACAGCAGGCGCTCTCAACCTTTGAACAGGCCCAGGCCCAGGTGGATGTCAGCCAGGCAGATGTTGGCTTTAAGCAGGTGTTAGCTCCAGTGGCAGGCTTTTTGGGCGATGTGTCCCTTAAAGTCGGCGACTATGTGCAGGCGGGCGATACCCTGGCTACTATTACTCAAAACAGCGCCCTGCTTTTGCGTATTCAGGTGCCTACGACCCGGGCTAGCCAGTTGCGAACGGGCATTCCGGTGGAGCTGCTTAGCCCCGACACCGGTGAACCCCTAGCTACGGGAAGCGTCAGTTTTATCTCGCCTGAGGTGGATGGCGAGGGCCAATCGATTTTGGTCAAGGCTCGCTTTCCCAATGAGGCGGGCAACTTGCGCGATGGTCAGTTTGTGCGGGCGCGGCTGATCTGGAGCACCACTGCTACGCTGCTGGTGCCCACAGTGGCAGTTACCCGTATCGCCGGACAAAGCTTTGTGTTTGTGGCCACCGATCAGCCCCAAGAAGACGGCAAAACCCTGCGGGTAGCCACCCAGCGACCGGTACAGCTGGGGCCAATCCAGGGAGGAAACTACCAAGTGATTGAGGGTCTAGAAGCCGGAGACGAGGTAATTGTGACAAACATTCTACAGCTGCAGGACGGCAGGCCGATTGACCCTGAGGCCCAAGCTTCAGCCACGCCCTCGCCTGATTGACGAAACTATTTGCTGCTTGACGACTGTTTAGCGTCTGCATGGCGCAAATCGTAAAGCGATTCTCCAGGAATCACAACTTTCTAACCTCCCTTAAGCCCCCGGTATTTCACCCATGGCGCTGTTCTCCATTGCTGACAACTTTATTCGTCGCCCGGTGCTCACTACCGTGTGCACCCTGCTGATTGTGATGGCGGGGGCGATCGCCATCCCTTTGCTGCCCATTGAGCAACTGCCGGAGATTGCGCCTTTACAAATCTCGGTGGCGGCTAACTATAACGGGGCCGATGCCGAAACCGTAGAGAGCAATGTCACCACGGTGCTGGAGCGCGAAATCAACGGCGTGGAAGGTATGCAATACATTACTTCCAGCAGCACTAACACTGGCCAGAGCACTATCAACATAGTATTTGGCCCTGGGCAAGACAAAGATATTTCCCAGGTGAACGTACAAAACCGGGTGTCGCGAGCAACGCCCCTACTGCCGCCGGAAGTCAGCCAACTGGGGGTGACGGTGACGGCTCAGTCACCGAGTATTTTGCTGGTGTATCGCTTCTTTACTGATGATGATCGCTACGACTCACTGTTCCTGAGTAACTACGCCGACCTGTTCATTCTCGATGAGATGAAGCAGATTGACGGCGTCGGCAGCGCCGAAATATTTGGGTCGGGTCGCTACGCCATGCGACTCTGGCTCGACCCCACCGCCCTGGCCAGCCAGTCGCTTACCCCCGGCGATGTGGTGGCGGCCCTGCAAGAGCAAAACATTCAGGTGGGGGCTGGGTCGGTCGGGGCTTCCCCTACCAACGTTGACCAGGCCTATCAGTACACTGTGCGGCTGCCGGGTCGTTTGGAAGAAGCCGAAGAGTTTGAGAACCTGGTGGTCAAGGTAGGGGCTAATGGCAACCTGGTGCGTCTGCGCGATTTGGGACGGGCCGAAGTCGGGGCGCAAGACTACAGCTTTGACGCTAAGACCCAGGGCAAGGCGGCGGCAGGATTGCTCATTTACCAGCTGCCGGGCAGCAACGCCCTGCAGGTGGCCGAGGCGGTGCGCGATCGCATGGCTGAGCTACAGCAATCGTTTCCGCCGGGCTACCAGGCTGAGCTGGTGTTTGATACCACTGACTTTGTGCGTGTGTCGCTCAAGGAGGTGCTGATCACCCTAGTGACGTCGATCGCCCTGGTGCTGCTGATTTTGTTTATCTTTTTGCAGGACTGGCGCTCCACCATCATTCCGGCGATCGCCATTCCGGTGTCGCTGATTGGGCCGATGGCGTTTTTGCTGCTGTTTGGCTTTTCCATCAACACCCTGACCCTGTTTGGGGCGATTTTAGCCTCGGGGGTGGTGGTGGACGACGCAATCGTGATCGTGGAGGCGATCGCCGCCAAGATTGACCAGGGCATGCGCCCCCGCCTGGCCGCCCTCGACGCCATGCAGGAGCTGTCTGGGGCGCTGGTGGCCACCTCGTTAGTGCTGATGGTGGTGTTCATTCCGGTGGCCTTTTTCCCCGGCAGCACCGGCAAAATTTACCAACAGTTTTCCTTCACCATGGCCTTTGCGGTTCTGGTGTCCACCTTCAACGCCCTCACCTTTTCCCCCGCCATGTCGGCGCTGCTGCTCCGCCCCAACCCTCCGGGGGGCCGGGGTGGGCCGCTGGGGGGCCTCTTCAACCGCTTTAACGACCTGTTGCGCTGGGTGACCGAGCGCTACCGCCGGGCGGTGCAAGTGCTAGTGCGGCTGCGCTACGGCGTGCTGGCCCTGTTTGCGGTGGGCACCATGCTGATGGTGGGCATGTTCCGCATCGTGCCGACGGGCTTTGTGCCAGAAGAAGATCAGGGGTACTTTTTGGGGATTGTGCAGGCCCCCGATGGCGTTTCGCTGGAATATACCAAATCGGTTATGGCCCAGGCGGATACCCTGATTTCTCAGTTTCCAGAGGTGACCAGTACCTTTATGCTGACTGGGTTTGGCTTTGATGGCCCCTCGCCCAACCGAGGGGTATTTTTTGCGACCCTGGCCCCTTGGGAAGAGCGGCGAGGCCGTGAGTCGTCGGTAGCGGGGCTGCTGCCCAAGGTCAATGGAGCTCTCTCAAGTATTCAAGAGGCACTGGTAATTGCCTTTAACGCTCCCCCGGTGCCTGGTTTTAGCCCTACCGGGGCTTTGGAAATGCAGCTGCAAGATCGCAGCGGTAATCAGATGAGCATCGACGAGTTTCTAGGTAACGCCTACGAAATCATGGGGGCGGCTAACGAGTCGCCTGCCTCAGCGGGAGTGTTCACGCAGTTCACAGCCAGTTCGCCCCAGGTGCAGGTGGAACTCAACCGCGATCGCCTCAAAGCTCTAGATGTGGATGTTAGCGAGGCGCTCACCACCGTCAGCACCTACCTGGGCTCCCGCTACGTCAACGACTACACCTCTGGCGGGCGCAACTACCGAGTCTACGTGCAGGCCGACGAAGGCTTTCGCAATGAGCCCAGCGACATCAATGCCATTTACGTGCGATCGCGCCAGGGCACCATGGTATCCCTAGGAGAAGTCGTCACTCTCAAGGAAATCGTCGGGCCGTCTACCATCAATCACTTCAACCTGCTGCGGGCCATTAAGCTGGAGGGCCTGCCCGCACCGGGGGCGAGCTCGGGCCAGCTGATTGCAGACATGACTGAAGCCCATGCCCAAGCCGCTTTACCGGTGGTAGGGCAGGCTTGGCAGGGCACAGCTCGGGAAGAGTTGGCCTCCGGCGGTCTCTCAATCCTGATCTTTGGGCTTGGGGTACTGGTGGTGTTTCTGGTGCTAGCGGCCCAGTACGAAAACTACGTCGATCCCATCATCATTTTGCTGACGGTGCCCCTAGCGGTGCTGGGGGCGCTGACGTTCCTGTTCTTCCGAGGCCTGGAGCTTAACGTCTACGCCCAGGTGGGGATGGTCATGCTGATCGGCCTCGCCAGTAAAAATGCCATTCTGATTGTAGAATTTGCCAACCAGGCCAGAAGTCAGGGTTTGGGGCTGGTGCCTGCTGCAATAGCCGCCGCCGAGCAGCGATTTCGCCCGATTATCATGACAGCAATTTCATCGCTGGTGGGGACCTTTCCGCTGCTGATTGCCACTGGGGCGGGCAGTGCCAGCCGCTGGTCGGTGGGCTACACCGTGTTTGGGGGGCTGCTGGTGGCGACAGTGCTTAGCCTGCTGGTGGTGCCGGTGCTCTATGTGATACTCAAGGGCTTAGAAGATCGACTGTTTCACAGTGGACCTGGGGCACCGCCCGCTGGGACTGTCTCAACCAGTTTCAGCAACGATGGCTCTCGTTCTCTAGACGAAGCTGAAGCCATGGCACCGATGCGATTTGCGGAGCAACCCCCCCGGGAATCGCAGGGGGAAAACCCCGCCTAGGGCTGCGATCGCAACCATTGCGACTAGGTAATACTAGAATTTGTAGCGTTGACCAACTTCGTTTGGCATCGGATGACCAAGGCGCATAACCAACCGTCTCAGGGCATGGCTCTGGTTCTCAATACTTAAGGAGTCGATATGGATGAAGAAGGGTCGCAAGCTGAACTAGCTGCTCGCATAGAGGCGTTAGAGGCCAGGGTAGAAGGCTTTATTCAGCAAGGGATAACGGAGCGCATCGCTCGCATGGAAGATGCGCTAACCCTTGTAACCGATGTTGAACGCTATCAACCACTTCAGCGGCTGCTTAAAACTGGCAAGCTGAGAGAGGCTGACGAAGAAACCGTGCGGGTAATTTTGCAGGAGGCCGGCACCCCCGATCGCGAAGACCTAACTCCCGATGCCGTGCGCCTGTTTTCGTGCAGCGTGCTGCGGGTAGTAGATCGCCTGTGGACTACCTACACGGGCGGCCGCTTCGGCTTTAGTGTGCAGCTTCAGATTTACCAATCCGTAGGCGGCACCCTTGAATCAGCGTTGATTCAAGACACCGCCATCCTCAACCGCTTGGGCGAACAGGTGGGCTGGCGGCAAGATGACCAGTGGAAGACAATTGACCAGGCCCGCCATGATCTAGATGATCCCGTAGGCTGCTATCCCATCGTCTGGTGGAATTCTCCCTATGGAGCCAAAATGGTCAACTACTTTCTCAGCCGTCTGTTTACCTGCCAGCTATAGCGGTTTACGAACAGGCTGGAAGCTTAGAAACGTGGGGTAGGCACGTTTATGTCATCTTTTAAGCGGTTACTCAAAGCAGCCGCTCAAAAAACATGGCCACTAAACTTTCAGCGGCCATGTTTCGTTGTTTTGGAGTGTGTTCCTTCATCAGAACAGAAGGTAGTAGGCCGTTTGCCTTAAAAGCAATGGCTTACTCTTCTCCGGCTTACTCTTCTCCAGTTTCGGGAGTAATGACTTCAGTCGCCTCAGTCTGCGCAGGCTGGGGCTGCTGACGGCGCAGGGCATCCTGCTGTAGGGTGCGGAAATTAAGTGCCTCGTCGCTAATACGGCCACGATGCTGACGGCTAAAGTCGGTAGAGCTGCGGTCATTCATCAGCACCGCCCGGTGAATTAGATCAAAAGGGCTGCTGCTTTCGCCAAAAATGCCGTCGTTGGCATCGCTGTCGCCAAAGCCTTCATTGGTATCGACGCGCGGAGTGCGGCTTGGGTCGGTAGCCGTAGATTGGGCCAAGGCTGCCGGAGCCAGAACTAACAGGCTAGCAGCTGCGATCACAGCTGCTACCGGTCTAGAGAGAAAATTTGGGTAAGCCATAGGAGCACTCCTTGACACCATAACAACTAAGACTTTGGGCACAGAAAAACTGTGCTGCCTACGCTTGCCATTGTAGCGGCTAACTCGCCAGCTGCCGACCCCTACCAGACCAGCTCTGTAACTGGTTGAGTTGAGCTGGTCGCTAGGCAATCCGGCGGCGCAGCAGGGGCTGAATTAGCCCTAACGACAGACCGCAGAAAACCACCAAAACCGCCAGACAAGCCCCTAGTGAAACTGCCGCAAAAGGCGTTTGCAGCACTGTGTCACCCAAGCCCCACGCCGGATGCAGGTAGACATAGCGAATGGGCTCAATGGCGTAGGTGAGTGGGTTTAAGCTAGCCACTACCTGTAGCCATTGAGGCATAAAATCTAGCGGTACCAGAGCCGTACTTGAAAATAGCAGGGGCAGGTTGGTTACAAAGATCACCCCAATCAGCTCAATGTGGCCGGGTAGCGCAAAGGTCAACCCTAGGCTAAGGGCCGTCACACCCAGCACCAGCGCCATGACAATAAATAGCACTAGCAGCAACCCCGGCAGGCTAGGCAACCCGGCACCGAGCACAGCGCTCAGGGCCAAAATTGCCGCCGTTTGTACCAGGCTCAGAGCGGCAATAAATAGCGCCGACGCTACCACAATGGAGTAGCGCGAGGCTAAGGGTGCTACCAAAAACCGATTCAAAAAGCCAAACTCGCGGTCAAACATCACCGGTAGCCCGGCGTTGAGCGCACCCCCAAAGGCGGTAAATACAATGATGCCTGCCCCCAAGAACTGGCCGTAGTTGCGACTTTCGCCAAACAACCCAGCCGGTACGTTCTGAAACAGCGCCCCAAACAGCACTAGCCAAATCAGCGGCTGAATTACGCCAGCCACCAGGGTAGTCGGGCGACGCTGAAGCTGAATGAACAGCCGCCGGGTCATGGCTAGGGTCTCCTGCACAAAGGCTCCAGAGACCAGCCCTTGGGATTTGATCAAGTCAGCCTTCCAGGCTTTAAGGTCTGAGTTCTCAAGGCTGGGGGCAGCCTCGCGAGTTGGAGATGGGGTGGGAATGGTGGTGCTCATGATGTTATCCTAGCGTCCCTTCATGGCCTGTTTCTTTTCTTTCTTAAGGTCGCGCTGGCCGACGGCAGCCAGCTCCGCATCCATCAAGGTGCGGCCTGTGGCGGCCAAATACACATCGTCAAGGCTAGGGCGCGATTGGGCAATGCCAAACACAGGCAGATCGGCGGCTTTGAGCGCCTGCTGTACCGTCAACAGCACATCGGGCTGACGGTCAACTACTAAGTTGAGAGAGTTGCCCTGGGCCGAGTTGACGATCACCTCGCGCACAAAGGGCAGCCCAGCCAACATAGTGCGGGCATTGGCGGCCTCAGTGTCGGAGGTAAATTCGCGAATGCGCAGGGTGATGCGATCGCCCCCAATCTTATCCTTTAGTTCACTGGGGGTGCCGGCCGAAATCACTCGGCCTCGGTCAATAATCGCCACCCGGTCAGCCAGGGCATCGACCTCTTCAAGGTAGTGGCTGGTGATTAAAATCGTGGTGCCTGCCGCTCGCAGCTGCCGTAAAAAACTCCACACCGCCGAGCGCGTCTCAATATCAAGGCCAACCGTGGGCTCATCAAGCACCAGCAGGTCGGGCTGATGCAGCAACCCTAGAGCTAAATCTAGGCGCTTTCTCAAGCCTCCAGAATAGTTGCCGGTCTTTTTGTCGGCCCAGTCACCTAGCTCTAGCAAGTCGATCATCTGGTCGATGCGAGGGCCAGACACACTCTTAGGCATGTGGTAGATATCGGCTTGAAGCCGCAATAGCTCCCGTCCGGTGAGTACCTTGTCAAGGGCAACCTCCTGGGCGATGTAGCCAAGATATTGGCGCACTAGCCGAGGCTGCTCGACTACCGAAACCCCCATGACTTCAAGCGTGCCGCTGTCTGGGGTGGTCAGGGTGCAGAGGCAGCGAATGGTGGTAGTTTTGCCCGCCCCATTGGGCCCTAGCAGGCCAAAAATTTCGCCAGGCTCAATGGTGAGCGACACATCGCGCACTGCTTCCACCGCCCCGTAGGACTTCTTCAAGTTTTGAATTGTTACCGCCGCGGCCATCTGTAGAGCTAACCCCAAACGTATTGGTTCCTACTCTTGTCATTCTACAGAACTCCACCGAACGGCGTGAGGTCGATGGTCAAAGACCGGCTCAAAGGGCTATCGCATTGAGGGGCCATCTGATCGTTGCTAGAGCGGTGTCGCCCATGCCTGTTAAGCAAATCGTAGATTTCCGCTGTTTTGAGGAAAGGCGGTTTACTCTCAGTAAAAATCGTTCTTTTCACCCCCATTCCTGAGTTTTCCAAAACCCGAGAATTTTCAAGCACCTGCTTTAACCGATCGCCCCATGGCTGCTTTTTACGATGCGTTTGTCTCCTACGCACGGGCTGATAGCAAAGCCTTTGCCATCGCCCTCAAAGAGCAGCTCAGGGTGCGGGGCCTGAGCCAAATCTGGCTCGATTTAGACGACATTCCTTCGGCAACCGACTGGCAGGGGCGCATTGACGACGCCATCGAGCGATCGCACCAGTTTGTCTACATCATTTCGCCCTCGGCGATGGCCTCGCCCTACTGCAAAGTTGAGCTAGAGCGGGCGATCGCTTACGGCAAGCGCATCATTCCGCTGCTGCACGTGGGCGGGGGCGACAGTGCCGCCTGGGCCGCCCATGACCCTACTGGCTGCGCTACCATTCGCCTGCTGAATTGGATCTGGTGCCGCGACGGGGTCGATGACCCGGCCCAGTACCTCGATAAGCTCAGCCGCGCCCTGCACCTATGCGACGAAAAGACGGGCGCTGAGCAGCCCGATGTAAAAGCCTACGTGCACCAGCACACTGCCCTGCTTACCCAGGCTCTGGGGTGGGATCGCCGCCATCGCGAAACTCGGTTTTTGCTGGTGGGCCGCGATCGCCAACTGGCAGAAACCTGGTTGCACGCCCGCACCCTGGCGGGGGCACCGCTGCCCTGCACCCCCACTGATCTGCACTGCGAATTTATTACCGAGAGCATTAAAAACGCCAGCAACCTGATGACCCAGGTGTTTTTGTGCCACAGCGACCAAGACCAGGGAGTGGCGGAGCAGATTCGGCGATCGCTGCTGCGCCAGGGCATCACGGTGTGGAACTACCGCACCGATATTCAAACCAGCCAAGATTACAACAGCGTTATTGCCCAGGGCGTTGAGGAAGCCGACAACGTAATCTTTTTGCTGTCGCCGCCCTCGGCCCAGTCGCCCTACTGCCAGCAGGAACTGGCCCAGGCCTTGGCGCTTAACAAGCGGGTGATTCCGGTGCTGGCGGCAACGGTGGAGCCGGAGCTGGTGCCGGAGGGGTTGAGAACCCTTCAGCACGTTGACCTGACGGACAACCTCCAGACCAGCGATTATGCGGCGGATGAAAGCCAGTTGCTGAGGCAGCTCAACACCGATGTCGCTTACCACACCGAGCACAAAACCTGGCTGGTGCAGGCGCTGAAGTGGCAGCGGCAGCAGCAAAACCCCACCCTGCTGCTGCGGGGCTACAACCTGCGCCGGGCCGAAACTTGGCTAAAGGTGGCCCGCACCCACCGCCACCCGCCCACCGAGCTGCACGAGCAGTTTATTGCTGAGAGCCTGCGCCAGCCGCCCAACCCCTCGCTGGATGTGTTTATCTCTTACTCGCGGGTGGATTCTGACTTTGCCCGCAGGCTGAATGATGCGCTGCAAACCCAGGGCAAACGCACCTGGTTTGACCAGGAGAGCATCGCCACCGGCACCGATTTTCAGCAGGAGATTTACCGGGGAATTGAAAGCTCAGATGTGTTTGTGTTTGTGCTGTCGCCGGAGTCGATTAACTCGCCCTTTTGTGCCGATGAGGTGGAGTATGCCCAGGGGCTAAATAAGCGCATGGTGCCGGTGCTGCATCGGGCAATCGATGTGGCTGACCTGCACCCGGTGCTGGCCAAGCTGCAATGGCTAGATTTTCGCGAGCATGATGGCGACTTTCAGGCAAATTTTGCTGGGTTGCTGAGGACGCTGGATACGGATCGGGAGCATTTGGAGACTCATACGCGGTTGTTGGTGCGATCGGGCGAGTGGGATCGGCGGGGGCGCGATGAAAGCCTGCTGCTGCGGGGAAAGGATCTGGAAACGGCGGAGCACTGGTTAGCCACCAACGCCAAGGTAGAACCCCAGCCTACGGGTTTGCAGCAAGAATACATTCGTGCGGCTAGAGCCAGGCAAGAGGCTGAAGAGGCGGCTGAGAAAAAGCTGCGCCGAGGTGCCCTGACTGGGGCGATCGCGGCGTTTGCAGGAATTTTAGTCGCAGCGATATCGGGAGGAGGCGCTTGGTATTTGCAAAGTAAGGCATCTCAAGAGACTTCTCAAGCACGGTGGAATTTAGCTAGCGCCACTCAGCAGGAGCTGAGCGCAAACCGAAAAACATATCTGGCAGAAATCTCGACTGGGAATGCAAAGAAACAAGCTGATCAGGCCCAACGAGATAAGGAACAAGCTGAAGCCAAAGCTGAGGATGCCGAAACTCGTGCCAGAGAGGCTGATAGAAAGGTCGAAAATGCAGCAGAGAGAGCTAGAGAGGCCGATAGAAAGGCCCAAGAGGTAGAAGCGAAGGTCAGAGAGGCCGAAGCCAAAGCCCAATATGCAGAAGCGAGAACCAGAGAGGCCGATACCAAAACCGCTGAGGCCGAAAAAAAACAGCACCTGGCCCAAATCGGCACTCGCCTAGAGCAAGCCGGCACCTTCGCTCTAGGCCGCTTTGAGTTTAACCAAATTGAAGCATTACTTAGAGCCATTAAGGCCGGGCGCGAGCTACAAGCAGCTTTAACGAAGCTGGCATCCCCGTCAAGGCTGTCGCTGAGTACCCCGCCGCTAGCCCTATTTTTGTCTTACAGCAGCTACAAGCTAGATCTCCTAACAGTCCGTTAGCCCATAAGGCTGGGGTCAACAGCGCCAGTTTTAGTGTCGATGACACCCAGGTAGTGACGGCCTCCGACGATGGCACGGCGCGGGTGTGGGACCTGCAAAGCGGACAATCCACTCCCTTAGAGGGGCACACCGATTCGGTCAGAAGCGCCAGTTTTAGCGCCGATGGCACCCAGGTGGTAACAACCTCCTACGATGGCACGGCGCGGGTGTGGGACCTGCAAAGCGGACAATCCACTCCCCTAGAGGGGCACACCGCTGCGGTTAGAAGCGCCAGTTTTAGCGCCGATGGCACCCAGGTGGTGACGGCCTCCGACGATGGCACGGCGCGGGTGTGGGACCTGCAAAGCGGACAATCCACTCCCCTAGAGGGGCACACCGCTGCGGTCAGAAGCGCCAGTTTTAGCGCCGATGGCACCCAGGTGGTGACGGCCTCCGACGATGGCACGGCGTGGGTGTGGGACCTGCAAAGCGAACAATCCACTCCCCTAGAGGGGCACACCGATTTTGTCAACAGCGCCAGTTTTAGCGCCGATGGCACCCAGGTGGTGACGGCCTCCGACGATGGCACGGCGCGGGTGTGGGACCTGCAAAGCGGACAATCCACTCCCCTAGAGGGGCACACCGATTCGGTCAGAAGCGCCAGTTTTAGTGTCGATGGCACCCAGGTGGTAACAACCTCCTACGATGGCACGGCGCGGGTGTGGGACCTGCAAAGCGGACAATCCACTCCCCTTGAGGGGCACACCGATTTGGTCTACAGCGCCAGTTTTAGTGTCGATGGCACCCAGGTGGTGACGGCCTCCGCCGATGGCACGGCGCGGGTGTGGGACCTGCAAAGCGGACAATCCATTCCCCTAGAGGGGCACACCGATTTTGTCAACAGCGCCAGTTTTAGCGCCGATGGCACCCAGGTAGTGACGGCCTCCTACGATGGCACGACGCGGGTGTGGGACCTGCAAAGCGGACAATCCGCTCCCCTAGAGGGGCACACCTATTGGGTCAGAAACGCCAGTTTTAGTGTCGATGGCACCCAGGTAGTGACGGCCTCCGCCGATGGCACGGCGCGGGTGTGGGACCTGCAAAGCGGACAATCCACTCCCCTAGAGGGGCACACCGCTGCGGTTAGAAGCGCCAGTTTTAGCGCCGATGACACCCAGGTAGTGACGGCCTCCGCCGATGGCACGGCGCGGGTGTGGGACCTGCAAAGCGGACAATCCACTCCCCTTGAGGGGCACACCTATTGGGTCAGAAACGCCAGTTTTAGTGTCGATGGCACCCAGGTAGTGACGGCCTCCGACGATGGCACGGCGCGGGTGTGGGACCTGCAAAGCGGACAATCCACTCCCTTAGAGGGGCACACCGATTCGGTCAACAGCGCCAGTTTTAGCGCCGATGGCACCCAGGTGGTGACGGCCTCCGACGATGGCACGGCGTGGGTGTGGGACCTGCAAAGCGGACAATCCACTCCCCTAGAGGGGCACACCGCTGCGGTCAGAAGCGCCAGTTTTAGTGTCGATGGCACCCAGGTGGTGACGGCCTCCGACGATGGCACGGCGCGGGTGTGGGACCTGCAAAGCGGACAATCCACTCCCTTAGAGGGGCACACCGATTGGGTCAACAGCGCCAGTTTTAGCGCCGATGGCACCCAGGTGGTGACGGCCTCCTACGATGGCACGGCGCGGGTGTGGGACCTGCAAAGCGGACAATCCACTCCCCTAGAGGGGCACATCGCTGCGGTCAGAAGCGCCAGTTTTAGCGCCGATGGCACCCAAGTGGTAACAACCTCCTACGATGGCACGGCGCGGGTGTGGGATTTACAAGGGCGGCAACTAGCCATTTATGACGGTTCACCCGCCGTTAGCCCCGATGGGCAGCGCTTGGCTACGGTAGTCGATGGTCGAGTGCAGGTACATGAACTCCAAACCCTGCCAGAGCTACTGGCCTGGGGCTGCCAGTGGCTGCACAACTACCTAGAGTACGGCCAAGCCACCGACGCCGATCGCGCCCTCTGCAACCTCCCACCCCGCGCCCCAGACCCCGCGGCCCTCTTCGAGTCATCCCTCGGGCGGGTTGTGGGGCTAATGCCAGTTAATTGGCCAGAGTAAGAACGGGTAGGCCAAAAACTTTGCCGAAAATTGCCTCAATGGGCAGAAGGCAGGGTATCTGCATCAAGAGGAAGCTCTGGGTAGGGCGGCAATAGCTCTGGTTTGCTCTCAGGCAAAGCTTCGTGATCTGTCTTTTCCTTAAGCAGCCCCTCTGCTGATTTGGCGTCTACCACCTTGGCATGTGGCGCAGAATGTTGTTTCTTGCCTTCAGACTCGTAGAGGTCAGACAGCCGATCTTGCATATCCTGCAACCAGCTGTTGTGCTCACTGCGAATGGTCTCTTCGGTATTGACTACGAGCTTTTCAAAGTTGTTAAAGCTTGCTTGCTTGTCCGCAGAGAGCGAGTACCACCAGGTGCGAATATCGTAGAGCGCATCGGCAGATTGGTTATAGCCCATGAGAGTAACCTCTACCCGGCGATACTCCAGGTAGTTGACCAAAGATGCGGCTATGGTCGCCGTTACCGCGACCCAGCTTTGAAACCCGATCGCGGCCAGCAGCGTGCCAAAGCCACCAAAAATATAAACACTGGTTTGCAAAAGCTGGTGCTGGCGATCGTAGCTGCGAGCCTTGCGTCGATACCAGTCAAACTGCTCCTCTAAGCGGTACTTGATATAGCCCTCGGGGTCTAAATCAGAAGTGCGATCGGGCTCTTTAGGCAAACTCTCGGCTTCTTCTTTAACAGCGAAAAAAAACTCCCAACCGTAATTGGCCAGCCGCTGCCCCAAAGACCATAGACGGCTAATAGCCAAAAACACAACGCCCAAGCGCAGCCGAGCCGATCTTTGGTTCTCGTAAGGAAACAGAGCCCGCTGGTGCACAACGCTGCCCTTCAACCTTTGGCTAATCTGCTGAATTTTTTCAGCTAGTTCTGTATTGCGATCGGTTTGATACCGCTTGACCTGAGTGCGGTAATAAAAAATTTCCATCTTGAGAGCTTCGGCATTGCCTCGCAAAATTACCCAGCTATTGCCTCGACTAAACTTGATAGCAAAAGCTCGCAGCGCCGTGATCGAAATAGGCAGAATAATCAGCAGCAGATTGAGCATCCCTAACCCAACATGCTGCTGGTCGAAGAGTAAGCTCAAAGGCAGCTGTTTGTTCAGTTCTGCTGAGTTTTCAGACGTGGGTGTTTGGCGAAGAACGATTGGATGGACCACCGCCAAAACCACAACCAAAAGCGCCAAAAGTGTAATCAGGCGCTCGACGGCAAGAAACCGCTCCTGAGCCTTAGAAGCATTTTGGCTGTAGACCCGATACCTTTCCCAAGCGCTGTTGAGCAGGCTCGGGGAAGCAGCATTGCTCTCGGGGACAGGCACAGAATCGGTGGGCTCTGAAGGCAAAGAGGTCACGGCGAGAAACCTCAGGCGAGGGTGGAGCTGAAGTACTGCTGGAGGCGATCGCGCATCTGCTCAACCGGCAAAGATAAATCTATAATCTCTAACTTGCCGTCGGGCTGGTAATGCTGAATCAGTTCGAGAATCGCCGGATCGGTCTCGGGTGGCAGTGCGGCGGTCGCAGCGGCAATGGAATCAGCTAGACGCCCACTACCTGACAGCACAATCGCCGGTCTGCCCGTAGCCAAATTTTCTTTTAGGTCAATTAAAGCTATCTGGCCACCGTTGACTAAAATAGTCAGCGCCGGACGGTCAGCAGAAATTTCAGAAGCCAACTCAGCTAACCAGGGCGACTCGCTGCCCCAATCATCTCCAGGGATAAGAAAAAAATTGGTGTGGTGAGGCTCTAGGTCATGACGGGAATCGTCGTGGTGGCGATCGCCCGGCAACCGAGCCTTACCTTTGGGCACCACTCCAATCAGGGGAAAATTGCCGCCAATGGTGTGGCGTGCCTGACCCATCATGCGAATTACCCCAGTATCGGTGCCGCCATCAAGCACCGTCAGGCCCAAGGATTGAGCTAACGGTGCAAACACCTGATCAAAGACCGTTTGCAATCGCTCCATGCTCTCATGAGACATTAAGCTAGCCCCGCCGATGATCACTAGAGTAGGTTGAGCCATGGGCAACCCCATGTAGCCTAAGGCCTCCAGACTCGTAGTGTGATTCGATAGCGACAACACCTGAGCACTATTGCCATTGTGGAAGTGGACATCGCTAATCTTGGGAACAAAGGGGCGTAGCATACGGCGGCAACACCATTTAAGACAATATCTCAAGGGAAACGTATGCTATGCGCTTCACCGAAGATCAACCTACCACCCATTGCCCAACGGCTATCCCAACGCTATGTAGGGCACCGCAATCGGCAAATTCATAACAGGCATTATAGTCACTTCGGCCTGTTGAAACACACTTGTACCCAGAAAGATAGGCTACGCCCTTAGTCCCTTTTATTGATGCAGCTCATTCTATGGGCTCAGAAAGGTCTTAGAAGGGCAGCATGCCTACTAGGTGCTCTAGAGGCTGCGATAGGCTCGCCACTGCTGCCCGCGTCACCGGCCAGCTATCGACCACCATGGCCGCCGACAGCAGCATCATGTAGAGAATCGAGAACTTGAACAGTCCCTTAGCTAGGTCGCGATCGCTCGGTGCTTGCAGCAATGCCCAGGCCCGTTGAATAAACATACCTCCCAGCATCAGGGCGATCGCCGCATACACTGCGCCAGTTGCTCCCAAGGGAAACGTCATCATCAGCGTCAGGGGCACCAACACCAGGGTGTAGTACCAGATCTGCTGCGCTGTGGCCTCGTCGCCAGCGATCACCGGCATCATGGGCACGTTGACCTTGGCGTATTCATCTTGAATTAGCATGGCCAGTCCCCAAAAGTGAGGTGGCGTCCAGATGAACACAATCGCAAAGAACAGCCATGCGGCCAGGGGTAGATCGCCCGTCACCGCCGCCCAGCCCACCAGGGGCGGAATCGCTCCGGCGGCACCGCCGATCACGATGTTTTGAGGCGAAGACCGCTTCAGCCATAGGGTGTAGACCCCTACGTAGATAACAATGCCCAGCATGGCTAACCCAGCGCTGAGCAGGTTGGCCACCCAGACTTGGAGTCCAAAAGACAGCGCCGCCAGCACCCCAGCAAACACCAGCGCGTCGCGCACCTGAATGCGCCCGGAGGGAATGGGACGGTGGCGAGTGCGCTCCATGTCGAAATCAATGTCGCGATCGTAGACGCAGTTGATAGTCTGGGCCGAAGCCGCTGCCAGGGTGCCGCTCAGCAGAGTTACCATCAGCAGCACCGGGTCGATCTCGCCCTGGCTCGCCACCCACATGGCCGCCGCTGTCTCAATCAGCAGCAGGGGAATAATGCGGGGTTTGGTAAGCTGCACATAGCTCTGCACAACGGCCTTAAAGGTCTCGTGGTGCCGAGTGGGGGCATTCCATGTGGTGGTCTGATTCATGCAAAAAGTCCTAAGTTGACAGCTAAATACGCCTAGAGGAGTGGATAAAAACTCTCGTACTCGTAATAGAAAGCGCTGTTATGCCTCGACAGCAGAAGGCGTAGAGGCTAGCAGTGTATCGTCAGTGCCGAAGCGAGGCTCACTAGGGATGGGGTCGAGGCGATCGCGCCAGGCCAGCACTGTAAAGCACACCAGAGTGCCGACTAGCGCTGCTCCCAGGGTGTGGTGGGCTACGGTCAAAGGCTCGATCTGAAGCCGGAGCCGAAAGGTGGCAATCCCCATGACGAGCTGAAGCACCAGCAGCATGCTAACCAAGCTGCCCAACCGCCGCAGGGGATAGGTAAGCGCTGGGGTCCGCCACACCGTCCAGGTGAGCGCCAGCACCATAGCAGTGGTGGGCAAAATGCCCAGCAGATGGCTATTCATCACCTGGCACAGTTCCTTGAGCCCCAGGCACTGGTGAGCGGCCCAGCGTGACCCTACTAATCCCCCCAGTAAACATTGGGTATACACCACGGCTAACGTTGCTAGGCTCAGCCAGGGCAGGCGGCCCACCGTGCCAGTGCTGCGGTAGGGCAGCAGACAGCAGGCAATGACGAGCATGGCGCTAAAGAACAGCAGCGCTGTACCCAGGTGGGCGGTGACAATGTCGAAGCGTAGCAGCTGGGTTACCGTCAGGCCTCCAAGCGCTCCCTGCACGCCAATGAGCGCTAGTGCGCCTACCGTCGCCCAGGGCAGCCAGCCGGGCACCTGCCGCCGATACCATAGGCTGAGAGCAACCAGCCACAGGGTGCTGAGACCAATTAGGGCGGCATCAAGCCGGTGGAACCACTCTAAAAACACCTGGAGGTTCATCTGCTGCTGGGGCACCAGTTGGCCGTAGCATAGGGGCCAGTCGGGGCAGGCCAAACCTGCATTCATCACCCGGGTAGCGCTGCCTACGGCCATCAGGGCGAGGGTGGCCACGGCAATCTTCCAGACCAGTCGACGAATGCGATCGACCGGGGTGGGGGCAGCGTTAGCATTGGGCCACAGCGCTTCACGGGCTGTAGCCGGAGATAAAAGTGAGGGAAAATTTGCGGCCATGCCATCTCCAGCGGTGAGCAATGCGATCTGGGGGCGGTCTTCGGACGGCGGTTTGGGGTGTTGCTCCCAAGCTGCTCCGGTCGAAGACCCGTAGGAGTAAACACTCAGGTGGAGGATTACAGAACTAAATACATACCTTAGTCCTCATACCTGGGTCGTTGCTTACCACTTTAGAGAGGTCAACCCTTGATTTGGCAAAGCTTTAGGGTTTTCTTTGGGATTTAACTATCGCTATAGGTGGCTATATACAAACCGGTGGTGTGCCATAGCAGGACACATAACGTAACTTATCGTTACGTTTGACGATGGAGCCCTAGGGCGATGCTGGGCGAAAGGGGTGATGGAGTGGGGGCGATCGCTGCTCTGGATGCCCAACTCTAGCCGCCAAGTGACGCCCAGGTGACACAATGGGGTGGCCTTGCCGTTTGGCTGAATTAGCCCTAGTGAGTGAAACGTTTTCGACCTAGGTGGCCCAGCCAAATCGACGGCTCTATTTACCGATCGCAACGAATACTGCACCCATGAGCGCCCCCCTTACTCTCAACCTGCCCCAGGGATCTGTTCGCTTTACCTTTTCGGTCGAAGCCGCCCAGTCTCTCAAGGCCTCCTTAGACGAGCTGATGACCATGCTGAAAAGCGCCGCTGCCCAAGGTGGAGAGACCGGTCGCCGGACTCCCCAGTCACCGATGGAATATCGCCACAGCGGTGAGGTATTTCTGGAGGTGTTTTGCAATCCCAATATTTGGCCCAGCCCCTTTGCGGCCAAGGTGCTATTGACCCTGCGGGACGATCGCATTCGCGTCACTACCGAGGCCGAGCTGTCGCAGATTTACGACGACGTCATCACTTACCTGGGCTAAGGGGGCCACGTATCGCTTCCCTCTACCCCAGGTGGGATAGTAGCCTGAGATGCTACATCTGATGGGAGGGGCGCGATAGAATATGAGCGCCAAAGGCCACCAAAGCGGTACTGGTTGCGTTTGGCGTGGTCCGCTTTGACCTCCAAGCGCTTGATTTGAAGTTTTTAAGGCAGCAAGCTATGAACCCTGATGACCTGTCTCAAACCTTGCAGAAGGGAATTCGCGTTACTCTCGGGGCCACCGCATCGTTGATTGAAGCCATACAAGATCCTGAAACCTCGAACCAAAAATTTTCTGCCCTGGGCGGCGATGTCAACCGCCTTACCGAAGAGCTAGAGGTTAAAGGCGAGATCACCGAGCGCGAGGCCCGGCAGTTTGTGGATGGGTTGCTCAGCCAAGTGCCTAACCCCTTTGGTGGCTCTGGCCCGGCAGCCGGTGAGACCACGATTACCACCATGGCCAGCCCCGTAGTTGATACCGCTGTGCAGAGCGATCTAGAGGCACTGACCCTAGAGCTAGCGGCAATTCGCCGCGAAATTGAAGCGCTCAAGGGCTAGGGCAAGCATGGTTGGCACCGTCACATCATCCCCAGAGGGCAAAGCTGAAGCTCCGGCGATCGCAACTGAGGGCAACGTGGCGATCGCCGAGCGCGAGATCTACTTCATCAGCGGTCTCGGTGCCGACTGGCGGGTGTTCCAACGCTTACAGCTAGAGGGCTATCGCCCGGTTCACATTCTATGGCAGCGTCCCGATCGCCACGAGTCCATCGAGCAGTATGCCCAGCGATTGCTGACCCAGGTCACGGTAGAAAACCCTATTTTTGTGGGGCTTTCCTTTGGCGGGCTAATGGCGATTGAAATGGCAAAGCTTTGCCGCCCACAGCAGGTGATTGTGATTTCTAGCGCGACTACGGGGGCGCAGATTCCGGCTTACTATAAAGTGTTTCGCTGGCTGCCGGTGCAGCTGGTGGTGCCCTTTAAGCAACTGCTGTGGGTGGTACACGGGCTTTTAAACTGGCTGTTTGGCCTCAACAACCGCGATGACTGCTCCCTGTTTAAGCAGGTGTTGGTCGATACCGATCTCTGTTTTCTCAAGTGGGCTATCAACCAGGTGGTGGGCTGGCGCAATCAGGTAGTGCCTGAGCATTTAGTCCACATTCACGGCAGCAGCGATCGCATCTTTCCCTTTGGCTACCGCAGTGCCGATGTCGTCGTGCCCGGTGGCGGCCATCTCATGGTGCTCAACCGGGCCGAAGAACTGTCTCAACTACTAATGGCGACGCTGGCCACTAGCCCCGTGGAGAGCTAGGGCACTGTCGACCTGGGCGGGGCGGGGGGTACCTTACGCACCTGAAAGGGTAAATCAGGGAGCTTGAGCTGATCGATCGCCGCCGCAAACTCCTGCTCATCTACTCCTAAGGGCGTGTCAGCGGCGGTGAGTTCGCGGTACTGCGGATCGGGTAGTAGGCGCAGCCAGGCATGGGTGAGCTGGTGGGTCACGGAGTCAGCGGTGGCAGCCTCTAGCACCAGGGTCGGCAGCCAAAGTTGTCCTAGTCCCTGGTGCAGCAGTTCGCCGTTGATGGCGGCGGTGCGACGCTGAAACAGCGTCTTGCAGGCGGCAGGAGACTGGCGCAGACAACGGTGGCGAGCGCGCAGTGCTTTGACCCAGGCGGCATTACCCAGCCAAGGCAGCATCAGCGGCAGGGGTGACCAGGGGGCGACTAGCCAGCGATCGCGCTGCCAGCGGCCTCGTAAAGCGCGATCGTTCACGCCCTCGGGGGCCAGCACCGTTAGGCTCTGCACTTGGTCGGGGTAGGTGAGGGCATACTGGCCTGCCACCCAGGCTCCTAAAGAATGGCCCACTAGCCGAAACCGATGAATGCGCAGGGCGCTCAGCCAGCTGTGCAATGCTTCCACCTGAAAGGCTACTGAGTAAGCTTTTCCTTCTCGCCACGACTCGCCAAAACCCAGCAGATCGGGGGCTAGGCAATGGTATTGAGGAGCCAGGCACTGCATGGCCGGTAGCCACTGGGTGCTGTCCTGCCAAGACCCATGCAAGAAAATCACCGTTTCTGCCTGAGATTTACCGCCCTCATGCCAAAACACGTTGCCGCTGGGGAGCTTCATGCGGCCAGTGCGAATGGGAATCTCGGCGGGTAACGGCATAGGTCTCGGTGGGTAGATGGCACTAGGGTAACCGGAGGGCAGTGCCCAGTCCGTCAGACCCAACAAACTTACCCAAAAGCTTAGGCTAAAACCGTTTCTCCCTTAAAGAAATCTTGCAAATGCTGACGGTGGTCGTGGGAGAGGCGATCCCACGGCAGGTCGTCGGGGCTAAAGGCGGAGGCTTCTAAGATTTCTCGGGGATCAGCCGGATAGGGCTTGCCTGTTACCTGCACCGCCACCGTTACACACACTGAATGAAACCGGGGGTCGCGTCCCGGCTGGGAGTATACCCCCACCAGACGCTCCAGCCCCACGGTCTGGAGCCCGGCCTCTTCTTTGAGCTCGCGGGCGGCGGAGGTAATCACGTCTTCACCCCAGTCAACAATGCCGCCGGGCAGGCTCCACAGCCCGTTGTCACGGCGGCGCACCAGCACAATATTGCCATTGGCTAGCAGCGGAATGACGCAGGTGCCGAGAATGGGGCGGCGTAGCAGCAGCCCCAGCAGGGTGCGTAAAATATGGGCAAAGTAGGCCATGGGCTAAAGGGTGTCCAGATCGGCGAGCACCTCGTCGGCGTGGGTTTCGGCCTTGACCTTGAGGTAGGCTTTCTCCAGGTTGCCGTCGGGGCCGATGATAAAGGTGCTGCGGGTAATACCCATATATTCTTTACCCATGAACTTTTTCAGGCCATAAACGCCGTAGCGACTGGCCACTTCGCCGCCCTCATCCACCAGCAGCGGAAAGGGCAGGCTGAACTTGTTGATAAAATTGCTGTGGGACTTGGCGTCGTCGGTACTCACTCCCAGCACGATCGCATCTTTGCCCTGGTAGTCAGCGTAGCGATCGCGGAACCCACAGGCTTCTTTGGTGCAGCCGGGGGTGTTGTCGCGGGGGTAAAAGTACAGCACTACTCGCTGACCCTTGAGGTCGGCCAGGCTATAGGTCTTGCCGGTAGCATCGGGCAGGCTAAAGTCGGGAGCGGGGTTGCCAACGGAAAGGGTCATAGTCGGTATTGCGAGTGAAGGGATGATTGTGCCATCGCCCATTGTATAGCGGTGGTCGGCGGCTCAGGTGTTTGCGGCCAACTCAAAAGAACAACCTACGGGAACTACTCAGCTTGCCGATGGGTGTGAAACACGGATGCCTGGGCGGTCGGCATCAGCATGACGTCGCTGATGTTGACGTGGGCTGGGCGAGTGACGGCAAACACAATGACGTCGGCCACATCGTCGCCGGTCAGGGGAGTCATGCCCTGGTAAACGCCCTGGGCGCGATCGCGATCGCCGTCAAAGCGCACTAGGCTGAACTCGGTTTCGACCAAGCCTGGGTCGATGTTGGTAACCCGCACCGGAGTGCCCAATAGGTCGAGCTTCAGCCCCTCTGATAGGGATCTAACGGCTGCCTTGGTGGCGCAGTAGACGCTGCCGCCGGGGTAGGTCTGCCGTCCGGCGATCGAGCCCACATTCACTACGTGGCCGCGCCCCCGCGCCACCATGCCCGGCACCACGGCCCGCGTCACGTAGAGCAATCCTTTGACGTTGGTGTCGATCATGGCCTCCCAGTCGTCTAGGGGCGCTTCGTACTGCTTGTCGAGCCCCCGGCTGAGCCCAGCGTTGTTGATCAAAATGTCGATCGCCTGCCAGGGGTCAGGCAAGTTTGCGATCGCTTCACCGACGGCCCCCGACTGGCGCACATCTAGCACCACCGTCAAGACCTCAGTGGAGTGCTGCTGCTGAAGTTCTGCGGCCAGCGCCTCTAGGGGTGCCTGGCGACGGGCGGCCAAAATCAGCCGTGCTCCAGCGACGGCAAACTGGCGAGCGCAGGCAGCCCCAATGCCGCTGCTAGCGCCAGTAATCAGAACGGTTTGGTTTGCGATCGGTTCAGCCATAGCAGAGAAAAATAAATGCCGATTGTCAATATCGCTTAGCAACAGCCCCAGTCGTAAAGCGGGGGATTGTTGTCGAGGTAGGTTTCAAGGTTGTGCAGAATGCGCCATCGCGCCAGCGTAACGCATCCGGCTCAGGACTTGGAGCAATAGTTTCCTTGTGCGATCGCCTCAAAGACCATTCCGCGAGCGAAAACATCTGCACTGTTTGCTTCTTCTCAAGAGTGCAGGCCCCGCACCTCTTTTATGGCAGCTTCTAATCAGAAAAACTCTTAGGAGGCCGTCTCCGGCTCTGGATTCTTCACGCTGGCATCGATCTCATCGAGAGTTTGCAGCACCAGGCGCTTGGCTTGCAAGTCCCAGCCCAGCTTCTGCACCTGAAAGGCTACGTAAAACCCAATGCCCGTAGCAATGAAATCTAGGGGTTGCTGGCCCGAAATACCTAGCAGCAGCCCCAGCCCGCCAATGCCCCAAAAGGGTAGAGCCACCGTCTGGCGGTTTTCTTCAATTAGCTTGGCGACAAAGTTGTTGGGAATGCTCGCCGCCACTTCCTCCCGCACGGCCTGCTGCTGGGGGTAGGGCACAGCAAAGCTAAACTTGCGGCGCAGTTTCTCAATCTTGCGGGCGTCGGTGCTGTACTCTGTCAGCTCGTCTTCTGCCATGCGAATGAGCTGCTCAGCTTGGGTCATGGGAAATATCTCAGGCTAGGTACAAGGGCGGCCAGGATTGGAAGACAAACGCCTCAGGGTCGCCGGTTTTTATTATCCCACTGCAATGATCCTGCGGATACTTCGGTCCTCAGATGATAAGGCAGGCCGCTAATCGCTCTGCCCCAAAGCCCCCGGAGCGCCCGTCAGGGTGCGCTTAGGTGAGCAGGTGACAATCATGATCAGCAGGGTCAGAATGTATGGGGCGGCGTTGAACAGGTAATAATACGAGTCAATGCCCACTGACTGGAACGCAGGCCCTAACGCCTGGGCTCCGCCAAACAGCAATGAGGCCCACAGACACTGCCATGGCTGCCAGCGGGCAAAAATAACTAGGGCCACCGCCATCAACCCCTGGCCGCTGGAGATGCGCTCGGTCCACACGCCAGGGTAAAACAGCGACAGGCTGGCTCCGCCAATTCCCGCCAAGAAGCTACCCGCCACAATGCTGGCCATGCGCACCCAGAAGATCGAAATGCCCATGGCCAAGGCGGCATCGGGGCTGTCGCCTACGGCCCGCACGTAGAGACCCCATCGGGTTGACTTAAAGAACCAGCTCATCAACGGTACGATCGCCACCCCCAGCAAAAACAGCGGGCTGATTTGCAGCGCCGACTGCACCTGGGATAGGCTGCTCCAGCTACCAGCCGCCAGCGTAGGCAACTGTGGGGCCTGGGGCTGAATGAAAGGCTTGCCCAAGAAGTTGGCCAATCCACCGCCAAAGATAATCATGGCGATGCCTACGGCCACATCGTTGACCCGGGGCTGCTGCGCCAGCCAGCCGTGGATCGCTCCTAACCCCATGCCCGCTACCCCCGCCGTCAGCACTCCCAACCAAGGGGCCAGGGTAGGGCCAACAATGCCCGAACTCAGGTAGGAGACGGCATAGGCGCTCATCGCTCCCATCAGCAGAGTGCCCTCTAGGCCCAGGTTAATTTTGCCGCTTTTCTCCGTCAGGCATTCGCCCAAACTGACCAGCAAAAAGGGCACGCTGCCCCGCAGGGTACCGGCCAAAATGCCCAAGGGTACGCCCCACCAACCCAGTGCTTCCGTCGCCATTGCTTCCCCCTCACGCGTTGATAATTCAGGCCATGGTCGGCAAGTTTCCCGCCGCTCACCCTACGAATGATGAATGCTTAACCCAACCACCCATCTACCTAACCACCCATCTACCCAACCACAGCCGCACCTTCAGCCTGTACCTCCCGCTCCTGAAACACCGCGAAGCGCCCGTAGAGCGATTCGCTGTAGAGCACGCAGAGGAAGACAATGCCCTGAAAAACCATCACGGTGGCATCGGGCAGGTTGTGCGATCGCTGCAAAATGCCACCGCTGGCCAAAATGCCTCCTAGCAGCACCGACACCAGCACCGTGGCCAGGGGGTTGTGGCGGGCCACAAAGGCTACCAAAATCCCGGCGTAGCCGTAGTTCGACACAATTGATTCGTTCAACCGCTTCTGTACGGCGGCGACTTCTACCATGCCCGCTAGCCCGGCGCAGGAGCCGGCCAAGAAACACACCGCCAGGGTAAGCTTGCCCACCGGCAGCCCGGCAATGCGGGCAGCGCGCACATTGCCCCCGGCGGTGCGGGCGGCAAAGCCAAAGGTGGTGCGCTGCATCAAAATGTAGGCCAGAGCCGAAGCCACCAGACCGTATATCAACCCCCAGTGCACCCGGGTGTCGGGCAAGTTGCCCAGCCAGGCGGCTGGGGCAATTTCAAAGCTGGAGGGCTTGCTAACAAAGGCGGGGTCGCGCAGGGGGCCTTGCACCAGGTGGTTCATGAGGGCGATCGCAACGTAGTTCAGCAGCAGGCTGCTGATGGTTTCGTTCACCCCCCGGTAGTGGCGCAGGGCTCCTGCCACCACTATCCATAGGCCCCCAGCCACGAGGCTACCCAGGGCCATAGCCAGCAGCACCAGTTCGCCAGGCAAACTCGACCCCAGGGCCAGACCCACCAGCACCGCCGCTAGGCCCCCCATCACCAGCGCCCCTTCGTTGCCAATAATCACCAGCCCCAGGCGGGCCGGTAAAGCCGTGCACAGGGCCGTCAGCATCAGCGGTGAAGCGCGCAGCAGCGTGTTTTGCCAGGCGCTCCAGCTGCCAAAGGCGGCTCGATAGATGGAGGCATACACCGCTAGGGGGTTGGCCCCAACTAGGGCACAAAATACCCCGAAGATTACCAGGGCAGACAGCACTGCCCCCATGGGCAGCGCCACTGATTCAAGGGATCGCCGCCAGGTTGTTGTCAACGTCATGGTGATGTCCTAGCTAATGGACCCGATGACACCTTCGACAAAGTAATCCATTTTCTCAAGCTCGACATTGTCAGTTTTGAGCTGCTGGTCGGCGGGCAAAATCTCGCTCCCGGTGTTGGTCTTGAGCGGCCCTTGGTAGATCACGATCTCGCCAGATTTGATGCCGGCGATAGCGGCATCGCCAGCGGCCTTGGCCTCGTCACTGACGGCCGGACCGTAGGCCGACAGCTTGCAGAAGCTATCGGCTAGCCCGCCCCGCAAAACGTGGGGAATGTCGCCGGCCATGAGGGTTTTGCCAGCCACGAAGTCTTTGCCCAGGGCGGTGTAAATGCTGGACCAGTCCCATTCGGCCCCGGTGAGGTAGCCCTTTGGGGCCAGGGAGCTCTGGTCGGCGTGGTAGCCCGAGGTCATTACCCCGCGCCGTTCGGCGGTTTCCATTACCACCTTGGGGCTGTCGACGTGGCAGGTGATCACTTCAATGCCCTGGTCGGCCATGCTGTTGGTGGCCTCGGCCTCTTTCACCGGCACTGACCAGTCGCCGGTAAAGATGACCTGGGTGGTGGCGGCTGGGTTGACCGACCTGGCCCCTAGAGTAAAGCTGTTGACGTTGCGCAGCAGCTGCGGAATGGGCTTAGCGGCCACAAACCCCAGCTTGCCCGCTGGGCTCATCTGGGCCGCCACCACCCCGGCCACGTACTGGGCTTCGTCAATGTAGCCAAAGTAGCTACAGATATTTTTGGGATGCACGCCCTCCTGGTAGAGCCCCCCGGCGTGGAAAAACTGCACGTCGGGAAACTCTTCTGCCATGGCGAGAATGTGGGGGTCAAAGTAGCCAAAGGAGGTGGGGAACAGTGCCTTGACCCCGTCGATTTCGATCATGCTGCGCATGGCTTCGGCCACGGCTGTGGTTTCGGGCACGCTGGCCTCTTCCACTAGGCGAATGCCGGGCACGTTGGCGACCATGGCTGCGGCCCCCTGGGCATGGGCCTGGTTGTAGCCAAAGTCATCCTTAGGCCCGACGTAGATGAAGCCCACGACCAGTTCTTCTGGGGCAGATCCATCGGTGGCCGCGCTGCCCTCGGTGCCAGGCGACTGGGCGCAGCCGGTGCTCAACTTGGCCGTCAGCCCAAAGGCGGAGGAGGCCAGCAGCCCCCGCACTACCTGCCGTCGCGATAGGCGAAAAGAACGGTTGCGATCGCTCATTGGGGAACTTTCTCCGGTACAGGGGCAAACAATAAAAGTGTTGGACTTACAGCTCCGGTTACGAACCGAATCGCCTGTGAGATTATCTCGGTTCGTGAACAGCTGCCCTTAGCTTTTACACCATCTTCTAAGAATTGGTAAAAGCCTCTGAAGTAGTTGTATCAAAAACCACAGTTTGCCGGGCTCTCCGCCACTATCTGAGGATAGAGATTAACCAAAACAAAGCCCCAAGGTTAATTTAACTCTGGGGCGAAGGATATTTGCTTAGACGTCGAGTCGATCGCTCTAAATATGCTGCTCTAGCAACTCGGCGATCGCCCGATGCTCCACGGGCGGCACCAGCGGAAACTCCTGACGGGTATCGGTAATCAGCCAGTCGAGGGCAGCGGCCTTCATGTCGATCGAAGCGCCGGTCTTATCCACGCAGTAGCGGCCAAACACCAGCTTGTCTACCAGGCGCACCCCAGGGCCAATGCGCGAATATTCAAAGATCACGCTCTTGTCGACGATCGCCCCGCTGCAGATCGAGCAGTTGTTGCCAATGGCGCTGGGGCCGATGATGGTGGCTCCGTCTTCGATGTGGGTCATGCCGCCGATGTAGACCGGCCCTTCGATGTTGACCTTGTCCCAATTGGCCTTCACGTTGAGACCCACATGGACGCCGGGGCGAATCTCTTGACCGGGGATATCCACCAGATTGACCACGCCGGTGAGTACGTCTTGAATGGCGCGCCAGTAGTCGGGCACCTTACCGATGTCGACCCACTCAAACTCCATGGGAATGCCGTAGAAGGGGGCGTTGTTGGCCACCAGCTTAGGCAGCAGGTCGCCGCCAATGTCAAACGATACGCCCGAGGGAATGTAGTCAAACACCTCAGGCTCAAAGATATAGATGCCGGTGTTGATCTCGGTGCTGAGCGCCTCTTCAACGGAGGGCTTTTCCTGGAAAGACTTGACCCGTCCTTCGGCATCGGTGACCACGACCCCATAGCTGGGCACCTGCTTGAGGGGCACGGTCTTGGTAATAATGGTGGCGATGGAGCCCTTTTCGCGGTGGCGACGCACGGCCTCGGTGAGGTCGAGGTTGATCAGCGCATCGCCGCAGAGCACCACAAAGGTGTCGTCAAAAAAGGGCGAAAAGTCTTGAATCTTGCGCATCCCTCCGGCAGAGCCGATGGCGTCGCCCACCAGTTCGCCATTTTCTTCAATGCGGCCCTCGAAGGAGTAGGCCAGCTCAACCCCAAAGCGCTGCCCATCGCGAAAGTAGCCCTCAATTTCGTTGGCTAAGTGGCTAACGTTCACCATAATCTGGTCGAACCCGTGCTGGCGCAGCAGTTCGAGCAAGAACTCCATCACCGGTTTCTGCATGATCGGAATCATGGGCTTGGGAATGGTGTAGGTGATGGGCCGTACACGGGTGCCTTTACCGGCAGCCAAGATCATGGCTTTCATATGAATAGGATCCTTAAAATTTATGGGGGTATGATCTGTAGAGCGGTTTTTCTAGTGAGGGTTATAACCGACTAACTAGAAAAAGCTCGAAATAACGTCAACCTAGGGCAATTGCACTTGGTCATGCTAACAGCGCCCCAAACCAGAGCACTGGTAACCCATTAACCTTCAACGAGTTCTTACACTTTCCTTTAAAATAGCCCGGCATTCTTAGAAACGGTGATCTTCGTCACTGCTTCTTCGTCTTAGTCAGGCAGAATAAAGGCCGGCAGTTCGGCCTCTGCTGCGGTGAGAGGGGCGCGATTAAGATTTCTGACCCGTAAATCGCCGTAGAACTGATCTTGACCCAGCTCTACCTTCGACTGGGCCGAGAGAAACAGCAGCCCCCAAAACACGCCCACCTTTTCGTGGACGGCGGCGGCGTGGGGGGTATCAAAGTCGTGGGCATCTTCGAGATCGGCGGGCTTAAACTGGGGCCAGTGCTCTAGCAGCAGCTCAAAGTCGATCCACAGGGTGTCTTCGCCCAACTCGTCCCAGTACTGATCGAGGAAGGCTTCGAGGGCGGCAGCGATTTCAGAGAGGTTTTCTTGGTGGGCTAGCTGGGCGATCGCCCGCACGGCCTGGCGCTGGGGCTGGGGTCGAGCGCGTCGTGCCCGCAGGCGCGGGGTGTGGTCGGCCATCACTGTGGCCATGGTCTCGAGCTGCTGAATCAGCTCGTGGAGCGTGACCTGCCGCCGTTGGGGAATAGGGGCGACGGCGCGACGGTGCAGGTGCCGCTCTAGATTGCGGGGCAGGGGCACCAAATCGGGCAATTCTTCTTCCCAGATCTCTTCGGGGTTAGCTTCGGCCTCGGCTTCAGCTTCGGCCCGCACCATGGTGTCGGCCTTGAGCAGTACCAGCATGGAGGCGTAAAGAAATCCTTGACCCGACTCAGATAGATTAGCTTCGTAGGGGGTGCGGCCCTGGCTGGCCAAGGCTTCGGCCTGGCTCTTGAGCAGCGATAGGAAGCGATCGATCACATCGATCACCTTGACATCCCACGGGTCGATTTCGCCCTGATCGGCCAGGTCGATGAGAAATGCGATCGCAGTTTGAGCCAGGGACGATGACATAGATCGGGCGGTGCAAAAGCTTAGAGATCGCTAGACAGCCCCCGCTGTCTAAGTCGCCATGACGCGGCTATCGGCCCATGATAGCTCAAAGGCCCGTTTTACCTAACGACTCTATTACCGCATTGATTACCGCCTGGCCCCAGATTGTCGCCGTTGCCCCGCACCCGAGGATCACGAAACCGGCCTTGGCGATTTGTATTGGCTCAAGGCTGAATGGAGAGCCGTAGGAGAGCGGCAGCGCAACTAGCAAAGCGCCTAGGGCAGCACCCCCGGCAAACCGCGAGGCCCACCTGAGGGGTGAGCGTTGAGCAATCTGAGTAGGGTCATCGTCGCTAGACATCATGACGCTTTTTCTAGCACAACATCAGCTAAATCATAACAACTGAGGTCAATGACGATCTTGCCTACCCCTCCGGCTCCGCTGGCCTTACCTAAGCAACTGCTTCCCCATCTTCGACCTGAGCGGCGGGCAGCAGCAGGCTCTGTTCTTCGAGCTTGACCTGATAGCGCTGCACGTCCTGCTCCAGTTCCTGAATGCGAATTTCGCGCTGCTGCACCTGCTTGCCAAAGGACATGTAGCCTTGCACCTGCGCCCAAACGCTAAACACCCAGGCAAACACCGCGCCGATGCCCATAGCCATAATTAGCTCGACGCACAGCGGAGCTTCTACATCCAGGCCAGGAGCAATGTGAATTAGTACCCGCTCAGTGTTCTCAATGCCAAATAGCACCAGGGCTAGGGCAATCACAAAGATAACGACGAAATTTATCTGCCTCATGGCTCTGGGCCTCCCATCGCTAGTCAAAATCGCTAGGTCTATTTAACCAGGCAAGTTTTGTTTTTGGGTAAAGGTTTTTAGGAAATGAGAGGTGAATAAAGTCAAGAGATGAGGAAGATGGGGAAGGTGAGGGAGTTTGGGTTCTGTTGGCCTAGCGGCTCTATGAAGTCGAAGGAAAAAGGGTGAGGGCTTGCTTAGGGGGTGGGGATCTTGGGTTTGAAGATGCGATAGCGGAGGCCATAGCCAGCGAGCACTAGGGCTGTTATGCCGAGGGTGCCGAGGGCGATCGCGTTGGGCAACCAAAAGGTGGCATCAATAGAGGTGATCTGGCCTGGCTCAAGCTGCCAAGTGGCTCCGGTGGCGTCTTGCTGGGTAGGAGGGGTGGCAGTAGGAGCAAGTTGGGCTAGGCCCCAGGGCACTTGCAGCCGAAAGTGCAGGTCAGCCCAAGGGGCCAAATCAGCCGAATCATCCTGGTTGGGGGGTAGCTGGCTCAGGTCGAGGGTGTAGGTGAGGTGGGTGCGGCTGGCCAGCAGCCAGTTGGTTTGGTCGATGTCTAAGGTAAAGGGGACAGGCTCCCAGCCGGGCAGTTGTAGGTAGGTAGGACGGTCTGGGAGGGACAGTTCTTCGGCAGGGACGGATTCAATATCTGAGTCGGTGGCACTAGCAAAGAGCTGCTGAAAGCGATCGCCCAGGTCGGCGGCGGTACCAAAGGGCACAGTGAGGGTAATAGCCTGCGGGCTTTGGCTGAGTTGGCCACCGAGGGGGCGCGATCGCACCTTCAGATCCTCCAGCCAAGGTTCGAGGGTGGGCTGGGCCAGGGCGGCACCGCGATCGCTCAGAGCAATCGTCTGCGATAGTTGGCCGTGGCTCTGGTGGTCAAAGCGCAGGGTGAGGTCGTAGCGCAGGCAGCCGCTCAGTAGCAGGGGCAGCAGCAGCAGCAGCGTTTTCTGGAGAGGTCGCTTCGCGAATTGCCTCAGAATAATTCGAATAGGTTTCATTAGCCTTCGGTAAGCCCCTGCGCTATGTGCCAAAATCACTCAAAATCAATCTTTGTGCCCAGTTTCATAGCTCTGGCCAAAGCTATACCATTAGAGCCATAGATTCAACGTAGCCGGTAGCGTTGTATGAATGACCTTTCCCCAGCCTCTACGACCGCCTGGCATACGGTTGGTATCGACCAGGCTTTGCGTCAGTTAGACAGCAACGACGATACCGGCCTTACGGCTCAAGCGGTGCTCGATCGCCGCCAAAAGTACGGCCCCAACGAGCTAGAAGAAATTGGCGGCCGCCCCGCCTGGCGCATTCTGCTCGACCAGTTCACTAACATCATGCTGCTGATGTTGATGGCGGTGGCGGTAGTGTCGGGGGTGCTCTCCTATAGAGATCAAGAATTTCCTAAGGATGCGATCGCGATTTTTGCGATCGTCATTCTCAATGGCGTGCTGGGCTATCTGCAAGAGAGCCGGGCTGAGAAAGCCCTAGCTGCCCTGAAGCAAATGGCGTCGCCCAGCGTGCGGGTGCAGCGCGACGGACGCCTGCAAGAGGTGCCCTCCCAAGATCTCGTGCCCGGCGACATTATGCTGCTCGAAGCCGGTGACCAGGTGGCTGCCGACGGTCGTCTGCTAGAGGCCAGCAACCTTCAGCTGCGCGAGTCTGCCCTGACCGGCGAAGCCCAAGGGGTCAACAAACAGGCTACTCGCACCCTGGCGGCTGATACAAGCCTAGCCGATCGCAAGAACCTGGTGTTTCAGGGCACGGAGGTAGCGCAGGGCCGAGGTCGCGTACTGGTAACCGGCACCGGCATGAAAACCGAGCTGGGCCGCATTGCCGCCATGCTGCAAGGGGTTGAAACCGAGCCCACTCCGCTACAGCAGCGTATGACCCAGTTGGGCAATGTGCTGGTTAGCGGGTCGCTGACCCTAGTGGCGATCGTCGTAGGCGCTGGCGTGTTTTTTGGCGGTTGGGGAGCCTTTGAACGTCTGCTAGAGGTGGCCCTAAGTATGGCCGTGGCGGTGGTGCCCGAAGGCCTGCCGGCGGTGATTACCGTCACCCTAGCGATTGGCACCCAGCGCATGGTGCGCCGCCAGGCCCTCATTCGTCGCCTGCCTGCGGTGGAAACCCTGGGCTCTGTCACCACGATTTGCTCTGACAAAACCGGCACCTTAACCCAAAACAAAATGGTGGTGCAGCGGGTGCGCACCCTCTCCCAATCGCTGCAAATTACTGGGGAGGGTTACGCCCCTGAGGGTGAGTTTGTCAGTGAAGGGCAGCCGTTAGACCCTCGCCAGGTAACCGACGTTGGTCTGCTGCTGGTAGACGGTCTGCTGTGCAACGATTCTGTGCTGCAAAAGGAGGGGGGCGATTGGGCAATCATGGGCGACCCCACCGAGGGAGCCCTGGTAGTGATGGCGGCTAAAAGCGGCCTCGATCGCCATCGCCTGGGCCACGAATTGCAGCGGGTCGTAGAGTTTCCCTTTTCGTCAGAGCGCAAGCGCATGAGCGTGGTGTTTAGCGGCGTACATGCCCTCGCCGCCGATCTGACCCTGCCCAAAGCCCTGGCTAACGCCCCCTACCTCATGCTGGCCAAGGGATCGCCAGAAATGCTGCTTGAATGCTGCACCAGCGGCCTGAAGGGGACAGAGCAGTTTGAGCTGGATCAGGAGACGCGATCGCGCATTCTGGCCGACAGTGCTGCTATGGCTGCCCAGGGGTTGCGGGTACTGGGCTTTGCCTATCGCTCCATCACCACCGTGCCCAATGAGGGCGACCCCGATCTGGCCGAGCGAGATCTAGTGTGGCTGGGCCTGGTGGGCATGATCGACGCCCTGCGGCCCGAGGTGCGGGTGGCGGTGCAGCGTTGTCGGGTCGCTGGCATTCGCCCCATGATGATTACCGGCGACCACCAGCTGACCGCTATGGCGATCGCCCAAGACCTGGGCATTGCCGATGCCGATGCTCGCTCTCTCAGCGGCGCTGAGCTGGAAGCCATGAGCCAGGCCGAGCTAGAGGCCGTGGTCAAAGAGGTCAATATCTACGCCCGAGTGTCGCCTGAGCACAAGCTCCGCATTGTCAAAGCTCTGCAAAAAGACCACCAAATCGTCGCCATGACCGGCGATGGCGTCAACGATGCCCCAGCCCTCAAACAGGCCGAAATTGGCATTGCTATGGGCATTACCGGCACCGACGTGAGCAAAGAGGCCAGTGACATGGTGTTGCTCGACGACAACTTTGCCACCATCGTCGCCGCCACCGAAGAGGGTCGGGTGGTCTACACCAACATTCGCCGGTTTGTGAAATACATTCTCGGCTCTAACATTGGCGAACTGCTTACCATTGCCCTCTCGCCGCTGCTGCTACCGATTTTGGATGTGCCCCTGAGCCCGCTGCAAATTTTGTGGATGAACCTGGTCACTGACGGCTTCCCGGCCCTGGCCCTGGCGGTAGAACCCGCCGAACCCGACGTGATGGAGCAGCCGCCCCACGACCCCCAGGAGGGCATTTTTGCCCGTGGGCTAGGGGCCTATATGCTGCGCATAGGCATTGTGTTTGCCATTATCTCGGTGTCGATGATGGTGTGGGCCTACCAGCACGCCCAGCAGGGCGGCGACCCCGATCGCTGGAAGACGATGGTGTTTACTACCCTCTGTCTGGCTCAGATGGGCCATGCGATCGCCGTGCGCTCTGGCAGTCGCCTCACGATAGAGATGTCGCCCTGGTCAAACCCCTTTGTGCTGGGGGCTGTGCTTCTCACCTGCGTGCTCCAGCTCATGCTGATCTACGTAGAGCCCCTGCGGAATTTCTTTGGCACCCACCTGCTTAGTTCCTTCGAACTGCTGATCTGCTTTGGCTTTAGCACCCTGCTGTTTGTCTGGGTCGAAGCCGAAAAAATCTACCGCCGCATCCGAGGCAAAGTCGTGAGGGACTAGCGTTATTCACTCAATCACCCCTCTACATCATGGGCCTGACCAAGGCCCTTGCCTCTCCGGCTGGCTTCACTAAAGCTCCACTAAAATAGTAGTAAACCTCCCTCTTTTCGCTATGTTCAGCACCACTGTCACCGACACTGGGCAGATAACTTTGCCTGACGAAATTCGGCAGCATCTCAAACTCGTCAGCGGC
The DNA here is from genome assembly GCF_014696135.1 of Nodosilinea sp. FACHB-141. Lineage (NCBI taxonomy): Bacteria > Bacillati > Cyanobacteriota > Cyanophyceae > Nodosilineales > Nodosilineaceae > Nodosilinea > Nodosilinea sp. FACHB-141. The sequence goes on along the minus strand of NZ_JACJPP010000021.1, from coordinate 242,113 downwards.
AGTCGGGTCGAGTTCGTCATTGACGAAAGCGGCCAGGTCAAAATCTTTCCCCTCACCGTTGCCATAGAAACCTTGTCAGGCATCCTGCGTCGGCCTAATACCTCCCCCGCTACCCAAGATGACATGGATGCTGCCGTTTCTGAGGGAGCTAATGATTGGGCTTGATACCAACATCCTGGTTCGCTACCTTACCCGTGACCACGAGCCGCAATGGCAGCAAGCCTCTGAGGTCATTCAGCAAAACCAACCCTGCTTTATTGCCAACATCGTTTTGTGCGAACTCGTTTGGGTGCTTAGAGGCGCCAAATATCGCTTTCAGAAAACTGAAGTGGTCGATATTCTAGAGGCAATGCTCCACAGCGCTGCCTTTGAGTTTGAAAACCGTTCAACCCTTGACCAAGCCCTTCAGCGATATAAACAGGGCAAAGCAGATTTTTCTGATTACCTGATTGGAGCCGTCTCTCGGCAGGCGGGTTGTACAGAAACCGCAAGCTTCGACGGTAAGTTGAAGGGAGAAAAGGGATTTCAGTGCTTGGATTAGCGTCTCTAGCTAACGCTGCGTGGTGATGGGAACACAATGCTGATGTGTTCCCAAGGCTGTCTACCACCGCTGATTTCGATCATTAATTCTTCCTCAAATCGCCTTCCCTATGCCTTTAAAGCTCCAACAGAGCCGTGAGGCATGGGGAAGGTCAACAATCAGGTCATCTTGCAGAAAATTCCCCAATATCCGCCATCACAAGCACAATTGTTTACCCCATTTTTCTAAAGGAGGCAGGGGAGATAACCCGAGTATCTTCATCATGGTAAATGCCTACAATTAGGGACTACAGTGCCCCTTCGACCTGGGCATTAAACCCGTAGACCCGTCGCTCCCCAGCCAACGGCACCAAAGTTACGTCGCGCTCATCGCCCGGCTCAAAGCGCACGGCGGTACCGGCAGGAATATCGAGCCGCATACCCCGGGCCTGGTCGCGGTCGAAGCTCAGCGCCGCATTCACCTCAAAAAAGTGAAAGTGGGAGCCAACCTGAATGGGGCGATCGCCCGTATTGGCCACCGCCAGCGTTACCGTCTCTTTGCCCGCGTTCAGCTCAATTTCGCCCTCGGCGGGCAATAGTTCTCCGGGAATCATGACGGGCCTCCTAGGTTGGCAATTAAGTCTTGGCGCTTTTGCTGAAGCGATCGCTCAACTCTGGGCAGGGTTTCCTCTAGCTCACGGCGAGCCACGCCCTCAGGCTCAGCCTCTAGCAGGTGGTTGAGGGCCATCAAATGGGCCGTATCGAGGGCGGTTTCTGCCGGCACCTTGACGGTAGGAACCACCCCTGTACCGTCCCAGTTTCTGCCGGTGGTGGGGTTGATCGCCTGGCCCGTGGGCATAAACACCCAAAAGTGGTCGTGCAGGCGAAAGCCCCGCCCTGGGTTAGCCCCGCCGCGCGTGGTTTCGCCCACCACGGCTCCGCGCTTCAGCACTTGCAGGTTGTAGGCAAATTCCTCCGCCGCCGAAAAGGTCTCAGGGCTAGTGAGGGCAAAGACGGGCTTGTCGAGGTAGCGCTGCCCCGGCACGTAGGGCACCGTCCACCACTGGTGGGTTTCGTCGGTCTCGCTCCAGTACAAGTCGTTGAGGTGAACGGGTGGATGGGCGGGAAGTAGATAGCTGCACAGCAGCGCCACTGTAGCTGGGGAGCCCCCCTGGTTGTGGCGCAGGTCAAAGATGAGGGCGTCGGTATGGGCCACCAGGGTCATGGCAGCGGCCAGGGTGGCGCCGGCAAACTCTGGCGGCTCAAAGCTAAAAAGCTGAATGTAGCCTACGTTGCCCGGCAGACGCTCAACTTTATTGAAGTCAAAATTGCGGCGACGACTGGCCTGGTACTGGCGCTCGATCTCGGCGGCGTCGGGCGCTGTGTCAGGCTCCAGGTGGGGCAAAGGGGCAGGGCTGAAATGCAGGCGCAGGTTGCGATCGCCGCTCATCTGCTGAAGCTGAGCCGTTAGCGTATCGGCCAGCTGCTGCCCGCCAGTCAAGTCGCCGTAACCTCCTGCCTCTAAGCGCTGCTCAAGGTCGTTCTGAATTTTTTCTGCCACCTCTGGAAACACGTAGGCATCGAGCTGGGTGACCAGGGCTCCCAGCACGGCCTCGATCGCCTCAGCATCTAGCACAATATCCCCTGGGTTAGAGCCAGAAACAGCCATGGATTGCCCTACCGAATGGGTTCGTGAACAGTAACTAGCTTGGTGCCGTCGGGGAAGGTAGCCTCCACCTGCACGTCGTGAATCATCTCCGCCACTCCATCCATGACCTCGGCTCGGCTAAGCAAGGTAGTGCCGTAGCTCATTAGGTCGGCCACAGTGCGCCCATCGCGCGCCCCCTCCAAAATGGCCGCAGAAATGTAGGCAACGGCCTCGGGATGGTTGAGCTTCAGTCCGCGGTCTTTACGGCGTTCGGCCACCAGGGCAGCGGTAAAAATTAGCAGCTTGTCTTTTTCCTGGGGGGTCAGTTGCATGGGGCAAGATGCGATCGCAGGGTACAGAGCTAACCGTAAGCTTTCAAGGTTTTGGGCGGCTTGTCAACCAAGGCCTTCACCTGATTGAGTTCTGGCTTCAAAATTAAAGCTTAAGCCATCGGCGCCAGGGTAATAACTACGTTAGTCTGCTGGTGAGAAACAATCAAAACGTTCTAACATCTAGCCCCCAAGACCCGCTAGAACCCCTATTTGGTAACCCCTGCCTATGACCGCGCCGCAGCTTGAGATCTTGTCCGACAAGCCTGCCCTGGTGCAGCGGGCCCTAGCCCTGGTGGTCGAGGCCATCCACAGCGCCGTAGCCGACCACGATTACTGCACCCTGGCCCTGGCTGGTGGCAGCACCCCCAAACCCCTCTACAGCGGCCTGGCCGAGCAAGATCTGCCCTGGGAAAAACTCTACATTTTTTGGGGTGACGAGCGCTATGTGCCCCTCGACCACCCCGATAGCAACGGGGGCATGGCCAAGGCTGCCTGGCTCGACCGGGTACCCATTCCACCCGATCACATTCTCTATGCCCCTACCCTAGAGGGGGATCCAGCGGCCTCGGCCCGCCAGTACGAGGCGATGGTCAAGTCGATTTTTGGCGGGCTTCAGGGCCTTGGCCCCGATCAGGTGCCCCGCTTTGACCTCATTTTGTTGGGTATGGGCGATGACGGCCACACGGCCTCCCTCTTTCCCCACACCGAGGCGCTGGGGGTCAACGATCGCTTGATTACCGTGGGCCAAAAGGGCATCGACCCTCGCCTCACCTTTACCGCCCCGCTGATTAACCACAGCCACCGGGTCATGTTTTTGGTGGCCGGGTCCGACAAGCAGGCTGCCCTAAGCCAAGTCTTTGCGACCGATGGCGACGACGAGGCCTATCCCTCCCGGATGGTACGCCCCCAGGGAGAACTGCGCTGGCTGCTCGATCGCTCAGCGGTGGGCGACCTTGACTTGGCAGCAATGGTCCCTAACTAAAGCTTTCAACCAGGGGTTTCACTCCTCTCTGAATTGCTGCGGTGCTGAACTATTATCTAAGCAGGCTGCTCGACAGTCCTGGAGATAAATGGCGTCTGCCGACCGTCAGCGGCTGAGAATCCTAAAATGGGGGTTGGGCTTCGTCAGACTCTTCTATGATTAGACACTACAGGGATCGTTTTTGATTGAGTAATGTGATTACCCTCTCGCTGCTCCATCCTCTCCACAAAACTCCAGTGCAGAGCTGGTCTTTTGATCAAGAATCGGTGATTCGCATTGGTCGATCGACCGATAATAACGTGGTTCTATACAGCGCTGTGGTCTCTCGCCACCACGTTGAAATTCACCGCACCGACAATGGCTGGGCGGTGAAAAGCATCGGTACCAACGGTACCTATCTCGATGGTCGTCGCATTACCGAAGTCCCTGTAGAAGATGGCATTGTGATTCGCCTGGCGCGATCGGGGCCTAACATTCAAATTCACATGTCTGAAGAAAAGCGCGACCCCCTCAAGGAATTGCTCAGCCGTCGCCGCACCGAAGACCTTAAAGACCACGACCACGGCACCCAGAGCGAGCCCCACGACGAAGAACGCGCTCTGCCCCACCAAACCACCGTCATCAACCAGTAGAAGGTGAAGGTTTTCTCAGTTTAGGAACGCAATTACAAAGGCGGGGGGCGGTCAAACTGACCGCCCCCCGCCTTTGTGTCCTACCCGCTTGAGCCGGGCTCTAAAGAGCGGTCTTGAGCAGGTCAGCTCTGTCGGTTTTTTCCCAGGTGAAGTCGGGCAGCTCGCGACCAAAGTGGCCGTAGGCAGCCGTCTGCTGATAAATTGGGCGACGCAGATCGAGCATGTCGATTAAGCCCTGGGGGCGCAGGTCAAAGTGTTTGCGCACTAGCTCTGCGATCGCCCCGTCAGAAATCTTGCCCGTGCCAAAGGTGTTAATTGAGATCGAGGTGGGCTGAGCCACTCCGATAGCGTAGGAGACCTGAATTTCGCAGCGCTCGGCTAGGCCCGCCGCCACAATATTTTTAGCAACATAGCGCCCGGCATAGGCCGCCGAGCGATCGACCTTGGTGGGATCTTTGCCCGAGAATGCGCCGCCACCATGGCGAGCCATGCCGCCGTAGGTATCAACAATAATTTTGCGCCCGGTGAGGCCGCAGTCGCCGACGGGGCCGCCAATGATGAACTGCCCTGTGGGGTTGATGTGATATTGGGTATCGGCGTGGAGCCAGCTGTTGGGCAGCACCGGTTTAATGATTTCTTCCATCACCGCTTCGCGGATGTCAGCTTGAGAAATATCGGGGTCGTGCTGGGTCGAGAGCACCACCGCTTCCACCGCCACCGGTTTTAGATGCTCGTAGCGCAGGGTAATCTGGCTCTTGGCATCGGGGCGCAGCCAGGGCAACACGCCGTGTTTACGCAGGTAGGCCTGCCGCTCTACCAGCCGGTGGGCGTAGTAAATTGGGGCGGGCATAAGGGTATCGGTTTCGTTGGTGGCGTAGCCAAACATCAACCCCTGGTCGCCTGCGCCCAGATCTTTGTCGGTGGCCACATCGACGCCCATGGCGATGTCAGAGGACTGTTTGCCAATGGCGTTAAGCACCGCGCAGGAGGCTCCGTCAAAGCCTACATCGGAGCTGTCGTAGCCAATGGCCAGAATTACATTGCGGACAATGTCTTCTAGATCGACATAGGTGTTGGTGCGCACTTCCCCAGCTATGACGGCCATGCCGGTCTTAACTAAGGTTTCGACCGCTACTCGGGCATGCAGGTCTTCTTTGAGAATGGCATCCAAAACGGCATCGGAAATCTGGTCGGCCATTTTGTCGGGATGGCCTTCAGACACCGACTCAGAGGTGAAAATACTGTACTCGCTCATGGAATTAGGCCCAACCAGTGGCAGAAGGAATGCAGGCAGAATTCAACCGAGGCTGAATCGCATTCCAAAGTTTACCAAAGTTTGACGAAGTGCCAGAGTTGTGGATCGTTTGCCCTGGTTAGAGCGGGGCTGAGTTTAGCTCAGCAGCGCCCCCGGTGCCGCCCCATCGTGCAGTCCCCGAGCCTTTTGCTGCATGGTCTTAAAGATGTTGTAGAAGCCATTGGCCCGCGACGGTGTCAGGCTGACATCGAGCTGAGTGTCTTTGATGAAGTCGGGGGTGAGGGTGACGATTTCGTCGGGGGTAAGACCATTGAGAGCTTTGATCAGCAGAGCTACCAGCCCTTTGGTGATCTGAGCGTCAGAGTCGGCTTGATAAACTACTTTGCCGTCAATTAAATCAGCTACTACGAATACTTGAGAAACACAGCCTGGCACCTTGTTGTCCGGCGTTTTGTACTCCTCGGGCAGGGGGTCGAGTTTCTTGGCAAACCACAGCAGCTGCTCGTAGCGACGCTTAGGGTCAGCGGCCTTCTGAAAGCGGGCCACAATTTTCTCAATAGACTCGGGGCGATCGGCGGGCATGGCGCAGCGGGTGGGGAGACGTTTCTTGAGTAGTCTATCAAGTGGGAGTGATGGGGTGGAGGCGGGGGAGTGATGGGGTAGGGGAGTGATAGGGTGGGCCAAAAGAGGATTCTATATAGCCGTTATGTACGCTAGCCTCACTCCCCCTACTCCCTACCCCATCACTCCCTTACTCCCCAAATCTCTCTACGCTTTGCCGTCGCTATCTTTGCCGCTGACAAAGCGGTGGGCAACGGTTTCGGGCTGAATGGCGGAAAGAATGGTGTGGCCTGAGTCAGTGATAATGACGGCACGGGTGCGGCGACCGTAGGTGGCGTCGACTAGCTGCCCCCGCTCGCGGGCATCAGAGATAATGCGCTTAATGGGGGCAGACTCAGGGCTAACAATGGCAATTACCCGATTGGCCGATACGATGTTGCCAAAGCCAATATTGATGAGCTTAATGTCCATAATATATAGAAGGGCGATAACGGGAGGTGCTGGTGCTAACGCCAGGGTTAACCCCCGACTAGCCAGAAAACCCGGGGCTTTTTGGCACTATGCTCTACATTTGAGCCCAGATGACTTATTGCCATACTAACGAATCCGTCTGGTGCTGAGGGTGAATATCCGGCGAAATTTTAGGTTTTTGGCGTTTTCGTTCCTTGGGCTACATCCCTCGACCTAAAGGCAGCCCAATCGGGTCTTCTTAGCCCTTTTTTGGGTATCTCTGGCTAACCTAGCCTTGGGGTGCCCTGCTTACCCTGTCTCAGCCTGGAGGATTGTATTGTGCAGCCGGTTGACTTTACTACTCTGATGGCCCTGTGCCACAGCCTTGAGACCGACTGGGTGCCTGCCCGCTGCGAGACGGTGGTGCAGATTGACACGACCACCTTGGCGCTGGCGCTCAGAACCCTCGATCGCCGCGGTTGGCTGACGATCTCCTGGCACCCCCAGGCGGCGCGGCTGCACCTGGGCGACGCGCCACCCAAGGGGCAGGATACGTTCACCTTTAGCCAGCAGTTGAAGCACCAGATTAGCCAGCTGGCGCTGGTGGCGATCGCCCCGGTGGCCCCCTGGGAGCGGGCGATCGATTTGCAGTTTGGCCCTCGCCCCGGCGACCCGCCCCAGTGGCACCTGTACGTTGAAATTATGGGCAAGTACAGCAATGTCATTCTGGCCAACGCCCAAAACCAGATTGTTACGGCTGCCCACCAGGTGAGCGATCAGCAGTCGCGGGTTCGGCCTATTCAAACTGGCGACGCCTACGTGCTGCCCCCAGCCATCATGAATACGCTGCCCAGCCGGCAAGAATCCCAGAATGCTTGGCAGGAGCAGGTGACGTTGGTGCCCACTACGCTCAAAAAAATGCTGATGCAGAGCTACGGGGGGCTGAGTTCGTCGCTGGTGCGATCGCTGCTCTCTGCCGCCCGCTTAGCCCCTGACCAAGCCGCCGAAAGCCTGACTCAAAGCGACTGGGATCGCCTGTTTGAGGCCTGGCAGCGTTGGCTGGTCTGTCTTGAGAAGGGCGAGTTTTATCCTGGCTGGGCCGAGGGCGGCTACACCGTGCTCGACTGGGAAGGGGTGGCTCCGGTGGCGGATGTGCATCAGCTGCTGGATAAGTACTATGGCCGCGAGATTGCCCTACAGCAGTTCGATCGCCTCAAAAACCAGATTCAGCAGCGGCTCAAGGGCGTGCTCGATAAGCTGCGACTTAAGGCCAACACCTTTGAGCAGCGCCTCGATCAGTCGGCCCAGGCCGACCAGTACCGCCAGCAGGCCGATCTGCTGATGACCTACAGCCACCAGTGGCAGCCCGGTCTCACCCAGCTCACGGTGGAGGATTTTGACACCGGAGAACCCGTCACCCTCGCCATTGACCCTGACAAAACAGCGATTCAGCAGGCCCAGCGCCTCTACAAACAGCACCAAAAACTGAAGCGAGCGAAGGATGCGGTGGCCCCGCTGCTCGCCGAGGTACAAGCCGAACTGGCCTACCTAGAGCAGGTAGAGGCGGCCCTGACCCAGATTCCTACCTACGACGAACCGGCGGATCTGGAGGCGTTGATCGACATCCGCAACGAACTGATTCAGCAGGACTATATGGCCTCGCCCGACTATCGCCCCACTGATCGCAAGGCCAATGATGAAGGCTTCCGTCGCCTGCAGACTCCCGATGGCCTGCCGGTGCTAGTGGGCCGCAACAATCGCCAAAACGATCTGCTGATCTCAACGGTGGCTACCGACTACGACCTCTGGTTTCACACCCAGGAAATTCCTGGTAGCCACGTGCTGCTGCGGCTGGGGGCTGGGCAGGTGCCCAGCGATCGCGACCTGGCCTACGTAGCCGACTTAGCTGCATATTTCAGCCGCGCCCGGCACGCCGACCAGGTGCCGGTGATCTATACTCAGCCCCGCCATGTCTATAAGCCCAAGGGAGCGCGGCCCGGTATGGTGATTTACAAGCAGGAAACGGTAATCTGGGGCCAACCTCGCCGGGTTGAGCAGCAGCAGGCTAAACCGCTAGAACCTGTAGAGGCTTAGGGAAGCGTGAGCTGAGAGATTCCAGTTGTGAAGGTTGAGGGATGCGATCGCGCTCTAAATCAGGCCACTGTAGGGTGCATTGCTTCGCGAATGCACCAGCAAGAAAGTTGGCTTGTACTTATTTTCTTGCCTGTCCCTTAAAGACCCCAGTTTCAAAGGTTGAGTGGATGCGATCGCGCTCTACATCAGCGGCGGCACTGTTAGCCCCTTCAGCGTCTTGGCCGCAGACGTTAGCCCTTTGCCCTGCACCAACACCACAAAATTCCCCAGGCCCATGGGGTTGATCAGCTGGTGCAGCTTGTCGCGGCGCTGAATGGCAAGGTTGACGGTGGTGGGGTCGCTAGCCTGAATCTGGCCCAGGGCGGCGAGGCGATCGCCCAAACCCAGCGCCATCAAAAACATTCCCTGCTGCGTCGCCCCCACGGTTTCTAGCCCGCACTGCTCACCCTGACGCTCTAGCGCGGTGAAGTTGACGTGGGCGGTAATGTCTTGGTGGCCCAGGTGGCTGTAAGGATCGTTGTGGTGGGCGTGCTGGTAGTAGCACTGGAGCGTTCCTTGGGCTCGGCCGCGGCCGTAGTAGCGGCTGGCGGGGTAGCCGTAGTCAACCGTGAGCACGTAGCCCCGGTGCAACTTAGCTGCAACCGTTTTTATCCAGTCCAGAGCGGCCAGGTGAACTTCGGTGCGGTAGCCGGGAGCGTACTGAGGATCCGCTAGGTCAACGCCGACAAAGGCAAAGTAGTCGGCCAGTCGCGGGGTAGAAGGAGCCTCCACTGCTTCTTGCAGAAGGCATGCTGGGCTGTCGCCCAAGGTGACGTAGATCTCTTGCAGGCCCGATTCTGTCATCACTACTTGGTGTACCGGCAAAGCATCTACCAGTTCGTTCGAGAACAGGCAGCCAGTGATGCTGTCGTCAGGGATGTCTTCCAAACTTAGCCAGCTCACTCGCCCAGTCCAGCCAGATAAGCGTCGCTCTTGAGCGGCCCGCAGCAGGTCAGATTTCTCGACGATCTGGTAACTCAGGGCGGCAAAGCAGTCGGGAAAATGGTTTTGTAGAGCGCCCAGCGCATCGGCGGCGATCAGCCCCTGGCCTGCTCCCATTTCTACCAGCGAGAAGGGATTGGGGCGGCCCAAATGCTCCCACATTTCGGCAAACTGGATGGCCAGCAGTTCGCCAAAGTCGTGGCCTAAGTGGGCAGAGGTAACGAAGTCGCCCTCAAACCCAAGAATGGCGTCTTTAGTGCTGTAATAGCCGCCCTGGGGATGGTAGAGGACCAGCTCCATAAATTCGGCAAAGGGGATGTGGCCCTGGGGCGATTGGTGGATGCGATCGCACAGCACCTGGTACAAATCTGGGTTGTGGGGCATAGATTAGCGAGGCTGGAGGGTTTGTAACTGCTGCCGTAGTTTATCCACAGAATCTGCCACCGCTAAACAGGTGGTGCCTCGGCACACCATGCCCACAGCGTCAGCGGACAGATCATGGGAAACTGTGAAAACAGTTGTTGGCCAATATTTTGCCGCTAGTTCAGGAATAATTTCTGCCACAGCTTTGACCACAGTGCCATTACGAAACCAGTTGAGGCCTGCTAGCAAACTGGGGCAGGCGCGAGGAATCTGCTCTATGACAGTGCCAAAGGCTTGCAGGGTGCGATCGGCGCGGTCTAAATAGTCCAAATTGTCGGTGAGCAGAGATAGACGCATAAGGTTGGCAACGGCAACCCCATTCGCCGCTGGTGTCGCGCTGTCTTGATAGGGGCGTTCCTGCACCAGCAAATCTTCGCCAGCGGCGGTGCTGAAATAGCCCCCCTGGTCAGCACTCCACAGTAAATGGTCGAACTCCTGCTGGGTAGAGATCGCCAGCGTTAACCAGTCGGTATCGGTAGCAGAGCCTGGCGTGGCCAAGCTAGCTTGATGCAGGTCGAGGAACGCTTTGATCAGCAGGGCATAGTCTTCCGATTGGGCCTGCACTTGGGGAATGCCGTCGTAGCCCAGACGGTGCAGCTGACTGCCGATCCACTGATGCTGGCGAATGTGCTCAGCGGCAGTTACAGCGGTGGCCAGATAGTCGGGGTTCTGCAACACTGTCGCTGCCCTTGCCAAGCCAGAAATCATCAGGCTGTTCCACGCCACAATTAGTTTAGTGTCAGTCACCGGGGGAATGCGCCCTGGCCAAGTCTGGGTTTTAGCTGCCTGGTTATCGGTTGCTGGAGGAAAGGTCTCCAGCTCTGCCGCCGGGGTGCCGTAGCGCAGGATAAAGAACTGATCGAGGGCCACCTCGACCTCATCTGGGAGGGGGCCGAGTTCGAATCTTTGCAGCACAATTTGCCCCTCAAAGTTGCCCTCTGGGGTCACAGCAAAGGCATTCGCTAACGCCTGTAGCTGGTCGGCGGTCAGCGCCAATTCCAAAGTCTTGTAGGGCCAGGCGTAGAACGCGCCTTCCTCTGGCTCAACGTCGTTGGCGGTAACAAAGCTGTCAGCATCCTGGGCGGCGTAGAAATAGCCTTCTGGGGCGGTCATTTCACGCAAGAGCCAGGTGTGGGTGAGGGCGATCGCCCGCTCAAAGGCCGGTTCTTGCTGCCCGCTAGCCCACAGATCAGCCAGGTACTCCACGATCATGCCGTTGTCGTAGAGCATCTTCTCAAAGTGGGGCACCGTCCAGCTTGGGTCTACGGTGTAGCGGTGAAAGCCGCCGCCCACATGGTCGTAAATGCCGCCCAGGGCCATGTCTTGTCCTCGCTGGCCGCAGATGTGAGCCGCGTCTAGCTCTAGGTCAAACCGCAGCCCACCCAGCACCGCCGCCGCGTAGGGAATCATCGGAAAGCAGGTGCCCTGACCCGAGGGGATAAGAATTTTGGCGTTGTTGGTCAGCCCCGCATAGAGCACGTCCGCCGATGAAATTGTGGGGGATTCTGGCAACTGCGCCCCTTGGTGCAAATTGCCCATCACCGCCTCGGTGATCTCGGCTAAACGGGTCTTTTCGGTGTCGTAGAACTGGCGCAGAGCCGTGAGCACCTGCAAAAATCCAGGCCGCCCATACTTCTGCTCTAGCGGAAAATAAGTGCCCCCATAAAACGGCACCCGCGTTTCGGGATGCAGCATTACGTTCAGTGGCCAGCCCCCTTGCCCAGTGAGCATTTGCAGCGCCTGCATATAGATGCTGTCGACATCGGGCCGCTCTTCGCGATCGACCTTAATGGGGATGAAGTTGGCATTCATGTAGGCTGCGATCGCCTCATCTGAGAACGCTTCCCCCTCCATCACCGTGCACCAGTGGCAGCTCGAATAGCCGATTGACAGAAAGATTGGCTTGTCATCCTGCCTAGCCCGCTCCAGCGCCTCATCACACCAGGGCCACCAGTCGATCGGGTTTTCGGCGTGCTTGCGCAAATACAGACTGGAAGAATCTGCCAGACGATTAGTCATAAAGGTGAGGCAGTGAGGGGCATGATCACCCTAGCATGGCAGTAGTTGGAGGGTTCACGGTCTAGGGTTTGAGATTGAGGGTAAGGGTACAGAGCGTTTACAAGCACTTATTTAGGATCGGCAAAGCACAGTAATGCAGATTCAGTTTCCAGAGAGCTGGCCAACCACGCCCGCCGAGGCGATCGCACTCCAGCAAACCCTTGCTCCTCAGATTGTCCTCGAAGACCGTATCCCTAACCCCATTCGTTACGTCGCCGGAGTGGATGCGGGGTTTGAGGATGAGGGCGAAACCACCCGCGCCGCAGTGGTGGTGCTGTCGTTTCCCGACCTGACTCCGGTAGATGAGGTGTTGGTGCGGCAGCCTACCGTTTTTCCCTACGTGCCGGGGCTGCTGTCGTTTCGGGAGGTGCCTGCGGTGCTGGCGGCCCTGGCGCAGCTCAAAACCGAGCCGGATGTGATTCTCTGCGATGGTCAGGGAATAGCGCATCCTCGGCGGTTGGGGATTGCGTCGCATTTAGGGTTACTGTGCGATCGCCCCACCGTCGGCGTGGCCAAGTCGCGCTTGGTGGGCACCCACATCGAGGTGCCGCCCGATAAAGGCACCTGGGTACCGCTGACGGATCGGGGCGATCGCATCGGAGCCGTGCTGCGCAACCGCGCCAACACCAAACCCCTGTACATTTCCCCAGGCCACTACACAACGCTGGAGACTGCCATCGACCTAGTGTTGCGGTGCAGCACGAAATACCGTCTGCCCGAAACCACTCGCTACGCCGATCGCCTAGCGTCTTCCGGCACGGCGCGATCGGCCCTGGAGGAAGTTCAGCAGGGTCGCTTGTTTTAGCGAGGATAGAATGTAGGGCCGAATGGTACTGACTATTTCCCCAAACGGCTCAGCAGTTTGCCTGCCTTGCGGCTTAGGGTTTTCATAGGAGATGGGGCTGCTGCTGGAACTTCCACCGGACGGCTGTCGGGGTCGCGCAGGTAGCGGTAGTGGGCCCAGATATCCCAGTAGGGGCAGCCTGGCTGAATGCGGTAGCCTGCCCAGTGCAGATAGTCGAGGGGCTTGTTCACATTCGGATCGCTTAAGGCCATGCCCTCTTGGACAAAGTGGGGGCTGCCTGCCCAGTTGCCGGGGCCACCGCCGGGTTGGCGCACCAAGTTAAACCGCCGCGCCATGCGCTTGAGAATCAGGTAGTTGATGATCGGCTGATCGGAGGTTTTTTCTGAAAAATCGAAATAGTCGGGGTGAGCGGCGCATTCAGCGAACGTATCGTAAAGGTCTTGCTCGCTGACTAGCCCTTTTTTTGACCCCCAAAAGCCGCAGTTAAACATATCCTCTAACTCGGCGGCGGTGAAAACACCTTGCTCGACGATCGCGGGGGCAAACACGTTGCGAATGCCGCCCCGGTGCTGGTAGTCGTAGCTGATGAAATCGTGGTCATCGAGGGCGTCGAGCACTTTAGCGATCGCGCTAAACACCACCACATCGGTATCGATGTAGAGAAAGCGATCGAAGGGGCCAAACCAGCAGGCCTGCTTGCGAAACTGGTTGGGCCGGGCAAAGAACCCTTCGCCAAAGATGCCGTGCAAATTTTCTGACAACCGCTGAATGAACTCCAAGTCGGGGTAGACCTCCACGCCGTAGTCGCGGCCCAGCACCTCGGCTACCTGGTGGTAGTCGTCGTTGTAGGGAATCAGCATCACCGGAATGCTGGGGTCGTGGGCACGAATGCTGTTGAGGCAGGCGATCGTATGGTCGATCACCTTGTCGTTGGCTGTAATGTAAATGCCGCGCGAAGTCATAGCAATCCTCAGGGGAGCAACTGGGCCAGGGGTTTTAGGTACCGTCGCCAGCCTTGGGGCTTGGCTGTCACTAGTTTGCCCAGCAGAGCCGGACGGGTCTCAGGATTGTGTAGATAGCGGTAGTGCAAAAACACATCGCGGTAGGGCAAGTCCATGTTCTCGCCATTGCAGAGGCGGGCGAAAAGTTTGGACGATAAGCCGATGTAGTGCAGATATAGCAGCGGCACACCCTTGTCGTAGACCCGGTGACTCTCAATAGTGAAGTGGCTGGAGGTGATCGAGTTGCCGGTGCGCTGATCGGTTGGCAGCGTGAGCGCCAGGTTGCAGGAGTTGACCTCGCAGCGCATCACTAGATAGTTGAGAATGGTTTGGTCGGGGGCCATGGGGTACAGCACGGCCGCTTCCCCAGCTTGCAGCCGGTTCAAAATGTCTTGGCCCCGATCGGGATCAAACAGCCCCCGGCGACTGGCGTAGAAGCCCGAGCAAAACGCTTGCCGCTGCACCTGCTCCGCCGAAAACAGTTGCTCCATCCAGCCAGAACTCACGTCATACACGTGGCTAAGGTCTTTGTGCTGAAAGTCGTAAGTGACCCAGTCGTACTCATTCAACGCGTTGAACACCAGGGCTGGGTCGCTCAGCAGTAGCGTGTCGGCATCCATATAAATGAAGCGATCGAAGGGGCCGTCGAAGGCGCAGAAGCGGCGGTGGGTACCCATACGGTGAATGCCCGCACTACCGATCGCATCCCACTGTTGCCGAGCAGTAGGATGGGTGGCCCAGATTTGCTCGACCCAGGCATCCCACCGCTGGATGGAGGCGGTGTCGTCGTAAAGGGTGAGTTGGGGGCGCGATCGCACCAGTTCCCTTAAACGCTCCACCTGGTCGTCGTAGGGATAAATGCAAACTGGCATCCCTGGGGCGAAGAGTTCAATGCTGTTAATCAGGGCGATGATTTGGTCGTAAACGCGATCATTGCCGAGGGTACAAATGCCGTCCATAAGCTGCCTTTGCTGTAGGTATCTCAAGAAGTCTGCTCTTTTCTTAAGCTCGACCAGGTCGAATTTGTATCTCTCAAAATTACTTGATATCGCCGATAGAGCTGATCTATTTCGTTTTCTGGCACCTCTCCGGCAGCATGAACCAGCAGATACTCTAAATCTGTCTTCAGCTCGTACAAATCATTAAGTGTTCCTTGATAGCGAACCCAAAGCCCTTGATGGTTGAAGTAAGCGTCTAACCCGGTCACAAAGGTGACGGCTGCACTCAAAACAAAAGCAAGATTCTGCACGATGAGCTGTCCAGACTCATTTAGCCCTTTCAGACCCAGTAGAACGGTAGTCGATGCAGCCAGGAGTATTGATATCAGTTTCGTTCTAACGGCTTTAGTTTGGTTGTGCTCTTTCCGCCATTTGAAGGAGCTAATCTGCTTTTCAATTTTCTGCTTTAGAAACTCTGATTTTTCGATCGCCCGCAGGTCACCCATCCCCTTTATCCTCCTTTGCTGCGCTTATACTCACGCCTGATTTCCCACCCAGTCTGACAGCCAGTTCATCAGATTTAGCTTGTGGAGGATCACTTGGCGGGCTTCGGCCATCGCATCCTTTGCTTCCATCCACGCATCGGGGTTAGCCGTCACCTCGCGGATGTACTCAATCCCCTTCGCGTCTAGGCTGGGCAGGCGCAAAAAGCTGCCGGATGGCAGCAGTTTATCCGCCGCGCCGCCGCCGTAGTAGATGGGTAGACACCAGGAGAGCAAGGCATCCCAAAGCTTTTCGCTAGCGTACCAGTCGTTGTCGGCAAAGTTTTCGATCGCCAGGTTGTAGGTGTAGGGGGCCATTCCCGACCATTTGTTGCTGAGTTCCCCTGCCGTGCGGATACCGGGGGGCAGGCCACGACCGTAGACTTCTACGGGCACGCCGCTCTCCTGAAGGGTCTGTAAGAAGGCGAGACGCTGGCGATGACTCTCGGTGCGGTTGATGCCGGAGGTAATCCAGCTACAGGGGCTGTGCTTTTCGGGGGGTGGCGCTTCGTTCAGCTCGCGGAACGAGACATTCACGTACCAAATCGCGGGCATGTAGGCCGGAGTAGGGGCCGAGTCGTCGGGACCAGAGATATAGCCGCAGTAGTCGCGGGCGTAGGCGTAGTTGAGTAGGTTTTGCGATCGCACCTCCGGCAACGGCGGCTCGCGCAGCAAAAAGGCAGTACGTTCTTTGGGTACTTGACTGAACTGGGGAGGCAGCTGGCTGAGAGCTTCCACCGGAGCGGCAGATTTGGCAAAGGGCAACGCGCTGAGCAACCGCTGCGATTTTGACTGGGGCTTAGGGGCCAACCGCTCGTGAAAGTTGAACTGATACAGCAGCAGGTAGTCGGGCCTTGGATTCTGCGATTGCAGCTGCATGTTGCCCCACACCCCAAAGGGTTCGGGCGTTTGCTTCCACAGCCAGTCGCACTGAGTTAGGCCGCCGTAGCTCGACAGCATGCCAACAATAGGACGGGTCATGGGTTTCCTCCCGGCAGTTGAGGGTGGTATCGGGCTTCTACGTGAGACAAAATTTTCTCAGTGCGGACTTCCCAAGAGTAGGGTCGAAGGGCGTCTACGTTGGGAGCAAAACCCTCAGCCGGGCGAGGATGCTGGGTGAGCACCTGCCTCAGGCTATTGGCAAAAGCCGGGGGTTGATTGGGATCGCACCAGTCGGCAATCTGTGCGGCCAGGGGCCAGTTTTCGAGCGATGGAATGCGGGTGGCCACAACTGGGGTGCCTGAGGCGAGGTAGTCAAATAATTTGAGGGGAGAGGTAAAAGTGGCAGCCTTGCCCAACAGGTGGGGATGGGCAAGGGCATCGGCGGCTTGCAGCAGGTGGGCTAAGTCCTGCTGTGCTAAAAATCCAAGCACATCCACATTTTCTAAGCCTAGGTTCGCGAGGCGATCGCAGTAGTGCTGCTGCTGGTCAACGGGTCCACCGGCCAGGGCAAATTTCACCTGAGGAAATTGGGGTGCGATTTCTAGCAATAAATTGACGCCCTTGAATTCGTGTAAAGCCCCGGCGTAGACGACGAGTTGGGTGAAGGGTGGAGTGAGGAGGCGATCGCGCCACTCCTGCGCCGCTGCTGGATGCCGTGTCAAAAACTGCGTGTTAAACCCATTGGGCACCGTAATCACCTTTTTCTCGGGCACCCCGTTGCGCACAATGCTCTCTCTCACCGTGTCGATGACGGTGACCACCACCTGCAACAAAGGATGGGTCGCCATTTCGGGCTCAAAGGGTTTTTCGGTGTGGTGGTGGCACTCAAACACCACGGGTACTCCCTGCTTCAGGGCGGCTTTAGCAAAATTCCAGTCGCGGGTGTGGACGAGGGCGGTGCGGGTGGCCAGGTGCCGCGGCCAGTAGTATTTGCAGGCTACGGTGCTGGCGTTGGTGAGCTTGTGCTTGACCCGGTCGATGGGCCAGGGCATGGCCAGGGGGAGCAGTTCTAGCCGGTTTTGAATATTGAAAAATCGGGCGAAGGCGTCATCCACTGGTTGGGGCTGCGGATTGACCCAGCGCCAAGGTTGCCAAGCCGTCGAGCCGCGATCGACAAAGGCGAGCTGGGTGGGGTAGCCCAGGTTGGCAGCAGCGTTGGCGCACTGCACTGTTTGAATCAGGTGGGCCGCTGGCTGGGGTAGAGTGTCGCGGATGAAGAAAAGGTAGGGGCGGGGCATGGGTAGGGAGTAGGCAAGTTTTAAATTTTGAATTTTTAGTTTTGAATTGGAAGGGGAGATGGGAGGGAGATTGGGGACGGGTGGTGGGGGTAAGGTTCTGTTGGTGGGGCAGAGGGAGGAAGTGGGTTGTTGGGGGAGGCAGTCTGTTTTTCGATAGCTTCGAGGGTGGGGAGAAGGTTGAGGGCGGCGTGGTAGGCCTCTTGGACAAGTTCTTCAGTTTCAGGGCCGTCTTCGACCAGGCCGTCGGCCAAAAGCTGAAGGGAGCCGAGCACAATATTCAGCCCGGTGCGCAGGTCGTAGGAGGCGGCGTTGGTAATGGCTGGAGAGATAGGGCAGGAGCCGGTTTCTTGGGCGAACTGCACGGTGTAGAGATAGGTGTAGCGGCCATGTTTTTGCAGCAGTTCTTCATGGGTGCCCAGCTCGACGACGCGGCCTTGGTCGAGCACGGCAATCTGGTGGGCTTTGCGAATGGTGGAAAGGCGGTGGGCAATGACTAGGGTGGTGCGATCGCGGCTCAAATCCTCCAAGGCTTCCTGCACCAATTGCTCTGATACCGTATCTAAAGCGCTGGTGGCTTCATCGAGGATCAAAATCGGCGGGTTTTGCAGCAGGGCGCGGGCAATGGCGATGCGCTGACGCTGGCCGCCCGAGAGCATGACGCCGCGATCGCCCACTACGGTGTCAAATCCCTGGGGCAGCTGGCTGATAAATTCATAGGCGTTGGCCCGCTGAGCGGCCTGCACTACCTCAGCGTCGGTGGCTGCTGGCTGGGCGTAGGCGATGTTGTCGCGTACGGTGGCGTTAAACAAGAACGTGTCTTGGCTAACAATGCCCATGGCCCGGCGTAGACTGCCCAGGTCAAACTCGCGCAGATCTATCCCATCGATGGCGATGCGGCCCGCTACCGGATCGTAGAAGCGGGGCAGCAGATCGGCCAGGGTAGACTTGCCCGCGCCGGAGGCTCCCACCAGGGCCAGGGTGGTACCCTTGGGCAGCGAGAGGGTGATGTCGTGGAGCGACCAATCCTTGGCGGTGGGATATTTGAATGCGATGCCCTCGAAGGTGATGCCCTGGCTGAGGGTGGTGAGGCGGCGATCGCCCTGGGGCATAAACGCTTTGTTGTCGCGGCGCAAAAAGTCGTAGACCAGGTCAACGCTGGCGGAACTGTTGGCTAGCTGGCTGCGGGCCGAGTTGAGCTGCCCCACAAACTGAATCACTCGCGACAGCACAAACAAAAAGGTCAGCAGCAGGGTAGCCGAGGCCGCCGAGCCGCTGCCCAGCCAAAACTGGCTGATCAAAATAATTGCTACCAGGGCCAAAATGCTGAGAATTTCGTTCAGCGGACCGATGATGGCGGTGTTCATCTGCGATCGCAGGGCGGCCTGCTCGCGCTGCTCGATCAGCGCTTCTACCTGAGCGAATTCTGCTGCTTCGTTGGCGGTGGCTTTCACCAGGCGCATGCCGTTGAGCATTTCTAGGGTGCGCACCGAATAGTCTTTAGAAGCCTCCGCCAGAGCCTTGCCGTGCTCACGGGCGCGGGCGATCACGTAGCGGTTAAGCAGCAGCACCCCGACCATCAGCACCACCGCGGCCAAGGTTAGCGACCCCGAGATCGACAGCAGCACCACCGTAAAAAACAAAATATTCAGCGATGCCCGCAGCAGGTTGATCACCGCGTTGATGGAGGCTACCGCCCGGCCAATTTGATCGTTCAGCCGCTGGATAATATCCCCAGTGCGCATGGTGTTGTGGTAGTCGATATCGACCTTGAGCAGCAGGTCGAGCCCGTCTCGACGCAGATCGCAGGTGAGGCGGCGGCTGAGCCCTTCGCTGGTGACGCTGCTGAGGTAGTTGGCTAGGTTTTTGAGCAGAATGGTCAACACAATAAAGCTCAGCATCAGCACCGCTCGCCCCGGCCCAGGGATACCCAAAACGGGTTCCAGCAGCTTTTCTAGCAGGGGAGGAAGGGCGATCGCCCCAGCACTGCCGGCCCCGGTGCCCAACAGCTCAAACACCGCGGGCACAATCAGCGTGGTGCCCACCCCGTTAAACACCGCCCCCGAAAAACCCAGCCCGATGGCAGCCAGAATGCGCCAGGGGTAGCGTTTTGCGTGGTTAAAGAGCAGCTTTTGGGCGGTCATGGAGCGTTAGGGAGTAGATGGGTAAGGGGTGGATGGGTAGGGTGCATTCGGCGGTCAGGGAAAGTGGGGATGCTCCCAGGACATTGCTCCGCCAATGCACCAATTCTGAGAATTTCGGTGGTCAGGGTGGGTTAGCATGTCCCAGAATATTGCCCTGCCGATGCACCTTTGCGAGAATGCTCTGCTGAATGGCTTGGTGGAGGCCTGCGCCCATGGCGGCCATGCTGTAGTGGGCGAGGCAGCGATCGCGCGCTCGCCTCCCCAGCTCAAGGGCATGGTCGTAGTTTGCAAAGATGGCGGTGATCTGCGCTGCTAGCTGCGCTGGGGCATCGGCATCGGCTATATACCCACAGCCGCCGAGAATTTCGGGAATGTCGCCTACCCGCGTGGCCAAAATTGGTTTTGCCATCGCCATACCATCGGTCAGCTTTAGCGGAAACTGGGCCTGGGCGGCGGGAGTCTGGCGCTGGGGCACGACGATGACGTGGGCCGCGGCGATCACCCTGGGCATTTCCTCGTAAGGCTGTTTGCCTAGGTGAATGATGTGCTGGGGCCAGCGATCGCAGAGGGTGCGATCGTAGTCGTCGTAGGGGCTGCCGCCCACAATGACCAGTTTTAGGTCGGGCTCATTCAGCCGATCCATGGCCGTCAGCAGATCCTCCACGCCTTTGTAGGGGCGGGGCGCGCCGGGAAACATGAGCACTCGGTAGTCGGCCAGATTGTAGGCAGCGCGGCTGTCGGCGGGGGAGTAGCGATCGGGGTCAAATAGCTCGGTATCTTTGCCGTTGGGGATGATGGTTCCACCAAAGCGCCGCTGCAAGAACCCATTGTGGGTAGTCACCAAATCGGCCTGAGCAACCCAGCGTTCCATCCACTGTAAATAGAGGGGATGGTCAGGATTTCGCAGAGCGCCACCCGACTTCAACAGGTCCCGCCCTAGCTGCCGGGCAGAGGGCCGGTAGCGGTAGCTGTCTCCCCCATGCCAACTCAGCTCCCAATCGTCAATGTCGAGAATAACGGGGCGGTGGTGGCGCAGACGATGGGCCAAAGCTAAGCCAAAGCTGCTGGGTTTGAGCTTGTAGGCGTAGATAATATCGCCGCTGAGCTGTCGAAATAATTCGCCTACCGCCTTAGGGCCTGGGTAGGGCGAGGGGATGGCAAGGGTGTGCAGGGGGATGGCGGTGGCGGAAGGTTCTGAAGGTGAGGTTTGGCGATCGCCTTCTGTCGAAAACCCCACAATTTCTGCTGCATAGCCCATGCCTTGCAGGGCTTGCCCCAGCAAAAAGGGTCGCACGGCACTGCCCCAGCGTCCAGCGCCCCGACTCGACAAATCACTGACTAAAATCGAAATTTTGGGTCGTGCCCCCACAGCAATGGGCGGCTCAGCGACGGGCTTGAGACGGTGGTCGAGCATGGGTCTACGGAGCCAAACGGGGCCAGCGGCCAGGAAGTATCTATAGCGCTGGCCAGGTAGCTGAGGACTAGAGAAGCTAACAAAGCCAAAAACTGGAACGTTATTTGGCTCGCCACGCTACTTACTGCGTGTTGTCTTCACTGGTCATCACCAAGTGGCGATGGCTATACCTAGAACGGAAACGCACTCCTATAGCTTGCCCATCTGCGCCGCTGACCTTAAGATTGACCGATGCGATCGCCGTGGCTCAGCCGATTTCCTCGTTAACTGGGAAGCGGTTCATGAGGTCCTTGGCGTCGCGGGCGGCGGTGCGCAAGCTGTCGCTGATGTAGGGCACGTGGGGGATCTGGGACAGCACGTCGAGGGTGCGACGCAGAATGCGAACGATGTCGCCCTCATCGAGGCTGGTATTGCTGCACAGGGTGACCCAATCGACTTGAAGGGCCCACTGCTCGACTAAGCCCACCAGGTCATACTCTAGCCAGAGGGGGGCGGTGATGTGGCGGCGGTGCTGCTGCTGGTAGAGCTGGCGGCGTAGGCTGTGCAAGCCACCCAGCGCTTCTTCCACGGTGCCGGAGAGTTTGTATCGACACCAGCTGTCGGGGCGCGAATTTTCGGTAACTAAAGCTGCGAAGGCGGCGGCTAGCTGGGCGGCATCGAGGTGGTCAAACTCGCCCGACTCTAGGGCCAGGGCCAGCCACAGCTCGTTGTCGCCGCGAATGGCGGCGGCCATTTCGCCCAGCTTGGTCGGGCGGTTGTCCTCAAGGCCGCTAAAGTGCTTCAGCACCTCCATGATGTGGAGAAATTCTTGCCAGTAGCGGCCGGTGTACTGGGAGAGTTTTTGCTGGCGATCGCGCCATTCCTCCTCCAGATCGCGCAGCCGCTTTTGGCGCTTGAGCAGCCCCTTGGCGTTTTCCCACTGGCTAGCGGGGTGCATGGCCAAGGTGTGCTCGACCTCGCGCATGCGATCGAGCTGGTCTTGCACCTCGGGGGCCAGCATTTCGAGGGTAGGGGGCGTGGCCATGGTGGCGGCGATCGCAGCGGTGTAGTCATCGCCCCGGCGGCGCTGGCCCGGACTGGGGGCAAGATCTGTCGGTGGGGCCAGGGTATCAACCGATTGCAAGCGGGGAATATCGGCGTGCAGGCCGACCACATCGGCGGCGGTGACCATGCACCACTGATTGGTTTTGGTCAGGCACACCAGATAAGGGAACTGGCCTGAGCCCTGCACCTTGGTGACCAGCACGGCGGGCACCGGTTCACTGACGGGAATGTGCTTGCCCTTAAGGGAGAGCAGCGTACCGGCGATCGCAAAGGGCACCATTTTGGCCACGTCGTCGGCTAGCACCTGGGCCGCCTGCTGCTGCAATGTTTTCAGCAGTCGCCGTTCTTCTTTAAGACGCTCTTTGAGTTTGGCGTACTCAGCTAGCAACCCCTCGTCGAAGGCAGCGAGCTGGGCCTGCTGATGGGCGATCGCCCCCTCCAGCCGATCGATCTCCTGCTGCTGGGGCACCAGATGCAGGGTGGCAAGGTACTGGCCAAAGCTGCGCTCGATCAGGTCCTTCGCCTCATCCAGTGAGTGGGTTTGCAGCAGGTTGAGCACCATGCCGTAGCCAGGGGTAAACTGGCTGACCAGCGGGTCGGCCCCAGAGGTGGCCAAGTGTACCGCCTCCCGAGATCCTTCAAAGGGGCTTTCGACGGTAACCACATGGCCCTGGAGATCCATGCCGCGCCGCCCTGCACGTCCTGCCATCTGCAAAAATTCTGAGGAGGTGAGCAGGCGGTGGCCGCTGTCGGTGCGCTTGGAGAGGCTGGCGATTACCGTAGTGCGGGCGGGCATGTTGATGCCTGCGGCCAAGGTTTCGGTGGCAAATACCACCTTGATCAGCCCCGCTTGAAACAGTTCTTCGACCAACCCTTTCCATAGAGGCAAAATGCCCGCGTGGTGGGCCGCAATGCCCCGGTACAGCGGCCCCACCTGACCAGCCCGCCCAGCGTCGGGGTTGTGGGCGAGAAAGGTATCAATGCGGAGCTTGAGTTCCTGCGCTTCCTCATCCGTTACCAGCGACATATAGCTGACTTCATCCACCGCTTTGTCGCAGCCTCGGCGGCTAAAAATAAAGTAGATGGCGGGCAGCATGTCCCGCTCTTGCAGCTGGCCCACCACAAAGGGCAGGCTCACTCGGCCGCTGCCTCGCTTGCCCGGCTGGCGCTGGGGAGCCCGCTGCTTTTTGAGCTGAGGGTTCATGGCCTTTTGGGACGCATCCAGCAACGGTACGAGTCGCTTGCCGGTGCAGTAGTGAAACTGTAGCGGCACTGGACGAAAGTCAGAATAAATCAGCTCGGTGGGGCCGTGGACTTTTTGTAGCCAATCGGTGAGCTGGCCGCTGTTTTCGACCGTGGCGGAGAGGGCCAAGAGTTGAATTTCGGGTGGGCAGTAGATGATTGACTCTTCCCAGACGGTGCCGCGCTGGCGATCGTTCATGTAGTGGCATTCGTCGAGCACTACGGCTTCTACCTGTTGCAGCGTGGTACCCGTTTCGCCAATGCGGGTGCCGTAGAGCATGTTGCGAAAGATTTCAGTGGTCATCACCACGATCGGGGCGTCGCGATTGATGGAAAGATCGCCCGTTAGCAAACCAACCTTTTCGTAGCCAAACTGATCGCGAAAATCGCGCAGCTTTTGGTTAGAGAGTGCTTTAAGGGGAGTGGTGTAAAACACTCGCTTGCCGTGGTCTAAAGCACGGTAAATGGCATATTCACCAATCAGGGTTTTGCCAGAGCCAGTGGGGGCGCACACCACCACAGACTTATCGGCATCGAGCGCCGCCGCCGCCTGGTATTGAAAATCGTCGAGGGGAAAGGGAAATAATTTGGCGAGGTCTAGCACGCGGTTGGCACGATAGTAAGGGAGTCACTATTCTAGTGTGCCAAGAGATTGGCAAAACGGATTGTCATGCCGGCTTAAACTTAGCGGCTTTCTATGCAAGAAATGGGCCAATTTTTGTGGCTATTCTCAATACATTAAAGCTAGATTGGCCAATGTTTAAGCTGCGGTCTAGGGGATCATGAAAGTGCTTTTACGTGTCCTAGGACTCATCGTTATGGGGCCAGGCCTGCACTGGTGAACTCAATTTTTGCTGGGGGCGATCGCCCTAGCCCGCTACTTTTGGTGACGATTCACCGCTGGCCTATCAGTGTTGCTGCCCTTTGTTCAGTCGATCGCATCTATTGTCATCGGTTGCCGACTGACGGCGATCGCTGTGCAGGCCGTCTTTGCTCACCGCTGGCCTCAGCCCCTAATGGTTAGCAAAACCTCACAAAACCTTTACCCAAGCTCCCCGCTTTACCCCAAATTTTGGCAGGATTTTGCCCCAAAGCGGCTGAAAATCGAACTGGTCAAGCAAGCAAGCTTGACTCAACCTGTTAGTGAGGAGGAGTGATGAAACTGAATGTAGCCCTATTGTCTGTGGCGGTGGTGGGTGCTGTGGCATCCCAAGCCCAGGCCCAGCAAGTCAGCGGCTGAAAATCGAACTGGTCAAGCAAGCAAGCTTGACTCAACCTGTTAGTGAGGAGGAGTGATGAAACTGAATGTAGCCCTATTGTCTGTGGCGGTGGTGGGTGCTGTGGCATCCCAAGCCCAGGCCCAGCAAGTCCCCAACTACTATGTGGGTGCTGGTGTGCGCGCTGGGTTTAACGACAGCGCCTCATTTGTGATTGACTCTAAGGCCAGAATTACTGAATTGGGCGATCGCACCACGCTCTCGGTGCGGCCCTCCCTCGTCTTTGACAACAGCACCGAACTGCGGCTACCTATCTCCGTCGACTACGCCCTCGACCAGGCTCTTTACCCCTACGCCGGCGCTGGAGTTGCCTACAATGCCGACGGTCGCTCCGCCATTGACCCAATGATTACCGCTGGGCTCGACTGGGGCATCACCCGCAGCGTAGTCATCGATATCAACGGCAGCGTCCTGTTTAAGCCTGGCGATACTGACACTGAGATCACGGCCACGGTTAACTATGCCTTTTAAGGATCGCTAGGGGTATAAGGTATAGGGTTTCAGGTGCAGGGCCGAGCCTTGCACTCTACACCTAAAACCCTATACCTGTCTATTTTTCCTAACTAACCGCCATCTCTGGCTCTGCGGCTCTGCGGTGCCCCTCAGAGCTGCCCAGCTGAATCAGCTCGACTTTGTAGCCGTCGGGGTCTTGCACAAAGGCGATTACTGTCGAACCGTGCTTCATGGGGCCAGGCTCGCGCACCACCTCGCCGCCTTGGGCTTTGATGCGATCGCACGTCCCATAGATGTCGTCTACGCCTAAAGCAATGTGACCATAGGCGGTGCCCAGCTCGTAGGACTCTACGCCCCAGTTGTAGGTCAGCTCCAGCACGGAGTGATCGGCCTCGTCGCCGTAGCCCACAAAAGCTAAGGTAAATTCGCCGCCGGGGTAATCTTTTTTGCGCAGCAGCTGCATACCCAGCACATCGCAGTAAAACTTGAGAGAACGATCCAAGTCGCCGACCCGCAGCATGGTGTGTAGTAGTCGCATGGTAAGTTCGCTGTCGTAATTGATCTTTACCATTATGACCACGTCACCCATCGGCGTGGTGGCTACTCCTCAGCTGTAGGTTTAGCCTGCAGGTTGCCCAAAACTTTGGATAGCTCCAGCGGAAACAAAATCACCGTATTCGACGGACTAGCCCCCAAACCGTCAATGCTTTGCAGGGTGCGTAGCTCCAGAGCGATGGGGTTGGCCTCCATAATTTTGGCGGCGGCGGCGAGGCTTTGGGCGGCTAGGCGATCGCCATCCGCCTTCGTAATCGTCGCCCGCTTTTCTCGCTCCGCTGAAGCCTGGCGCGACATCATCCGCTTTAGATCCTCTGGCAGCTCAATATCTTGCAGGCGAATGGAGTCGATGTGCATGCCCCACTCCCGCACCTGGGCCTCCACGATCGCCCCAATCTGGGTCTGAATTTGCTCTCGCTCCGACAGCAGATCATCGAGCGAAAGGCCACCCACTACATCCCGCAGCGCCGCCTGGGCGTACTGCGACACCGCAAAGCGAAAGTCCTGAATCGAAATTACCGCCTTTTGGGCATCGTTCACCTGAAAAAACAGGGCGCTGTCGATTTCGGCGGGTACGTTGTCGCGGGTAATCACCTTCTGGCGCGGAATATTGATCACCAGGGTGCGAGTATCGATAAACTGCACCGACTCCAGTATTGGCACGACGTATAGCAGCCCCGGCCCCCGCACGTCCTGAATTTTGCCCAGCTGCAAGATCACCCCCCGCTCCCACTGGGCGGCCACCCGCACCCCGCTCACCACCACATTCCACAGCACGGCGACAATGGCCCCAGCAGTCAGCCCCACCGTGCGCTGCCGCTGAGGTAGCCCAAAGAAGAGCAGGGCAAACAAGACCGCCACGGGCACCAAAAACAGCACTTGGCGCACCCCTCGCCCCAGAGAAACGTGGCCTTCGGTCGGTTTGGCGTAGACTCGGCTGGGGCCGTCAATAGAAGAGTCGCTCATGGCATTCCCGCTGAAGGATGACGACCAGATTAGCCAACAGGTAAGGGTGCATAAGGGTTGCATCACAATTTTGGTGGCAACCGTAATATTTAGTTATGGCGTTTCCCCAGGCTAAGCCTTCCGAATGCCTAAGCCCAACGCGGCATTTCATCATGCGGCAAGCTGTCGCTGGAGCTGGAATACCACGACAAACTAAAACCCGGAGCATCAGCCCTCGATCAGCCTGAAGGTGACAGGTTAATCGGAGTTCAAGGTTCACCCTCTGCCTTGAACCCAAAACCCCAAGCTGTTAGAGCCTTCTGCAACTAGCCTGGTCAAATACTAGATCAACGCCGCCGCTCAGAAGCCGCGAGCAGGCCAGCGGTACAGTCTAGCTCCCCAGCGCAGACCGGCTCAGGGAACGAAAAGTGCTCAAGCACCTGGGGATGAATTTCGCCAAACTCCCCGACGGGTTGGCCATTAATCAGTACCGTCGCTGCCCGCCCGGGGAGGTAGTAGGGGGCGTGGCAGGTAGTCAATTCATAGCTCAACCCTAGGGCTTTGAGCATGGTCTGCATGTAGGCTTTGGCGGTAGTAAACGAGGCGCGGGCATCTAGGCTGGCAAAGCTCCAGTGCTGGCTTTCGTCAGGGGCATTTGCCGTCTTGAACCGCAGCACTTCCCCAGTTTCATAAATATTGATAGGTTTGGGCGCGTTGATGTTGCGGGCCAGAATATCTAGCAGCCCCGCTTGCAGGGTGGTGCGGGTGGCGCTAAACGTGCGGCTTTTGGCGTTGCCCGTCTGTACATAAGAAGCCCCAAACAAATCGAGAATTTCGGGATCGGTAAGCACAAAACTCTTCACCTCCATCAGCCCCATGCGCTGGGCCAAGTCGCCCACCTTAAACATCGCCTGGCGTAAAGCGTCGGCTTCCCCCAGATGAAATTTGACCGCTAGGGGCTCGGCCTGAAGCGTACCGATGCCGATCGCCACTAGTAAATCCCCCGCCAAATCGACTTGGCTAAAGATGTCGGTGCGATAGGTGGGCACATGCACCACATCGGTACCGCTCACCTCTAGGTCCATGCGAGAGAGCACTTGACCCAGGCCGCTCTTAGGAATAGCGGTGCCCATAATTTCGTTGAGATACTTGGCCGAAAACTGAACGGAGCGGTGGGCCAGGCTTGGGGTGGTGAGAGTGCCCTGGGGAGTGACAATCTCCACCGTCTGCACCTCAGCCCCGGTATCTAAAAAGTTGTGGGTCAGAATATTGGCGGTCTCCAGCACCGTCTGAGCCAAAATGCCGGTGACGTCGATGAATAGATTGCGGGTGTTGGCATCCACTTCTCCTACCCCCGCTGCGTTGATGATGGGCGGCATGGAGAGTACGGTGCCGCTGGCATCGCGCAGCACGAGAGCATAGTCATTTCCCGACAGGGTATGGCCATAGGTCTTACCCGCAGGGTGCTCGTGCAGAATTTGCCGGGCCGTCATGGGTTGGGTGCTGTGCAGGGGCACAAAGGTCAGCTGATCCAGCGATTCTGCTGCGTAGGTTAAGTCGCCGCTGATTTTGTCGAGGTCGTAGACGCCGATCGCAATTTTCTTTCGCTGGCGGCCAAAGGTTTGAGTCACCTTCTCCTGAAACTGCACCAGCACCTCTAGCCCGCCACCTTGCAGGTCAGCCCCTCGCACAACTAAGGCAGCAATGTGGGGCCGTAGGGGCAACACCTCAGGTCGTACGGTGACTCGACGACCCGAAGCGAGCAGCTGGTTGGGGACAGTTCGGGGTAGGCCGTTATAGATGTTGATGGCGCGGGTAAACCCTTCTGCCGCTAGCAGGTCGGGCCGCTCGGCAGTGACTTCGACCTCTAGGGTGTGCTCGCCTAGGGTGGCGTCTAGGCCATAGTCAAAGGCCTGCTGGGCTAGCTGCTCTGGGGCGGTGGAGGTGAGCCGTTGCAGGTAGGTGAGGGGAAAGGTGACGGTGGGCATGGGTGAGGGTGAGGGAGATGGCGGGTTGGGGAGATGGGTGAGTTGATCCTCCCATAGGTTATGGGGAGTTAGGTGCAGATGGGCGCAAAAAGCACCCCGCCTGTAGGCTTCTCAAAGTAGCCTACAGGCGGGGTGCTTAATGAAGCTCGATTGGGCTGGTGACTGGCGTTACCAGACCAACTTCAAGAATTTACGACTGTACTAACCTAAAGTGGCCAGTGCTGGATTGAAGCAACTTACGCTAGGTTGCTCGTCGCTAGCTCTTGATCGCGAGTGCCGCTCGGTTCGAAGGTTTCACCATCCAAGAAGGAGCGCAGCATCCAAGCCATTTCTTCGTGCGCTTCCATCAGGCCGGTCAGAAAGTCTGAGGTGCCCTCGTCATGGAACTCTTCGGAGGTTTGGTCAACAAAACCGCGCAGGTTGCGAATGATCTGCTCGTGATCGTTGACCAGGCGCTTAACCATTTCTTGGGCAGAGGGCAGATCGCCAGGATGCTCTTTTAGAGAAGCATTCTTGAGGAATCCTTCGGCAGTGCCCAGGGGGTAGCCATTGAGCTGGCGCACCCGCTCAGCTACGGAGTCAATGCTAATGGTGAGGGCTTCGTAATGCTCTTTCCACAGTTCGTGGAGGGTGCGGAATTGAGGACCAACTACATCCCAGTGGTACTTTTTAGTTTTAATCAGTAACAGGTAGGCGTCGGCCAAAACCTTATTGAGAATTTCGGTTACACCCTGGCGTTCTTGTTCAGAAAGGCCAATGTTAATGCTCATAGTTATGTCTCTTCGGAGTCCGTTCCCCTACATCTAACCGCAGTAGCCCAATAGTCTCATCTGCCTAATGTGGGACATTGCGGCTCAAAAGTCCCTGACTTGAGGATGTTTTGGAGTAGTAAGTCCTTCGCAGGTTAGATGTTGGAGGCTAGTAACGGGCCTAGTTTAGAAATCGAACGATCGATCGCCGTTTAGACATAATCTTGCTATGGCTAGCTCATCTCCGCTGACGGGAGTAATTTTAGTAGACTGCGCCAAGGCGAATGCCAATGAAGGGCTGGCGATCGCCACCGAGCGCTGTGGCTACGGCAATGACACCGCTCAGTTTCAAGCGGCGCTGAAAGCGGCCTGTGGCGACATGAATATAGCGATCGATGGCCTCTCAGATTTAGTGGATAACAAGCCGACGGTGCTGATACCAGAACCTGGCGAGGTCGTTGCGCCCGATTCCCCTAGCGAACTGTAGCGGTTTCACAGTGCGGCTTTAGTCCGACGCTACGCTTTTTTGGACTTGGTCTGTTGCGCTGGCTTTTTAGGGTCGGTCTTGGGCGATCGCGCCGCCTTTGTTTTGGGCAGGTTCATGCTTGGGTGGTGCAAGGCTAGGCTCTGGTGCAGCCCCTCTACCGTCAGCACTGGGGGGTCAGCTTGTTGGGCTAGAGCAACGGCAGTCTGAGCTAGGGTAACAATTTCACCGCCGGTTAGCGGCAGCTGCTGAGCAATCTGCGGCCATCGCAGGGTACGTTCTTTTTTGACACCCCTAGGGATAGCTCGCTTCCACAACAGTTCGCGGGCGGCAGCATCGGGTCGAGGAAACTCGATTACCCCGGTCATGGCCTGTCGCCAAGAGGGTTTGATGCTTTGCAGGTAGGGGCTGGCTAGGAGCGTCAACCCCGGCTGGCGGCGACGCTGAATGCCCCACGACTGCACCAAAGCGGCTTCGATGGTGGGGTTGCGACCAAACCAGTGGGGCGCATTTTTGAGCAGCAACACGCAGGGCGGCAGGTTAACCAGGTCTTCGAGTTCGGGAATGTTGCCCTCTTCGTCGGGGGCGATCGCCGCCAGATCAACCATCACCAGCAGCAGTTCTAGCTCGGCGGCTAGCACCTTAGCGGCGAGGGTTTTGCCGGTGCCGTTGGGGCCAGCCAGTAGCACCATAGTGCCGTCGGTGGCGCGGGCGGCGGCGGCCACGGTTTTTAGCTGGGCCAGCTGAGGGTCGGGCAGCACTAGGCTATTCCAGCTTTCAGCCGGAACTTCTGAGGCTTCCTCCGCCTCTAGGGCGGGGGCCATGGCCCAGGCATTAAGGGTGGCGGGGTCGGGTTCTTCGGAGAGTAGATAGGTGGTGAGATCTTCGGTCAGGCGCAGGTGGCGGCTGAGCAGGGTAGTGTCTTCGGCGTTGAGCCACTCCACCAGACCCAGGTTTGACAGGCGACTGTTGGGGGCGATCAGGGGGCGCGATCGCCTCCATTCCTGGTCATTTCTGCACAGCAGCCGCAGGCACAGGTCGACCGTGGGCAAATCCCAGTCAGACTCGTCGTGCTGGTAGTGCAGATAGCTGTAGAGCCGCCCAAACCGTTGGTTGACCTCAGGAGCCAGGGCCAGCAGCAGCACGTTTTTTTCAAACATGGTGAGCTGGAGTCGATCGCGCAACTGAGGCAGGGCCAGCACCACCCCCTGCCGCTGGCTGGCCAGAATGCGGGCCTCTAGCTGTTGGGCATAGCTGCCGCTGGGGCGCTGGGTCTTAGGCGGGCGAGCATTGTCGTAGTTGGGCTGGCCATTGAGGCTAATAATGCCCTTCCACCAGTGGCGGGTGACTCGGTCTTCGCCAGACAAGGCAAAGTCGTCCAGCTCTTGCAGCTCGCGCTTTTGCCGCGATACGGCCACCATCAGCAGGCGATCGAGCCAGGCCAGCTCGGTTTTTAGATAGGCCCAGTTGTCGGTAAATGGGGTCATTCTCTCAAAATTAGGCCCCTCAGGGTTGGACATAGCCCAGCACTCGAATAAATTCCAAAGGCAGTCCGTCGGCATCGGCGAGAAAGGCCACCTCATAGACGCGATCGCCAATGATTTGCTGCTGGGGTTCCAGCAGCACCTTGGGCATCGCCGCCGCTTGCTCAAACCGCTGGCGCAGCTCCTCTAGCCACAAGGGCAGGCTAGAGGTCGCCTCGGTGAGATCAAAGGATAGATGATAATAGCCACTGTAGTGCTCATCGCCAAAGGCATCGGCGGCGGGGCGGGGCTCCGGCACCTGAATTAGCTCAATGCGGCCCCCCAGACCCTCCATCCAGCAGGCCAGGGTGATGCCAGCGGTAAAGCGTTCGTGGACAGTAAACCCTAAGGCTTCGTAGAAGGCGATCGCGCGGTGAATATCCTGGGTGCGAATGGACGCATGGTGGAGCATCGGGCGGGCGGCTCAAAGAGCTACTCAAAGAGACGGAAATAGGGATAGCGCACCGGCACGCCGGGCTCTTTTTCAAGGCTGAAGTTGATCACCGCCCAGCGAGAGTCGACGTCGGCGGGGGGGCTAAACTCCACCGGCAAGCCGTAGAGCTTAGGTGCTGTGGAGGTTTCAACCTGCCCACGCCAAGGGTTGTTGCGCTCTAGGTAGGAATTGACCAGCTCTTGGTAGCGCTCGGCGATGATCACCCGCGTGGCCCTGTAGCCCTGGGTGTAGAGGCGATCGAGCGCCTCGTGAATCTCAAAGCGAATGCCGTCGGGGTGGGTGTGCTGGCGATACCATTCACCCTCCCACTGACGCCAGTGCCGACCCGACTGGAGGTGCACTAGCTCCTTGGAGTCGGGGTTGGCCTCAAAGGCACCGTGGCGGGTGCACAGATAGGTGTCGGTCAGCGTCAAGGCCGGAATCGTTTGGCGACAGTGAGGGCACTGGATTTCTGGCCCATAGATGGGATACTGCAAGGCGGAGTTAACCATTGGGCTGAGACCAGACGTGTCCTCTTGAGGGCGAGAAACAGATAGGGGCATGGGCTATAGCCGTATTATACCTGTGGGAACTCGGCTGTCTCCGTAGCCGGGACATCCCATTGTCTAAAACCGCCGATTTTTTTGAGAATTTCCCTGGAGACTCCTCTGGCTATGGCTTTCCCTAGCTCCCTCTGGCCTCGACCCGACCTGTCTCAGGCGGCGTTTGTAGCCCCCAACGCCACGGTGATGGGCCAAATCACGCTCCATGAAGGCTGCAACATTTGGTACAGTGCCGTGCTGCGCGGCGATGTCGAACGCATCGAAGTTGGGGCCTACAGCAATGTGCAGGATGGAGCAATTCTCCACGGTGACCCCGGCCAGCCCACAGTGCTCGAAGACTATGTCACCGTCGGTCACCGCGCCGTCATCCACAGCGCTCACATTGAGCGAGGCTGCTTAATCGGCATTGGGGCGATCGTGCTGGACGGTGTGCGGGTGGGCACCGGCAGCATCATCGGGGCCGGGGCGGTGGTGACTAAGGATGTGCCGAAGCGATCGCTCGTTCTGGGCGTCCCCGGCCAAGTGGTGCGCCACGTCTCCGACCAGCAGGCCCTAGAACTGCTAGAGCACGCCCAGAAATATTACCAGCTTGCCCTAGCCCACGCCGGGCGCAGCAATGATCTGGGGTTTATTTGAACTGTATCGCTATGGTGTAGTGAAGGCAGTGATCTATCCCTCAACCGTGTAGGACATCTATGACGTTTTGGCCCCAACCCACCCAGGACATCACTCCCCAACCTCGCACACCTATTCCATTTCCATGGAAAGGGCGATTGATAGCTGCTATCGTCTGCCTGCTCCTCTGGACGGGTTGGGTCCTTCCCGCTCGAGCACAATCCACCCCGGCAGACCTTTCCCCCCAGGTAGTGCAGGAGATTTCTGACCTGCGCCAAAAGGCCTTTACCGCTTCCCAAAAGGGCCAGTTTGTCGAGGCCGAAACCTACTGGAGCCAACTGATCGACTATCTGCCCAACGAAGCTGCCCTGTGGAGCAACCGGGGTAACGTGCGGGTGAGCCAAAATAAGTTGGCTGAAGCGCTAGAAGACTACAACCAGGCGGTGACGCTGGCCCCAGAGCAGCCCGACCCTTACCTCAATCGAGGAGCGGCTTTAGAAGGTTTGGGGCGCTGGGAGGATGCGATCGCCGACTACAGCCAGGTTCTCGCTCTTAACCCTGACGATGCCGCTGCCTATAACAACCGGGGCAACGCCCAAGCCGGTCTGGGCAATTGGGAAACGGCCCTAGCTGACTACCAAAAAGCCGTTGATCTCGACCCCAAATTTGCCTTTGCCCGGGTTAACGCTGCCTTGGCCGAATACCAATTGGGCAACGCCGAAGAAGCTATTCGCCAGTTCCGCAGTCTTACCCGCCGCTACCCCAACTTTGCCGATGCTCGCGCTGCCCTCACCGCCGCGCTCTGGGGCCAGGGCCAAAGTGGCGAAGCCGAAAGCAACTGGGTCGCCGTCATGGGCCTCGATCACCGCTACAGAGACTTAGACTGGGTTGGCACCGTGCGCCGCTGGCCCCCCGCTATGGTCGCCGCCCTAGAGAAGTTTCTGCATTTATAGCCTGCGGATCGTACAAATTGCCGTCAGTTTTCGCGCTGGGTTCCCAATCCAAGGAATCACAGACGGTTTGGCAAATTCTCAAGGACGTAGAGCTGGACGATACGGCTCCAACGACCATTCCCGTTGGCTAAACAGCCCACCTGCCCAGCAGAATTGACAGGCAAAAAACCTGTGCTACTCTTAAAAATAACGAGCGCTCAGTTAAAAAAAGAATGCCGAAGGTTGTCGACCACGATGAGTATCGCAAAGAGCTTTTAAGCCAGTGCTTTGACCTATTTGCCGACCACGGTTACGCCAGCCTGACTACCCGGCAAATTGCCAAAGCGCTAGGGGTTTCCACCGGCACGCTGTATTACTACTTCCCCAGTAAGGAAGATCTGTTTATGCAGTTGATCGAAGAGCTTACTACTCAAGATTTGCTGCGGGCCACCGCTCAGATTCAAGGGTTGAGCACCCTGAGGGAGCGCATTTTGGCCCTGGGCGATTTTTTGGAAGCCAACGAAGACTATTTCATCAAGCAGACCTTGCTGATGATGGATTTTTATCAGCAGGCAGGGATAGGGCAGTCGCGGGTAAACGAGGCGGTGCAGCGGGTCAGTGTGCGATCGCGCGACGAAATCATGATTGCCCTTCAAATTAACGATCCAGTCGTAGCTACCCATGTGCTCTGCCTCTGCGATGGCCTGATTTCGGAGCGCATGGTGGACCCAGCAATGGTGTCCTACCGCCAGCAGGCTGAGCTTTTGGCCGACTTACTCACCGCCTACTTGGAGAAATTCCCTGGAGGAAAGCGATGATTCTGCGTTCGCTTTGGGTGTGGCTGCGCTATGGTCGCCGCCAGATCTATCCCTGGCTAGTGCTGGCGCGGGCAGGGTGGCAGTGGCTGCTGCTGTGCGGGGTCGATCGCGATCGCGCCGCCATTCGCTGGATGTCCACTCTGGTAAAAATTGACGGCGTTAAATTGACCGCGCTTCTCAACGATCTAATCTGGTGAACCCCATGGAAACCCTGGCCTTAACCACCCTGCAACCCGCCCAATTCGATGAAGCTACCGAGCTTCTGATAGCAGCCTTCGCCGACGACCCGCTGCTGCGCTACCTGGTACCTGCCGATGTGTGCGATCGCCAGGCGGTGATGGCCTACCTATTTCGCATGCTGCTAATCTGTGGGGCTGGGGGCGGACACAGCTATTGCCTGAGTGATGGCCAGACCCTCAAGGGCGTGGTGATTTGGATGCCGCCAGAGCAGTCAGTCGATCTCATGGACCTGCTGCGGGCAGGGTTATATGAGCTGCCCTTTCGTCTGCCCCTACAGTATTTGCCCCGCTGGCAGGCCGCCTTGGCCCTCGACCATTATCGCCACCAGGCCATGCCCCAGCCCCACTGGTATCTGATGTTGCTGGCGGTTAGCCCCAGCTGCCAGCGCCAAGGCGTTGGTCACCAGCTCATGCTGCCAGGCCTAGATGAAAGTAACCGTACCCATCACCCCTGCTACGTCGAAACCTCCACCGAGGGCGCGGTGCGCTTTTACCAGCGCCACGGCTTTGAAATTGTTAAAACCGGGCCCTTTGCCGACCAGGCGCCAACGTTTTGGACGCTACAGCGGCGGTGAAGGGGATAAGGAAGGTGAGGGAGATGAGGGGGATGGAGGGATAGGGGATTGGAGGCGGTGCCAAGCCTGCCACCCTTCTCACCTTCCTCATCTCTTCCCAAAAAATGCTCAGCAGCAGTTGTCACCAACGCCAACTCAACCTACTGGGGTGGATTCAGAAAGCGTTCGGCAAACTTCACTACGGTGCCCAGGTCGGTGGAGTTGGAAGCGCCAGAATCGAGGAACGTTTTGAGCAGTGGGTTGCCGCCGCTGACTGCACCGGGCTTAGCGGCTCCCATGCCCAGCAGCCCAATCACCACGGGCAATAGCTTGGGCAGCATGGCTTGAATCATGCCCGTATTTAGACCACTCTTTTGGGCCACAGCCTCAATCAGCTGCTGCATCTGAGGCGGAATGGCAGCGGCGAGTGCTGCTGCGCCCCCAGCCCCAGACAGCTTGCCGAGCATGCCTTCGAGCTGACCGGTACCCATGGTAGCGGCCTGCTGTTTGAGGGTGGGCTGTAGAGCGGCCCCCAGAGCGTTGAGAACATCCCCCATTTGGTCGGTGCTCATGCCCTGGCTGCCGGCGAGCTGCTGTACAGAGGTCATCACCGAGCTGAGCTGATCGACGCTGCCCCGCTGGTTGGGGTTGTTGATAGAGCTCAGAACATCAAAAAACAGAGACATGATCGTTCCTTTCAACTGAAGTGCAGTCGTAGAGCAAATGCGGTCAAAGCATGGGAGATAACGCCGGAGCGGCCTACGCGGGCACGCGCACGGGAAGCGATCGCACCAGCTGGAGCCACTGACCGGCGTCGGTGAGGTAGCCCAATTCGGCCACGTAGTCGCGATCGGCTGTCCAGATCGACACGGGGTGGTCTTGGTCGCCGTCCGTCAAAATGTATTCCTGGGTGGCGTGGGGGGGCTGGCTGTCAGGGTCTAAGTTGGTGACATCGTGAATGCGCAGGGCCATAACTCGACCCCCTTCCTGCCGTAGGGCCTCTTGGTGGGCCGGGGCAACTTCCCAGTAGGCGTAGGCGGTAGTAGAACTGCGGGGCACCAGAACAATTTTGCTCTCAACGCCTAAGTCGGTGCGTCGACCGACGCCAGCGGCGGTCTCCTGCCCTGAGGCAGCGTCAGCAGTGTGGCTCTCCAAGCCTAGGCCAGCGGCGGTGACTCCACCAGCTAGTCCGGGGAGGGCCGTCTCTGCGATCGCGTCCACTTCGGTTAGCTCAGTCTGTAGGTCGTCGTTCAAACCAACAGTTCCGTCGAGGGGAGAGCCGAGGGTGGTACCAGGGAAGGTAGCGGCACCATTCGACGGGCAGACGGGTACGCGCACCGGCTGAGACTTAGCCAGGGCTTGCCACTGGTAGTTGCTGTCGACATAGCCCACCTCTACCAGGTAGTCGCGATCGTCAATGGCAATGGGCAGTTGCAGCTCGCCCTGGGCCACCATCTCGGCGTTAAACTCTTGCAGGCTGTTGAGGCGGCTGCCGTGGCCGGGCAGTTCGGTAACATCGTACAGCCGAGCCTTGAGGCTGCGAGAGCCAGCCTTGAGGTCTTCCACAGTTGACGCGGGCAGTTCCCAATAGGCGTCGGCCGTTCTGCAATTGCGCGGAGTGAGAGTGACTCTTGCCGGGGCAGCGGTTTCGGGCGGGCGGGCGATCGCGGCTGCACCCACACCCAGGGCACCCAAACCAGCGGCAGCTGTAGCTGCCGTGCCTACCCCTACAGTGCTGGGGATGACGCTGCTGGAGCAGGCAGGCATGCGCACGGGGGCTGAGCGGGCTAGGGCATGCCAGGTATTGTCGGTGCTCAGGTAACCCAGTTCGACCAGATAGTCGCGATCGTCGACGGCCACGGGGAAGTGGCGATCGCCCACGGCTACGGTGTCGCAGTCAAATGGGTAGGTGTTGTGGGGCGACTGTCGGTCGACATCGGCAATGTCGGTGACATCGTGAAGCTTGAGTGCTAAGGAGCAATTTTGCTGGCGCAGCGCCTCGACTTCGCCTTCGGGCAGTTCCCAGTAGGCGTAGGCGTCGCGGCAGTTGCGCGGCGTGAGAATAATGCGGCGATCGGCGGCGGCCGCTAGGGGAGCGGCTATGGGAGCGGCGATCGGTGCTGCTACCGGCGCACTATCCTTAAGCAGCCACCAGAGTAGACCACCTAGGACGGGCAGCGCCAGCAGCCAAGGCCACCAGGGTAGACCTCGCGCCGGGGCTGAAGCGGGAGGGACGGGGTCGGTTTCTTCGAGGGTTGTTTCTGGGGTAGCTTCGGCAGTGGGGTCGGTTTCTGCCTCGGTGGTGCCACCATCGGCGATCGCTGCGTCTTGGGCCCCCTCGATTAGCGCCTCACTGGTGGGGCTGACGGCAAATCCAAGGAAAGCGAGGGCTGCTGGGCTGGCCGTCTCGGGATTGTAAACGTAGGAGAGGGGCTGAGAAAAAGGATAGCGCTCGTCGTTGGGCAGGGTATCGTGCATGGGCACAATTTTCACCGCCGGGTTGTTGAGCGCCTGTTCGGCAACGACATAGCTAATGCTGTTTTCGTCGAGATTTTCGGCGATGGTTACCGCGCTGGCCTCTAATAGCACGGTGGCCCCTGGGTCTGACTCAAACACCCCGCTCTCAAATACCGGATAGTTGCGAAAGGCTTGGCGGGTATCGCTGTTGGCGGGTTGGTCGACCAGCACGATAGGGGCATCTTGGCCGCCGACCTCAGACCAGTTGCTAATTTCGCCGCGAAAGATTTGGGCAAACTGCTCAATGGTGAGGCTGCCGGTAAAGGGGTTGTTGGGGCTGACCAAAATGGCGATTTTTGGGCGCGAAACCGGCACTTCCCGCAGTCCGGCACTGATCTCTTCCTCGGTGAGGCTACGGCCAATGGCGGCGAGGTCAGCGTCACCGTCGGCCAGAGCTTGCAGGGCGTTGCTGGCGCTGTCGTAGTCAACGACCACCTCGGCATCGCCGTACTGGCTGGAGAAGCGCGATCGCAGCGCCTCATTCACCAGGCGCATGGCCTCTGAGCTCTCAATCGTGAGTTCGCTGCCCGGTGCCAACGAGGTGGGAATTTCAATGCCCTCAAGAGGATTAGGATCCTGAGCCCAGACCCCGTCTCGCTCTAGCACAACGGTAGCGGCTATCAGTAAAGGTGCTGCGGCCATCCAGAGCCGCGATCGTCCTCGAAATGTAATAGCGCTTTGGGCATTGGCACTGTGGCGTTTGAACATAAGCAGGTACCAAAATACTCCGAATGCAAACAGAGAAAATTTCTAAAACGTGTAGAACGTGAACTTAGGTTGCTAAAGACGTTACAGCCCAACAGTTTGAGCTGAACTTAAACCCGAGTTAAGCCGCTTCAAAGAGCTTCTAAAAACTAGAGGCGGGACAAGACTCTGTGACTGACTTGTTCCTTTGCCTGTCACAACTTTAAGGTTAATTAAAAGACAAGTGAGCTAAAACAGCCCATGAATTTGCCCGCTAAACCCATTCATTCTTGGCACCAGAGCTTAGAGCACAACCATAAGAAATTCATAAACGTTGGCTATATGCGGTCTACATCAAAGGTGTTGCACTGGTTGATGTCGCCTGTTTCAATACCGCGATAAAACCATTCGGCCCGCTGCTCCGACGACCCGTGGGTAAACGAGTCGGGGGTAACGTAGCCTTGGGCCTCCATTTGCAGGCGATCGTCGCCAATTTGGCTGGCGGCATTGAGGGCTTCTTCGATGTCACCTTCCTCTAAAATTTCCCGCGACCTCTGCGCCCGGTTAGCCCACACTCCGGCAAAACAGTCGGCTTGCAACTCCAGCCGCACCGATAGCTCGTTGGCCTGAGTCTCGCTCGCTTGCTGCTGGGCGCGCTGCACCTGACTAGACACCCCCAGCAGGTTCTGGACGTGATGCCCTACTTCGTGGGCAATCACATAGGCCTGGGCAAAATCGCCTGGGGCCCCAAGACGCACCTGCAAGTCGCGAAAGAAGCTAGTGTCGAGATATACCTTTTGGTCGGCCGGGCAATAAAACGGTCCCATAGCCGCTTGCCCCCTACCGCAAGCTGACTGAGTGGCCCCAGAGTAAAGCACCAGGCTGGGTTCCTGGTAGGGGGCACCAAACTCAGATTGAAAGATGCTGTGCCAGGTGTCTTCGGTTTCGCCCAGCACGGCAGCCACAAATTCAGCCGAGCGATCGCTCTCCTCTGAGGATGCCTGAGGCGCACCGTCGTTGGGGCCAACCTCTACCCCACGCTCAAGCACCACCGATGGATCGCCGCCCAGCAGGGCCACTACCAGTGCCAGCAGAATTGACCCTATCCCCCCTATGGCCGCACCGCCACCGGGCATGCCCCGACGATCGTCAATATTGATGCTGCGCCGACTCGATTGCCACTTCATCGTTCACCTCGTTTTGCTAGGCACTGGTAGCTATGCCTTAGGGTACCGAATTACAACGTCTGTTTCGCTGCCAATGTTGTGGGTGTGATCCGCTGTCGGCAGTGGATAGAAATCTTTTGGCAAAGTCTGTACCTGAGACCTGTAGGTCTATCTCGAGAAAGAGGTGCGATCGCGGGCGCTGTAAATAAACTGGTGTTTCAGCCACTGCTGGCTGAACCCTGTCGATGACTCAGTTGCATAAGCAAACCCCAGCCCTCTAGGGAGGACTGGGGCGAGTTGGTCGTTCCATTTATGGTCGTTGATAGTCACAATAGAACCCAAAGATAAGAAAGTTATAAGGCTAAGGGTCTAAAAGCCCTGCCGGAGGGCTAATTTCAAGGTATTTCTCGGCTAGATTCACTACCGGTACGATGGCGGTAACGAAGGGCACCAGCACCTTGCGAGGTTTAGCTGGCTGCGAGTTCTTCTCGGCAGCGGGATAGTAAGTAACTTCTAAAAGATCGTTGCCGGCGGCAAATATATCGGTCACGGTGCCGATTTCGTCGCCCGTAGCCTGCACGATCACCCTTAACCCCACAAGGTCAGCCACATAAAATTCGTCGTCATCGAGCTGGGGGCGATCGCCCGCTGGCACTAGCAGCACCGCATCCCGCAGCGCTTCGGCATCATCGCGGCTGTTAACGCCCGCAATCTGCACTACATATAGTCCCTTGCCGTCGACATGCCGCCCGCGCACCAGCTCTACGGTCTCTGGCGTGAGGCTACGGGGGCGCTTGAGCCAGCGCTCTCCTGGTTCTAAAAACCGCTCCGGAAAATCGCTGCTGGGGTAGACGCGCACTTCGCCCTTTACGCCCTGAGGGGCAACAATGCGGCCAATTTCAACCCAGTCTTCGGGAATCATGGCATTAGACCCAGGGGAAGCCATTAGGCGGGCACCGCTACAGGGCTAGGCTGGGCTTGATAGACCTCGCTCACGAGGGCACCTAAACGGGTCGCGGCCTCGGCCAAATCTTCGCGGCTGGCGGTTAGGCTAAGGCGCACGCACTGGCGAGTGTGGGGCCAGTCTTCGCGCAGACCCGGGAAAAAGGGATTGCCCGGCACCACAATCACCCCCCGCTGCTTGAGCTGCTCGTATAGGTTCTGGTCGGTAATGGGGAGTTGATCAAACCACAGCCAGGCAAAAATGGCCCCTTCACCGTTGTGCAGGTACCAGGGCAAGTCGTTGGGCATGGCCTGGTCTAGGGCCGCTGCGAGCACCGCAAATTTGTCTTGGTAGTAGGGCCGGATGACCTGCTCAGCCAAACGGGCCAGCTCGCCCGAGGCAATGGCTCGAGCTGCGATCGCCTGTCCGTAGCGCGACGAGTGAATGCAAAAATTCGTTTGAAAACACTCCAGCACATTGATAATTGCCGGATCGCCGATCGCCACCCCCAGCCGCTCACCTGGCAGCCCTGCCTTCGACAGACTCATGCAGTGGAGAATGTTCTCGCCAAACACCGGCTCCATATCAGTAAAGTTGAGCGCCGGGTAAGGCGGTGCGTAGGCCGAATCGACCAATACCGGCACGTTATGGGCTGCGGCCAGGCTGGCGATCTGCTGCACATCCTCACCACTCAACACGTTGCCCGTGGGATTGCAGGGGCGCGAAAACAGCACAAACCCCGTGTCGTCGGTAATGCTGAGCTGGCTAAAGTCAGGCCGGTAGCGGAACCGATGGGCCGCTTCATCCACATCAATCGTGGGTCGGTAGGCTCGCACCGCCTCAGGCACCAGCGAGATGCCGCCGTAGCCGGTGTAGTCGGGGCTGAGGGGCAGCACGATATCTTTCATGCGCCCGGTGGCGTTGTGGCCGCCAAAGGCATTAGCAGCTAGAAAATACAGCGCTTGACTACCGGGGGTGATCAGAATGTGGCGATCGCTCAACTCCAGCCCGTAGCGCTGGTTGA
Organism: Nodosilinea sp. FACHB-141; assembly: GCF_014696135.1. NCBI lineage: Bacteria > Bacillati > Cyanobacteriota > Cyanophyceae > Nodosilineales > Nodosilineaceae > Nodosilinea > Nodosilinea sp. FACHB-141. Next base: position 200,409 of record NZ_JACJPP010000021.1, on the reverse strand, counting down.
AGTCATTCTTGATGGCCTCAATCAGCGGCTCGTAGCCCTGGCTGGTGCCGTAGCGACATACCACATTGCCGTACTCAGGGCTGGCCAACAGCTCCTGGGTGCAGTCGCGCCAGAGCTGCTCGATTTCTGGCAAAATCACCGGGTTGCCCGCGCTGAGGTTGATGAAATGCTGCCCCTGACCCGCCCGCAGCGTTTCGACGATGTCTTTCATAATGGCGCGCACGCCGGTGAGGTGAGACATTTCCTCGCCAAAGCGGGTGAGTTCAGGGGTCATAGGGAGTGAGGGGTGAGGGGTGGATGGGTGAGGGGTGGATGGGTGCCCTGGTGTAGTTCGTTCTACTGCTCTACTAAAGATAGTGAGACTAGTATAGTAACCTCGCTGGGCCTAGCAGCCCACTGCCGTCTAACCCTGAGTGGCCTACTCTCTACTCCCTCTACCTATCCACCCTCTACTCATCCACCCATCCACCCCATGAACCCCCTAGCCTCTGGATTCCTCGCGAGTCTCTTTGCCGGCATGAGTACAAGCATTGGCGCCCTGCCGGTGCTGCTGCCCTTCGAGCCGTCCGAGCGCACCCAGGGGATTTTGCTAGGCATTGGCGGCGGTATGATGCTGGCGGCCACGTCCTTTTCGCTGATTTTGCCCGGCACCGATGCGGCGATCGCCCTAGGCTATCCCGGCCCGATCGCCGCCCTAGTCATGGTCACTGGGGTTCTGCTTGGCGGTGCGTTTCTGTGGGGCGCCCACAACGTTTTTCCCCACGAGCATTTTTTTAAGGGGCCAGAGGGGCCAGAGGCTCAAAACATCAAGCGCATCTGGCTGTTTGTGATCGCGATCGCTCTGCACAACTTCCCTGAAGGTCTGGCGGTAGGCGTGGGCTTTGGCGGTGGTGAGCAGGCCGGGGCGATCGCGCTGGCTCTAGGCATTGCGCTGCAAAATATTCCGGAGGGGCTGGTAGTGGCGATCGCCCTGCGCGACGTTGGCTATGCCCCTCGTCAGGCCTTTGCGGTTTCGTCGTTGACGGGCCTCATCGAGCCGATTGGTGGCCTGTTTGGTGCCGCTGTTATTACCTTTGCCCAAGCTGCCCTGCCCTGGGCTATGGGCTTCGCCGCCGGGGCCATGCTGTTTGTGATTGTCGATGAAATCATCCCCGATATTGACCAAAAAGCCTTTGGCCAGCGGGGCACCCTCGGCCTCATGGGTGGCTTTGTGATCATGATGTTCTTAGATATTGCTTTGTAATCAGCAATTTGTTTTGGTTGTGGTCATCGCCCGACGCAAAAAAAGCCCCCCGATAGTTACGGAGGGCTTCAGCTACAGGCGCGGACAAACTTTTGGCCAACTAGAGCCGGTGGTTTAGAGAGAAATCCAGCCGAACCACGAAAAGATGGTTGCGATCGCCACCAAACTCAGGAAGATGGCTAGCCCAGCGGTAATTGCCCCAGCGGCTTTACGCACCCCGTTAGGGATCTTCATCCAGTCGCTCTGGGCTAGGCGGCGATCGGCCGAGAAATCGTAGCCCAACGACTCCAGCTGAGTCAGGTGGTCGTGGGTGTAGCGGGGCACCCGCTCAAAGGGTAGGTCGCCCTGGCCGTGCTGGGGCAATACCCGTCGCCGCTGGTAAGGGACTGTACCTTCCCCAAAATTGGTGGTGTACTCTTCGCTGCCCATCAGGGCATCTACCAGCCCTTCAACCCCCTTAGTGGCTAGCACAATTGACCAAGCCAGGGTTTCTTTGTCGTCGTAGACCTGGCGACCCAGCAACCGCTGCACACACAATTCTACAAAGCGATAGTTGTTGTTGACCTCGTAGTTCCAGGTGCGAAAGGCATCAGATGTCGCTAGCCCGCGCACAAAATCTTTTACCGAAATCAAACCGCCGCGCAGCTGTGATTCCAGCAGGGTTTGGCGATTGCTTTTTAGCATTTGTTGCTCATGGAATATCTGCCGATAGGCTGCTGAAATCAGGGCATCCATATCGAGCACATCCACATCCGTGGGGGAAGAAGTTTTATCTAGAGTAAAAATCCTAGAATGCTCGTCTCCTGGCACCTCATAGCCCTCAACGCGCTGGTTTTGGCTACTGGGGGCATAGGCTAATAGTGGCAAAGTCACAACTATTTTTCCTCCACTTGCAAAATAAAACAGAGTCTCTATCTCAGTTTGAGGCTGCAGCAAATAGACGACCTTACTGTCGTTCTCGCTGCTTAAAAAGCTTTGAATTTTAAGTTAGAAAATGGCCAGCAATGGTTAAGGCTTAGCCTACGGGATAGGGAGATTAAGTATTCTTATTTCGATAGGGAGGGTAACAAACAGTTATGTTTCTTCAAATAAGAAAGGCTCAGTTATTTTCTTTTCAATAAAGAATTGAATGCGGTATCGAAGTGATAGAGCAGCTTCTGATCGAACCCTCAGCCTCAATCCACCGAAGTGAGGTCAGCTTATCGATGCAGCATCAGGCTTGACAGCGATGAAAGCAGGAATTTGGCCCCTTATTAAATCCACATGCCTACACAAAACCCCTCTTCACAGCTTTGAAGAGGGGTTTGTCGTTCAAGTTATAGGTGCTACCGAGCTGGGTGACTGACTCAGCCTCTTACCAACCAAAGGCCGACACGGGCGCCAACGCTTGTTCTTTTGCGCCATCGGCTTCGGCAGCTGGTGCAGCTAGCCGCGATTCAGCGCAGAACGAGGCGGTACTAAAGCCGCCAAACCGCTTCACCACGCTGGTGCGCAGGCGCAGGTTGGGGTTGGCAAACCAAAAACGCTCCACCGAGCTCATGGTTTCGTACTCAGTAATCAGCAGCAACCCTTCATCGCCGTCGATTTCGTAACGGCCAATCACAGGCACAATCTCGGCATAGCCTCGCTCGCGCAGCAGCTGGCCGCGGCTGGGGTCGTCAGCATCGGGCACCAGGGCAAACACAGTGCTGCCTTCGTGGTTCTCGTCCTCTTTATCCCAGGCCATCGCCCCTTGCCAGGTGACAAGCGCACCGCCGACGGCGAGGGTAGGGTCGACCTCATGCAGGTTACAAATTTCTATCACGCTGGGATGTCCGGCATCCAATGCCTCCACGGCAATAGTAGACCCGCCCAGTTCAGCCCGGCGAAAGGGCAGGTGATGGGTAGTGCGTTGGGAGTTCCACTGGCCCGCACTCATGCGGAAAAAATCCATTACGTCCATGGGGTAGGTCTCTGATGTCTTAACTGTTGCTTACTGGCGTGCTCAGAATTAAAAATCTAAATTAAAAATCTAATACAGCCGACACCGGGTCGACCTATCTGGATCTTACCGCTGTCTGCGGGCCATTGCAGCGGCTAGGTCAGAGGTGGCTTGGGCTAGTTGCCGCTAGCAGGGGTGTCTGCTGAGCATCAAAATCTAGGTAAGGAATGGCGATCGCGCTCCCGATGAAAGTCTTTAACCCCTGCGAATTTAGCTTCATTCCTAGTCACAATGTTGCGGAATGTTACGTTGTCTGAGAAGACTCGAACCCAATTCAAAGCCCCTAGAGTGCTTGAAATAGCAGAATTCTTTCGCTTTGCCCCCACCGCAAGGGTCACTTTCTCTTAATAACTTGTAAAAGACAAAGACACACCAGCGGTGTATAAACATCTTTGGAGGGTTAATTGAATTAGCGAAAGCCAATTCAGGCAACGGTTTCGAGGAATGTTGCGGATCTCTTACAGAGACGCCTTTCCTCATCTCATCTGCCTTCCCTTTGAGACTGTTGAGCCGAATGTGTAGAAGCTTGAACAACCTTGAAGAAATGTAAACTAGATGAGAAAACCGAGCACGCTGATCTTTAAGATCCTTCCTATAGATTGGTTAGACAGCTCCGGCTGAACTAATGATTAACTTGGTCCTCGGACCTTTTTCAAGCAACTCAGCGACAAAAATTAGGAGATTTGAGTCGATGTTTGACGCATATACTAAGGTTGTTTCTCAGGCTGATGCACGAGGAGATTTTCTGTCTAGCGATCAGCTAGATGCTCTATCCCGTGTTACCGGCGACGGTCTCAAGCGGATCGATGCTGTTAACCGCATGACCGGTAGCGCTTCCAAGATCGTGTCTGATGCCGCTCGCGCTCTGTTTGCCGAACAGCCCCAGCTCATCGCTCCCGGCGGCAACGCTTACACCAACCGCCGTATGGCTGCTTGCCTGCGCGACATGGAAATCATCCTGCGCTATGTGACCTACGCTACCTTCACTGGCGATGCTAGCGTCCTCAACGATCGCTGCCTGAACGGCCTACGCGAAACCTACGTTGCTCTGGGCACTCCCGGTGCTTCCGTAGCTGCTGGCGTTGAGAAAATGAAGGCTGCTGCTATTGGTATCGTCTCTGACACCCAAGGCATCACCCAAGGCGATTGCAGCTCCCTCTACTCTGAGATCGGTAGCTACTTCGACCTGGCTGCTGCAGCTGTTGCCTAGGTTCAGCCTAAATTGAACCTCACTTGAGTTGAGCCAATTTGGCTTAATTCTCACTGCCTGTTCGTTTGCTGTGAAGACAATTTAAGGAGAATCTTAAGATCATGAAAACCCCATTAACCGAAGCTGTTGCAGCAGCCGATTCTCAAGGTCGCTTTCTGAGCGCTTCTGAACTGCAAGTTGCTTTTGGCCGTCTGCGTCAAGCCACCGCTGGTCTGGAAGCTGCTAAAGCTCTGACCAACAAAGCTGATTCTCTAGTCAGCGGCGCTGCTCAAGCTGTGTACAACAAGTTTCCCTACACCACCCAAATGCAGGGAGCTAACTACGCTTCTGATGAGCGTGGCAAAGGCAAGTGCGCCCGCGACATCGGCTACTACCTCCGCATGGTCACCTACTGCTGCGTAGCTGGCGGTACTGGCCCTATGGATGAGTACCTGGTTGCTGGCCTCGACGAAATCAACAGCACCTTCGAACTGTCCCCCAGCTGGTACGTGGAAGCTCTGAAGTACATCAAAGCTAACCACGGTCTGTCTGGCGACGCAGCCACCGAAGCCAACTCCTACATCGACTACGCCATCAACGCTCTAAGCTAGGTTGGTCATTTGCCCGGAGGGGCAGACAGTTGTTAGCGCATTGTTAGCGATTGTTTGCTGCTCCGGGCATTGTTGTATCTATACACGCTCAAGGAGGCAACCATGGCAGTAACCACTGCGGCGGGACGCCTTGGCGTTTCGCCCTACGACGAGTCGATGCGGGTAGAGCTGCGGCCTAACTGGATCGAAGGCGATGTGGAGGCAGTAATTCGTGCTGCTTACCGTCAGGTCTTTGGCAACCAGTACATCATGGCTAGCGAGCGTAATACCAACGCCGAGTCTTTGCTACGGCAGGGAGCTATTTCAGTTCGAGATTTTGTGCGGGCTTTGGCCCTGTCTGACCTCTATCGGGATAAGTTTTTCCTGAGCGGGCCACAGAATCGCTTTATCGAGCTGAACTACAAGCACCTGCTGGGTCGGGCACCCTACGGCCAAGACGAAATCGCCTTTCACACCGACCTTTATAACACCGATGGCTACGCAGCGGAAATCAATTCCTATATTGATTCCCAAGAGTACCGCGATAACTTTGGGGACAATGTGGTGCCCTACTATCGCGGCCACCTAACCCAGCGGAGCCAAAAGACGGTCGGGTTTACCCGCTTCTTTCAGCTCTATCGGGGCTACGGCACCAGCGATCGCGCCCAGGGGGGTGTTCGTTCACAGCTCGTGTCTGAAATTGCTAAAAACTCTTCGTCGCCTGTAGGCCGCGGAGCTACTGGAGCCGCTATTGTCGGCGGGTCTGGAGGCGATCGCGAGAAGCTCTATCGGGTGCGGGTTACTCAGGCTACTATGCCGGGTCGTCCTCAGGTGCGTCGCACCTGCACCGAGTTTTTGGTGCCCTACGAGCAGCTGTCTCGCAAACTTCAACAAGTTAACCGCTCCGGCGGTCGGGTAACTAAAGTCGACCTGGCCTAGGCTGCGGCTTTAATACCTCATATGGCGGAGTGCTTGGTCTTGCTTTTGCAGACCGTGTTGGTGATCACCTGGGATTGAGTCATCTAGGGTTTAGGCCTTAGCTTGCTCACTTCAAGGAGACCTAACTTGAGTACTGCGCCTTTTTTTATTCTGCCTGTGTAGATTGAGCTCACGCTCACTGTGTTGATAAGGAGGATAATCCTGTGCCTATTACGACAGCAGCATCCCGGTTGGGAACCGCTGCGTTTGATGAAACCCTGCCCGTAGAGCTGCGCGCCAACTGGACTGCCGATGATGCCGAAGTGGTCATCCGAGCCGTGTATCGCCAGCTGTTGGGTAACGACTACCTGATGAAATCTGAGCGCCTAGTCGGTGCCGAGTCGCTGCTCAAGAATGGCTACATCAGCGTGCGCGATTTTGTACGGGCTGTGGCCAAGTCTGAGCTCTACAAAGAAAAATTCTTCTACGGCAATTTCCAAACCCGCGTGATTGAGCTGCACACCAAGCACCTGCTCGGTCGCGCCGTCTACGACGAGTCTGAGGTGGTTGATCACCTCGATCGCTACGAGACCCAGGGCTACGATGCCGATGTTGACTCGTTCATCGACAGCGAAGAGTACCAGGCTAACTTTGGCGACAACGTAGTGCCCTACTACCGCAGCTTTGTTTATCAAGCGGGGCAGCGTTCGGTAGGCTTTACCCGGATGTTCCAAATGTATCGGGGCTACGCCACCAGTGATACTTCCCAGGCGGGCGGCAAAAAGTCTCGCCTAGCTGGGGAACTGGGCCGCAACACCTCGTCTTCGATCATCAGCCCCACCAGTGCTGCTGCTGGCTGGTCATCCCAGGCTAACAAGCTGACTACTCCCAGCCAGGCCCTAGGTGGGTCCACCCCCTACGGTGTCGGTGCTGGCAAAGTCTACCGGATTGAGGTGTCTGGGGCTAACCTGCCTCGCTATCCTAAGGTACGGCGCATCAATACCGCCTACCTGGTGCCCTACGAACAGCTGTCTGCCAAGCTTCAGCAGATTCATAAGCAGGGTGGTAGGGTAACCAGCGTTACCGCTGCTAGCCTCTAGTTAAATAGCATCACTGGCGCATTCTCTATGAAGGCGCCAGTGATGTATGAAACGCCGTATTCGTCGAGATCTCGCAACGACCAGGAGAGTTTCCTATGCTCGCTCAAAACGCCTTTGGCAGTCAGACTACTAACCGCATTTTTCTCTACGAGGTTGAGGGGCTGCGCCAAAACGACGCCACCGACCAAAATAACTACCCCATTCGTCACAGCGGCAGCACCTTTATCAAGGTGCCCTACAGCCGCATGAACGAAGAAATGCAGCGCATTACCCGTATGGGCGGCAAAATCGTCAGCATTCAGCCTTTGTCGGCTGACTAAGCTAAGGCGGATCTGCAAATGCTGGAGACATACTAAGGTATGGGACAAAATCCGCAGCAGTTGGTCAACGCCGAGGGAGAATCCCTGACGGTGGAGCAGGCCATCGAAAACCTGCGCCAAACCGCTGATACCGGCCTGCGCTACTACGCTGCCTGGTGGCTGGGGCGCTTTCGCGTGGCCCAACCCGAGGCGATCGCCGGTCTGGTGTCGGCTTTGGAGGATGAGGGCGATCGCGCCCCCGATGGGGGGTACCCGCTGCGTCGCAATGCCGCTCGAGCACTGGGTAAACTGGGCGATCGCACCGTTGTTCCGGCGCTGATTCAATGTCTAGAGTGCGACGACTACTACGTGCGCGAGTCCGCTGCCCAAGCGCTAGAGTCCCTGGGCGATCCTCAGGCGATTCCAGCACTGCGCTCGCTGCTGGCTGGAGGGGTTGCCGCTGCGGTTGCGGTGCCCGATAAGCCTCATCTAGTGCAGCCCTACAACGCTGTGTTGGAGGCCCTGGGCACCCTAGGCGCCACCGATGCAGTCGACGAAATCACCCCGTTTTTAGAGCATGAGGTGGCCCAAGTGCAAAATGCAGCCACCCGTGCCCTCTATCAGCTGACAGGGCAGGCGACCTACTGCGATCGCCTGGTACAACGCCTGCAAGAGCCCAACTTACAGCTGCGGCGATCGGCCATGATGGATTTAGGGGCGATCGGCTACTTGCCTGCCGCCCAGCCCATTGCCGCCACCCTAGCCGAAAACAGCCTCAAGCTGATCGCCCTCCAAGGCGTTTTAGAAACTCACCTGCGGCAGATTGGGTTTCCCCAACGCGGTTTGACAGATGAAGCCCGCCAGGTATTGTTACTAATGGATGAGCTGCTGTAAGTGCTGAGGGCTTGCAGCACAAACGAATAAATTGGGTATCAATAGGGCTGGAGAACGGTTAGTTGTGGGCGCGACAGTAGCAGAGCTAGTTCGAGCGGTCGAAGCCGCTGATTCTAAGGGCGCAATGGTTGTTGCGGTCCATCATCTAGCAGCTGCTCAAGATGTCGCCGCTATCCCTACCCTAATTACCGTGCTGGGCTATAACAATCCTGGTGCTGCGGTGGCCGCAGTGGATGGGCTGGTGGCCCTAGGCCAAGACGCAGTGCCGGCGCTGTTAGAACAAATTGATGGCTACAACTATGGCGCTAGAGCCTGGGCTATTCGGGCCGTGGCCCTGATTGGCGACCCCCGTGCCCTGCCCGTGCTGCTAGAAACGGCCAAAGGAGATTTTGCCCTAAGCGTACGCCGCGCCGCAGCCCGAGGGTTGGGCACCATCGATTGGGCTAAGCTGCCTACCGACCAAGCGCCCTCATCTCAACAAGAGGTGCTTGACGTATTGATTGGAGCGGCCCAGGACCCAGAATGGGTAGTGCGCTACGCAGCAATGGCTGCTCTCGAAGGCCTAGCAAAAGCTCTAGCGGAGCCTGAAACTCAAAAGCCGCCGATTCTCGTCTGTCTTCAGCAGGCCTTTCACCATGACGAAACTCCTGCTGTGCAGGCCCGGGCCTGTAAGGCCCTAGAGGCCTTGGGAGAATTGGTCGACGCTATGAATTAAAGCCTCTGCCTTGACGTTGAGAAATGCAACACATTGATTCAGTTTCGAGGTATGGTCTTCTATGGTTAATGCGCACAGGGGCCCAAGCCCGAGCGTTGAAGACAGACACTCAGCGGTTTAGCGCCCACAATTGAGTTGGGGAAGGTGTTCATGGCGGTGGCACAGTCAAATGCACCAGAAGTCTTGCAGGTGATGGGGCTGCCTGTTCACTGGCGGACCGACTATGCAAACTGGCTCGTCGATCAGTATCGTCGAGGGTATGGGGCTCATGTGGTCACTCTGAATGCCGAAATGGCCATGCAGGCCGACCAAAACCCCGACCTGCGACAGGTCATCGTCAATGCCGAACTTGTGATTCCCGACGGGGCGGGGGTCGTGCTCTACTTTCGTACCAAGGGGCAGCGGATAGCGCGCGCGCCGGGTATTGAGCTGGCTGCCACAGTACTCAAGCGCATCTCTCCCCAAGAGACAGTCTTTATGTATGGCGGTGTACCCGGCGTGGCCGATCGCGCCGCTATGTATTGGCAGCGCCAGATAGCCGGGCTTAAGGTAGTGGGCACCCAACATGGCTACCTAGGGCCAACCGATCAACCCGAGTTTTTGCGCCATTTAGAGCAGCTCCAGCCCAGCGTGATTTTGGTTGGTATGGGTGTGCCCAGACAAGAACTGTGGATTCGTGACCACCGCTACCTCTGCCCCAACAGCGTGTGGATTGGCGTCGGCGGCAGCTTTGATATCTGGGCCGGGGTCAAGTCTCGCGCCCCCGAGTGGATGTGCAACAATCACCTGGAATGGCTCTACCGCCTTTACAAAGAGCCCTGGCGCTGGCGGCGGATGTTGGCGTTGCCTCATTTTGCGTGGCGATCGCTCACCTACTCGGCCCGCTAGAAAGTCAGGGTGTAGGGTGCAGGGTATAAGGCACACCCTTGAACCTTGTACCCTGCACCTTACACCTTCCTCAATTCAGCCTCAGATTTGCCAAACCCAAATATCGCAGCCCAGCCGGAGTCACTTCAAACCGGCAGGGCAGCACCTTAACGCCCTTCGCTATGGCTTCACGCAGCAGCAGGCCATACGTGGGGTCGGTCTCGTCTCCAGGGGCAAAGTCGGTACAGTCGCCTCGGCTGATGAAGTACAGCATCGCCGCCTGGGTTTCAGGAACCAGCGCCGCCAGTTCTCTTAAATGCTTTTGGCCGCGGGTGGTCACTGTATCGGGAAACAGGGCCAGGGTGCCCTTGGCCCAGGTGGTATTTTTGACCTCAACGTAGGTTGTTAAGGCTGTATCCTCCCCAGAAATGACAAAGTCGATTCGGCTTTTGCCGTCACCGCCGTAGCGCACCTCTGGGCGAATGGAAGTGTAGTCGCCTAGCTCTGGAATTTGTCGTGCCTCCAGCAGCGACTTCACCACGCGATTGGGCCGCGCTGTGTTGACTCCGGCCCAGGTGGGCACAGTGTCGCACACCTCTGCCAGTTCCCAGGTGTAAGCCAGCTTCCGTTTGGGGTTGGAGTTGTAGGAAACCAGTGCGCGTCCACCGACGTGGTATACCCCAGTCATAGGTCCGGTATTAGGGCAGTGGGCAACGATTACCTGACCGGTTTCTAGCTCAATATCAACAAAAAATCGCTTGTAGCGCTTGAGTACTGTGCCCTCAATCAAGGGCGGAAAAGGATAGAACCAGTCGGCAGTCATGACGGCGGAAGATGGTGCGCAGTGCCCACCCTACCAGGAAAGGGCAGCCACCGGCACCTGGGCAAAATAGCGGCGGCGAAATTGCTCCTCTTGCACCACTTCGAGAAAATGTTGTACGGCTGCTGGGTCAGGCGAAACCGGGGTAGGGTCAACCTGAACGATGATTGTGTCTGCCTCAGGGGCGGTGCTGTCTGGGGCGGCGATCTTAAACCCGGCGGTTGCCAGGGCGGCTAAGCCGAGGGAAAGGCTGGTGGGTGAGAGGCGCAGGCGATCGCCCAGCTGCGACCGGGTTACCGGAGTTTGAGTGCGGGCTAGGTACTTGGCTAAGCCCACCAGCTCTTGCCAAACCTCCCCTGGCGACAGGTCATCGATCGCCGGAGAAAAGGCTAGGGCTAGGGGCAGCTTTGCCTGGGCGGCCTGCCGCTGCCACACCTGCCAGTCGCTCCACTGCATCGGTATCTGGTTGACTATCAGGACGTGCTCCTGATCCTCAGGGGTATGCTGCCGCCAGTCGAGAACGGAGTTAGACGGTCTTAGTTCTGACTCCGGCTTGCCTACGGCAATAGGACGCACGTCTATGAGCTTGACGTGGTAGCCGGTGTTGCTGTTGAAGTCGAGTTCGACCACCACATCGCAGCGGCCTGGAGGAAGTTCGTCGCGGTAGTGGCCCCACCACTCGCCGGGAAAGCCTGCCTCGGCTGCGTCATCCCACAGCTCAAACTCAGTTTTGATGAAGCTCACGGCTTTATTTTGGCGATCGCGCAATTTCTTGTGAAAGACATTCCGAAACCAGACATTGCCAAGCAGCAGCTTCGGCACAGGGTTGCCCATGCCGCAGGGCTCCAGCCACTTGAGTTCGCGAAACAGGGGTTGACCCAGATCCGCCACCGTCACCGTGAGATCAACCTGAAGCAGGGGCTGGGGCGCACCGTCGCCCCCCAACTGCTCGCGCACCATACGGTTGAGTGCCGCCGCTAGCACCTCAATATGTTCCACGGGCAGCGTCAGCCCCGCCGCTAAAGGATGGCCGCCAAAGCCGGTTAGTAACGCCGATTGTGCCTGAAATAGTTGGTAGAGATCGAGCCCTGTCACCGAGCGGGCTGACCCCCGTGCCAGCCGAGGGCTACCGTCCTCCGAGGGCGGATCGATGCGCAGCAGAATGGTTGGGCGTCCGAGAGCTTGGGTTACTTGCCCCGCTACCAATCCCAAGATGCCGGTGGGCCAAGACTCGTCGGCCAGCACCAGGCAGCGAGTGGTGGCCAAATCGACCTGGGCTAGACGCGCCATCACCTGGCTGTAAAGGTCGCGCTGGAGGGCTTTGCGGCGGGTGTTGGCCAGTTCGGCCTCGTAGGCCAGGGTTTTGGTGCGATCGCGATCGCGACTAGTCAGTAGCTCCACACAAAAGCTAGCGTCCCCGTGGATGCGGCTGACAGCATTGATGCGCGGCCCCAGCCCAAAGGAAATATCGGTGGGGCGATCGCCTGTGCGCTTGCACAACGCCAGTAGCTCAGCCAGCCCTGGTCGTGGGTAGGGCGAATTGGGCTGGGTTTGGGTTTGCAGGCGCTGCAGCCCGATCTGAGCCAAGTATCGGCAGTCGCCCCGCAGCTCTACCAGGTCGGCAATCAGGCCAATGGCTACTAGATCAAGTACGTGATCGAGCGGTAGCGGGGGGGGAGTATCCAGCGCTGCGTATAGCCCCTCTAGCAGCTTGTAGGCTACCGCCACCCCCGACAGCGTGGCTAAGGGATGTTCGGGGGGCAGGCTGCGGGGGTTGATTAGCGCGATCGCGCCAATGTCGTCTTCTGGCAGAGTGTGGTGGTCGGTGACGATCACCTCCAGGCCCAGAGTCTTGGCGTAGGCAATCTCAGTGCCGCTGGTGCTGCCGGTGTCGCAGGTCACCAGCAGGGTTGCACCCCACTCAGCCAAATGGTCAAGGCCCCGCTGCGACAGCCCGTGGGATTCACTGAGGCGGTTGGGGATGAAATAGGTGAGGCGATCGCCCTTAGGGATCAGCTGCCCCAGCCCATCCCACAGTACGGCGGTAGAGGTTACCCCATCGGCGTCAAAGTCTCCCCAGATTGCTACTTTTTCCTCAGTGGCGATCGCCTGCTTGAGGCGGCTGACGGCGATCGCCATTGCTGGCCCCAGGGTGCTAGCGGGGGTGGGCTGGTAGAGAGCCGGGTTCAGCCAGCCCTCCAGCGGTTCTGTAGAACCTAGCTGTCGCTGCCACAGCACCTGGGCCAGCCAGCGGGGCGGCGTTGTTCCTGGAACTGCCCGAGCTACTGTCGCTACCCAGCTTTCAGGGGCGGCATCCGCCTTGGGCAGGTTCCAGCGCAGCGGTAGGGCATCCATGGGAGATCAGGAAATAGTGAGGTGGAGGTGGTGGGAGTTTGACTCAGACGGGCAATTTAAATAAGCTTCCGTAAACTAAAGAAAGCCTAAAATCATAGTCCAGTTTTGTGAGATAGCTTGGGCGAGGACTAAAGGTTCCGCCGTTTGGCTAAATATACCCATACTAATTCTGCGCTCTCCGGCGTTATCCTGGGGCTTTATCCTCTCCTATTCTCTGCATATCTCCTTAGGTTTTGATCCTTAACGGAAGCTCCAGACGAGTTCTGCTGTGGCCCTTAGCCCACAGACTGGTACTGGGGTTGTTCACTCCTCCTTAATCCCTATGACTAAACGTAGCCATCCTGAGCTAGACGGGCAAAATCCTCAAACCCTGTACAGTTTTGTACTCAAGCGACCGGGGCAAACCCTGCGAGAACGGCTGACTTGGAGTGCGGTTGGGCTATCGGTAGGCCTCGGCATCGCCGCTGGTTTTATATTTCTTAATCCCCAAGAGCGCACCTGGTCGTGGCTGCCCGCTCGCGCTGCTGTGTCCGTTAACAATGATGCGTTTCGTCAGGGCTCTGAGCAGGCCATGAAAGCGGCACAGCTCACCCAAAGCGCAGAGTTTAGCGAAGAGTGGGCTGAGGTGGTCATTCTCTGGCAGCGGGCGATCGCCTACATGCGAGCGGTACCCAATGGCCACACTAATGCGGATCTAGCCAAGCAAAAAGTCGTCGAGTACGAGCGCAACTTGCAGTATGCCCAAAGCAATGTGGGTAACCGGGCCAGCCGCGCCCCTGACCAAAAAAACTACTGGACCTTAGGCTCCGATCGCGATTTGGTAACAGCAATTCAGGGAGCACCTTCCCAAACCATGCAGTACCAGGGGGCTTGTCAGCAAACCCTGCGCTACGGCAACAGCATCGTTGAGCTGCACAACGGCTACGTGAAGCAGTACGACAACCCCGACGGCAACCTCCAGGTCCTAGCCGACGGCGACGTGGTGGTTTCAGTCAGTGCGCCCCAGGACAACTGGACCTTAGGATCTACCGAAACCGACGTGTTGCGGCTCCAGGGCACACCCACTCGCCAAGAGCAATACACCTCGAACGGTTTTACCACCTTGTACTACGGCAAAAGCTCGGTGCTGTTCGAAAATGGCCAGGTGATTGGCTACCTCAACTCTGACCAAAACCTTAAGGTGTCGGCGCAACCCCCGGCCCTGCTCCCCGGTCAAACTGCTGCCGAGTTTTGGACCATGGGCTCCAGTCGCACTGAAGTGCTGCGGGCCGAGGGGCAAACCCCGGTGGCCATTAGCCGCAACGACAACAGCTGCGAAGAAGTGTTTCACTTTTCAGACGGCGAAGTTACCTTTCGCCAGGGCTTGGTGACGGGCTACCGCAACCGTGGTGGCGCGCTTAAGGTGCGGTAGCTAGCCATCAATCATTCTCCTTTGAGCACACCCTCTGGCACGATGGCGTTACCCTAGTGCCCAGGGTGTAGATCCGGTGCATCGTTTCGGCTCAATACCCGTATGCTTAGACCAATCCCCTAGTCTGCCCTGCCCCCGTGCTGTGGATGATGCCCCCATTGCCATTGATTTAGTCATCGTCGATGACGATGCCGAGACATCGTGCCTGCTGCAGCGGCTCTTGAGCCAGCAGGGGTACCGAATTCAGGTGGCTGAAAGTGGACAGCAGGCGATCGCGCTGATCTCAGCAGGACGCCCAGGGCTGGTGCTGCTCGATATTTTGCTGCCCGACATGGATGGCTACTCCCTGTGTCAGCAGCTCAAGCACAACCCACTCACCGCCGAGATACCGGTGATTGTTCTGAGTTCTCTAATAGATTCGGTAGACAAGGTCAAAGCGTTTCAAGTTGGGGCTACTGACTACATCACCAAACCCTTTGCGGTGCAGGAAGTGCTGGTGCGGGTGCAAAACCAGCTGCGGTTGGCCCAGCAGCGGCAGCAGCTCAGCCAGCAAAATGCGCTCCTCATCCAAGAGGTGCAGGAACGCACCCAGATGGAGCAGGCGCTGATTTCGGCCGAGATGAACTACCGCAGCATTTTTGAAAATGCGACGGTGGGTATTTTTAAGGCCTCGGCTACGGGGCAGCTGCTCAGCGTCAACCCCTCCATGGCTCGCCTCTATGGCTATGGGTCGGCCCCAGAAATGGTGACCACCGTCGAAGACATCAGTCGCCAAATCTACCTCCAGCCCAAGCGCCGTGATGAACTGACGGTATATCTCGATCGCTTTGACAAAATTACCGACGCCGAGTCGGAGGTGTTTCGCAAAGACGGCACGACCTTTTGGGTGAGCGAAGACATTTGGAAGGTGTGGGATAAAGCGGGCACCTTCCTGCACTATGAAGGCATTGTCCACGACATCAGCGAACGCCGCCAAATGGAGACTGAGCTGCGCCAGCAGCGGCAGCAGGCCGATCGCCTGCTGGTCAACATTCTGCCCTATCGCATTGCTCAGCGCCTCAAAGGCGGGGCACGCACCATTGCCGAAAGCCTCGACCAGATCAGCGTACTATTCGCCGATCTAGTTGACTTTACCGCCGCCTCTAGCGAGATGACGCCGCGCGAGCTGGTCAAGCTGCTTAACGAAGTGTTTTCGATGTTTGATCAGCTGGCTGAGTTTCATCGGCTAGAAAAAATTAAAACCATTGGCGATGCCTACATGGTGGCTGGGGGCCTGCCCTCTCCCAACGACGACCATGCCGCTGCGATCGCCCAGTTTGCCCTCGACATCTGCGATGCTATCAAGCAGTTTCCCCGCCCCGACGGCAAGACCTTTCAGATTCGAGTAGGCATTAACACCGGTCCGGTAGTGGCTGGGGTAATCGGGCGACGTAAATTTGCCTACGACCTGTGGGGTGACACCGTCAACATTGCCAGCCGCATGGAAGCCACTGGAGAAGCCCAGCGCATTCAGGTCACCCCCGACCTGTACGAAAGGCTGAAAGACCAGTTTCAGTTTGAGCAGCGCGGCTACGTGGCAGTTAAGGGCCGCGGCCAAATGCTCACCTACTGGCTGGTGGGCAAGCTCTAGTCAAGTATTTGGATGGTCATGGTTTCTCTCTCCTCCACGCTCTTGCAGCGGCTGCGATCGCCCCTGGTGATCGGCTCGGTAACTATCCAGAGCCGGGTGCTCCAGGCCCCCCTCTCGGGCGTGACCGATCGCGCCTTTCGTCAGCTAGTGCGTCGCTACGCGCCAGTCTCGATGCTCTACACCGAGATGGTGCAGGCCACTGGGGTTTGCCATGCCCAGCAGCTGGAGAAGATTATGGATATTGGCGATCGCGAGCAGCCCATATCTATTCAGCTGTTTGACTGTCGCCCCGACTTTATGGCTGCTGCCGCTAGCAAAGCTGTCGCCGAGGGAGCTAAAACCATCGATATCAACATGGGCTGCCCGGTGAACAAAATCACCAAAAAAGGCGGCGGGTCGTCGCTGCTGCGCCAGCCCGAGATAGCTGAAGCGATCGTGCGCACTGTGGCTGAGGCGGTGCCCGTACCTGTCACCGTCAAAACTCGCCTGGGCTGGGATGATGACCACATCAACGCGATCGAATTTGCCCGCCGCATGGAGGCGGCTGGGGCTCAAATGCTCACCCTCCACGGTCGCACCCGTAGTCAGGGCTACCACGGCCCTGCCCGCTGGGATTGGATTGCCCGAGTCAAGGCGTCCCTCTCAATTCCGGTGATTGCTAACGGCGATATTGTCTCAGTGGAGTCAGCGGTGCGCTGCCTAAAAGAAACTGGGGCCGATGGGGTGATGTGCTCACGGGGGACTCTGGGCTACCCCTTTTTGGTGGGTGAAATCGACGGATTCTTAAAAACCGGCATCGTCCCTGCGGCGCCTACCTCAGTGGAGCTGCTGCGCTGTGCCCGCGAGCACCTGGGGCTGCTGTGGCAGTACAAAGGTCAGAAGGGCATTCACCAGGCCCGCAAGCACATGGCCTGGTATGTCAAAGGTTTTGAGGGAGCCGCTCCCCTCCGCCAGCAGCTTTGCCAGATTGATGCGGTGGAAGCTGGCTATGATCTGTTAGATAGGGCGATCGCTCAGCTCGACAGCACAATAGAGCAGCGAGAGGCGACTGCCCTCGTAGACCCCGAGACATTGGCCCCTTTAATGTGACTTTTAGTGGAATCATCATGGTTCAAGCCACCAACACCCGCGCCATGAGTTTCGAGGAATTTATCCAATGGATTCCTGAAAGCGGTGGTCAGTACGAACTCTACAGCGGGTACGTTATTGAAATGCAGCCCACCGGAGCCCACGAACTTATCGGTGCCTTTTTGGCTGAAGAGTTAACCCTGCACTTTCGGCAGCAAAACCTGCCCTACACCATTCCTAAAAGCGGGTTAATCAAGCCTCAGCAGCCCGAGTCGGGCTATTGCCCCGATGTGATTGTGCTCGATAAGCGTGAGCTAGCGCACGAACCCCTCTGGGAAAGTGCTTCCACTGTGCAGTTTGGCAAAACGGTACCCTTGCTGATTGAAGTGGTCAGCACCAACTGGCGCGACGATTACGGCCATAAACTCGTGGAGTACGAAGCCATGGGTGTTCAGGAATACTGGATTGTGGACTATCGGGCTTTGGGAGCCGTGCGCTACATCGGTCAGCCCAAACAGCCCACCATCACCCTTTGTCAGCTCATTGAGGGCGAATACCAAATGCAGCGGTTTGTCAGCAACCAAGCGCTCGAATCAAGCACTTTCCCGTGCCTCAACCTTTCCGTGGATCAGATTTTGATATCAGCCAGCTATTAGCCTAGCCCAACGCTTTCCTCCCCACCAATCCCGAGAGCGGATAACCGTCCCTTGACTAAAAAGGTTTAAGGTAGGATCTATTAATAAATTTGATTTGTTGTCACCCCCGTAATCTCCATGACCTCGTACGCCACCGCCACTGCCCGCGCCGATATGGGTGAGCTTCGCCGTCTGAGAAGTCTGCTGCCCCCAGAGCTTCAGAGCTGGGTGACGGTGGAGTCAGCCATTGATGTCACCCCACCGCTGATCACCTGCGAGGAGCTGGGCAAAGACCAGGTCGAAATTCAAGTCGATCTGATTAAGTGGGAGCAGCTAGCTCTAGACCAGCGCAACCTGCTGTTTTGGCATGAGGTTGGCCGCATTCAGAACGACACCATTCCCCGCGACGGTTGGGAGATGGCGGCTCTAGCTATTGGTCTTGGTGGCGCCGTGGGGGAACTGTGGGTGCAGGATGGGCTGCTGCTCATGCTGGCCTTGGGGCTTTGCGGATTTTCCAGCTGGCGGCTCTACAAGCGCAACAACAACCAGAAGACGCTGCAAGAAAGCATCACCGCTGACGAGCGGGCGATCGCCATTGCCACGCGCTTTGGCTACACCCTGCCCAACGCCTACAAGAGCCTGGGCAGCGCCCTCAAAACCTTAATTGAGCAAACTCCCAAGAAGCGTCAGCGCGATCGCTACATCAAGCGTCTCGAAGCCCTCAAAAAGAGCGCCGCTAAAGCCAAAGAAAGCGCCCGAGCTGAACGCGGCGACATGCGATCGGCCTACTAATTCCTTTCTTACAGTCCAAAAGCCTGTGGCCTGACAGAGACTTCCGTTAAGCCACAGGTTTTTAGTTGTTTAACTGAAAACCTCAAAAACTGCCTTGATCACGGCTGGCTCAACCTCCGGCGGCAGCTTGTCAGCGGCTCCAATCGTTGCAAAGCTCTCTCCCTGGCGAATTACCCCTGTTAGCCTCGCCGCTGTTAGCAGCTGTGCACATTCAGCCGTATTTTCCCTGGGCAGTATGACTAACGGCTTTGGACCCTGTCGATAGACCCCAAGACTCTGCACCGTTAGCTCAAATGCACCGGGTTGAAACGCCGGGTTTAATTCACCGTCGTACTCAAACTTGCTCAGCATCAGCTGCATAGAATACAACTGGGCTGGGTTGAGGGGGCTAGCCTCTGGCACTGTACGAGCGCGGCGAGTAGCAACCATTTCCAAAAACGGCGTTCTTACCGTGCTCAGTCGGTCTGCCTCAATATCAAAAGATCGGCAGTAGGCGAGGCTATCCCAGCCAGAGGTGTCGCGCAAAATCCACTTATAGCGCTGGCCGTCGCCTTGGGCAGAGAGCACTGTACCTTGCCACTGCCCCAGGTTCAGCGGCGGCTCAAGGTTGCGAGTGCGAATCGAGGCAAACCCACCGCTGTTGGCCGTAGACACCTCCCCCACAAACCTCAGCCCCTCCCGCCATCGCACCTGGCTAGCGCTGACTCCACCCATGACGCCATCGTCTAAACTGCCCCAGAGAGCTGCGATCGCCGGGTCGGGCTGACGAAAATTGATCAGGGTGGCTTCCTGGTAGACGGCCCGTTGCTTCAGATCTTCGAGCAGGGGGCCAAGTTCTAAACCAGCCTCCGGCCCTGGCCAAATGACCAGGGGTGTATTCACCAGCGAGGGCTCTGACTCAGTGGTGACTCCGTAGTCGAGGGAGGCTACCGATTTAGTGAGAGCCTCAGCGACTTTCACAGCGGCTCCCGGCAGCCACAGCATCTGTTTTCCGGCTACTGGAACTAAATTGTTGGTGTCTAAAGCCTGGGTCATAGGGATACCTGAGTCCGTCATGCCGGGTAAGTTGCGCAGTCCTCTACTCAAAGGCCCAGCGACCTCAAAGTGAATCAAGGTTTTTAACAACCTGAGGGGGTTCCAAACCATCGGAAGACCTAGCAGAACAATATTCGTAAACCGCTCAGTCTGGCCTGGCTGGTTACGCCAAGCGCCATCTTTTCTGTGAATTTACTCATTAACTAGCCCAGCTCCTCTGGGTATGCTGGATCTATTGATAACTAGGCGCTCAAATTAGCGATCAGTCAGCAATTTTGGCCATTGTTGACCATATGGGGCCAGACTTACAGGCTAAAGTTTCCATGGGGCGAAATTGGGCGATGTGTCAACATTTAATGAACAAAGCCTCAATGCTTCCGGATAGCGGCGCTTGCCCTCAGTCTAGTAGAAGCAAGCCACCCCAGGTTAGGGCGTAGACCCGCTTTCACTCAGACTCACCCTAGTCATCTTTTGCCCCAACACAGCTGTTGTGTCCGTGGTTTTCTGGAGCAGGCGTTGTCGATGCGAATTCTAATTTATTCCTATAATTACTATCCTGAACCCATCGGCATTGCGCCCTTGATGACGGAGTTAGCAGAGGGGCTAGTTGCTAGAGGGCACCAGGTGCGGGTAGTAACCGCTATGCCCAACTACCCCGAGCGCAGTATTTATCCTCAATATCGTGGGCGGCTCTACGCCACTGAAGAGCGCAACGGCGTCCTTATTCAGCGCTGCTTTGTGCTAGCTAATGCCAGGCGGGGCCTGGTGGGGCGGTTGCTGCTGGAATCGAGCTTTATTACCCTCAGCCTCTGGCCCGCCCTACGAGGCTGGCGACCCGATGTCATTCTCAACGCCAGCCCTTCTTTGCCGGCTTGTCTGCCGGTGGCCGCCCTCAAGCTGCTGTTTCAGTGCCCCAGCGTGCTGAATTTGCAAGACATTTTGCCGGAAGCCGCTGTCCAGACGGGGCTGCTAACTAATGCCTGGGCAATTCGCCTGTTTGAGGTACTAGAAAAGTTTGCCTACCAAAATGCCACTCGCATCACCGTCATTGCCCAGGGTTTTCGCGACAATCTCCTGGCCAAGGGCGTGCCCGACGCCAAGATGGTGCCGGTTTCTAATTGGGTGGATGTCGACTTTATTGCCCCTCGGCCCCAGGCCAGCAGTGAGTTTCGCCGCTGCCACGGGCTGCAAAACAAGTTTGTGGTGCTCTACACCGGCAACATCGCTGAGACTCAAGGAATTCGAACGGCGATTCGAGCGGCCCAGGCGCTGAGAGCTT
Organism: Nodosilinea sp. FACHB-141; assembly: GCF_014696135.1. Classification (NCBI taxonomy): domain Bacteria; kingdom Bacillati; phylum Cyanobacteriota; class Cyanophyceae; order Nodosilineales; family Nodosilineaceae; genus Nodosilinea; species Nodosilinea sp. FACHB-141. Next base: position 179,588 of record NZ_JACJPP010000021.1, on the reverse strand, counting down.
ACCCAGACATTCAAATGGTGATTGTCGGCGAAGGCAAGCAGCTAGAGGCGCTAGATCGCTTTTGCCAGCAGCTGGGGCTGACGAACGTGTCGCTGTTGCCCTTTGTGCCCCGCGCTGAATTGCCTGATATGCTGGCGGCTGCCGATGTGGGGCTAATCTTGCAGAAGCACGGTGTAGTAGGCTTCAACATGCCGTCTAAAACTCAGGTGCTGCTAGCTAGTGGACGACCGATTCTGGCTTCTGTGCCGGCCCACGGCACAGCGGCCCAGGCGGTGCTGGCCAGCGGTGGCGGCCTGGTGGTCGAACCCGAGAACCCTACGGCTCTAGCCAAGGGCATCCTTGAGCTGTACCACCGGCCTGAAACGGCAGCGCTGCTAGCTCGTCGCGGGCGACAGTATGCTTTGGAGCATTATTCAGCCAAACGGGCGATCGATCGCTACGAAGCGTTGTTCTATGCCTTGGTGGCACCCCAGAGATGGCCTTTAGAGGGCGATGTGGTGCTGGCGCTACAGCCGGCGCAAAAGTAAGGGCATGGGTGAACCACAATCTCTGCGCTGATGAGATTAGCGACAATAATTGCTCCGTCGGTAGCTCGGTGCCATGAGGATCGACCAGGCTGCTTAGCAGAGCTGTGAGGCAATCAGCGTTGCCTTAGTTGTGCAGCGCCTAGGAGACTAAAGGCGATCGCTGCTGCCGATAAACTCTCCCCGGTGGGCGGGGTCGTTGGCTAGAGTGGTGGGCTCGTGCCAATACTGGCGGTAGATGAGTTCTAGCTCATTGCCAGCATCGGAAAAGTAGTCGACCTGCTGCGCTTGTAGAGTCACCAAGACGCGAAAGATTAGCAGCGCCAGGATGGCGACGACCATGCCCGCTGCCGTGGTAATCAACGCTTCGCCAATACCAGCGGCGGCGGCGCTCGCCTGCTCTCCTGAGCCGCCGCCGCCAATGTTGAGGTTGCTGAAGGTGGCGATCAGGCCGGTTACCGTTCCCAACAGGCCCAGCAGCGGTGCGATTGCCACGACGGTTTCTAGAAGCTTGTCGCCCTTGCGCATTTTGACCAATTCGCGATCGCCCACGGTTTCCATCGCCAGACGAAAGGTTTCGGGAGAGGGCTGCTTGAGCCGCAGAGGAGCGAGCAAAAACCGGCCGATGGGCAAATCTTGAGACTGGGCTGCAATCTCAGCAGCCTTGCTCAGGTCCTGCCGGGAAGCATCAAGCACCTCAGATACGACCTGGTCTTCTCGCCGCAGGAGCTTTGTCCAAAACAGGGCACGCTCCAGGGCCGTGGCAATGGTGAGTACTGAGCACCCCATAATGGGCACCATTACGGGTCCACCCTTGACCAAAACGTCGAGAACAGTTGCCATAGCCCAGCTTTAACCTTGAATGGGTTTGCTCATTCGTGTTTCTACCACGATAAGCCTACCGAAAGCGGTTGTCCCAGAAATTAAAGAATAGACGTTGGCTACTTAAAAAATGATTAAGCGGCCCATCTAATCATCATCGCCGCGAACGTAGGGGCGATTGACGGTACGCCCAGTGGGGCCTGTCACCGCAGTAGATTTAGGCATGGTCGTAGGGGCGGCTGAAGGCTTGGCCTGAGGTGCGGCGGTGCCAGTGGGTGATGAGCTGCCTGGGGCCGCGATCGCTTGGAGGGAGGCCCCAGGGGCAGCCGTCTGCTCCTGCCAGTTGAGGTCGCCGTCGGGGTCGATGTTGACTAAAACAGCGGTGATGGTGCTGGTGTCGGTAGTCACTTCCCCCACAACCTGGCACTCAAAGCGATCGCCTGGCTGATTTACTCGGTAGGTAGCGCTGCCGCAGTCAATTTGGGCTCGCTGGCTGTAGGCCTGCGAGAGTTCCTGCTGAATACTGTCTTCGACCTTGGGCAGATTGAGCAGCGCTTTAGAATTGGGCACTTCCCAGGTGACATTGCCCTGGTTGTCTTGCTGAATCACGTTGATCGTAAAGGTGCCGCCACCATCCACCTCGCCTACACAGCGAAAATAGGCCTCCGCCTGGCGTGAGACATCCTTAGGGCAGAGCACAGCCTTGAGCGAGAGTCGGCGGCCCTGGCGCTCAATATCAGCCTGAATGGCGCTCTCGACCTCAGCGGTGTCGAGCCGGTTGCCACAGGCCGCCAGCCCTAGAGCCAACGGCCAGATCAAGTACTTAGACAATCTCAGCATAGGCCTTTGCATTGAGCCAGAGGATTCCTTGAGCAGCTGTCATTGCCGATGACAATACCCCGATTGTGCCAGGAAGTCGACGCGATCGCATGCTGTCTCTACTACCTCAGCCAAGCAAAGAATTGGGCAGAGTCTTCAGACTGGTCCCTCGCTCTACCATAATGAAAGTGGCCTTAACACTCGTTCACAAACCCTTTCCTATGGCAAACGATCTACAGCAGTTTCTCACCCTTCTGGAACAGCGAGGTCAGCTGCGCCGCATCACGGCCCCCGTCAGCCCAGAATTAGAGATTGCCGAGATCGCCAATCGCCTGCTGCTGGGTGGTGGCCCGGCCCTGCTATTTGAGAATGTGCAGGGTGCCACCATGCCCCTGGCTATCAACGTGCTGGGCACCGTCGAGCGCGTCTGCTGGGCTATGGGCATGGAACACCCCGCCGAACTCGAAACCCTGGGCGAAAAGCTGGCGCTGCTCTATCAGCCTCGGCCTCCCAAGCAGTTTTCCCAGGCGATCGACCTTGGCAAAGCGCTGTTTGACGTAGTCAAAGCCAAGCCTATGCGCGATCTGCTCCCCCCCTGCCAGCAGGTGGTGCTCAAAGACGACGCTGTGGATCTTAATAAAATCCCCCTGCTGCGGGTCTACCCTGGCGACGCCGACAAGGTCGTTACCCTGGGGCTGATGATCACCAAAGACCCAGAAACTCACATTCCCAACGTGGGGGTTTATCGCCTTCAGCTTCAGTCAAAAAATACTGCGACGGTGCAGTGGCTCTCGGTGCGAGGCTGTAGCCGCCACCTGCGCAAGGCCGCCGAGATGGGCAAAAAACTAGAGGTGGCGATCGCGATCGGCGTTCACCCTCTAGTGATTCTTGCCGCCGCCACGCCGCTGCCCATCGACCTCTCGGAGTGGCTGTTTGCCGGGCTTTACGCCGGCAAAGGGCTCAGCCTGGCCAAATGCAAAACCGTTGACTTAGAAGTTCCAGCCCAGTCTGAGATCGTGCTGGAGGGCACCATCACCCCCGGTGAAACTGCCGTTGATGGCCCCGCGGGTGATCACATTGGCTACTATGGCGGCGTTAACAAAGCGGCGCCTCTGCTGCGCTTCCACTGCCTCACCCACCGCAAAAATCCGATCTACATGACCACCTTTAGCGGTCGCCCGCCTAAGGAGGATGCCATGATGGCGATCGCCCTCAACCGCATCTACAACCCGATCCTGCGCCAGCAGGTGCCCGAAATTCAGGACTTCTTTTTGCCAATGGAAGGGCTGAGCTACAAAGCCGCCGTACTCTCCATCGAAAAGTCGTACCCAGGCCAGGCTAAGCGCGCTGCCCTCGCCTTTTGGTCGGCCCTGCCCCAGTTCAGCTATACCAAGTTTGTGATCGTTGTCGATAAATCGATCAACATTCGCGACCCGCGTCAGGTAATGTGGGCTGTGACCTCTAAGGTTGACCCAATACGCGACGTATTTATCCTGCCCAACAACCCTTTTGATAGCCTTGACTTTGCCACCGAAAAGCCTGGTCTTGGCAGCCGCATGGGCATTGACGCTACCACCAAGGTCTACCCCGAAACCGATCGCCCCTGGAGTGAAGAGCTCACCCCCGACCCTGATACAGCTGCGCTGGTGGATAGTCGCTGGACTGAATATGGCTTGAGCGACCTAAATCTAGGTGATGTAGATCCAAATTTGTTTGGCTATGACCTGCGCTAACGGACGAGAGAGTAAGGGTATGGTGCGTGCCTTGGTTGCCGTGCTGCTCGGGCTATGGGCAGTTCTGTGTGTTTGGAGCCCTGAGTCCTCGGCCAGCGTTCTCTGCCGCGACGTAGAGAGGCAGCAAGTCTGCATTGAAACAATTAAGCGCAGTGCCAAATATACCTGGGAGTATCGGGTAGTTGTCAGCATCGACGGCAAAAGCCGACCTGTTAAACGCTACGATTGCCGACGGCCTACCGGCGCTGATCAAGAGTTGGCTACGCCCTATTTTGAAGCTGCTTTACGACAATTCATTTGCGATCGCGTTACTCATTGAGTCAAGACCTATAGGCAAACGATAGGGGTTGACCAGTAAGAATTTCATCATAGGACTGGCTCAGGTTTTGCGCGATTTTGGGCCAGCTGTACTTTGTTGCGGCTAGCTGTTGGCCGTTATGACCTAGCTGGTTTCTTAAATTAGAAGAGCAAAGCAGCCGAGATAGAGCATTCCTCCACGCTTCTAAATCATCAGAAACTACTAACCCCGCTTGGGCGGCTGAGATGTCGGGAGCGATTTGAACATCAGGGGTAATCACAACGGGGAGACCAGCGGCTAGGGCCTCCGCTACAGCAATGCCGAAGTTTTCTGAATAAGACGGCAAAGCGAAGAGATTGGAACCCTGCAGCAGTAAATCTTTGTTTGAACCAGAGACAAAGCCAGTGAATGTAACACTGTCGGTAATATCTAGGGTGCTGGTCAAAGTCTTGAGGTAGTGGCAATAATCTGCATCCCCAGAACCGGCTAATATAAGGTGATAACCGTGAAATTTAGGGTCGAGTCGAGCAAACGCGCGCAATAGAAAGTCAGGCCGCTTTTTTTCGTGCAGGCGCGACAAAAATAGAACTATTGCGCAGTCGGAAGGTAAATCATAGCGATCGCGCAGTTTTGCTGCTGCACTAGCGATCGCGACTGTCGGATTAACTCCTAACGGTAAAACCAAGGCAGGCGCGCTGATCCCAAACCGCTGCGCATCCTCGGCTTCAGCAGGAGTAGTGCAATGAATAGCAGCAGCTCGGTTGAGTGTGGAACGCTCTATGTAGCGGCCGTAGATTTGTTTTTTAAGCCTGCTTTGCTGAAGTGCCCAAGGAGTTAATTGACCAATCGTACTTGAGACATAAGGTATTTGATAATACTGTGCTAGCCTCGCTCCCACCGTGGGAGCATAGCAGAACAGGTAATGATTGTGAACAATGTCATATTGGCGCAAATGGCTGGCCATCCACTGGGTCAACCCAATAGATGGGATGAATGCTTTAAACCGGGCCAGACGCGAAAAAAACCAGACCGGTACGCCTTCATAGTTAACTCGCTGACCGATGGGTACATCTAGTAATTCAGCTTCATCGTCATTGGTAGTTGCTATTTCGGCATCAATTCCTACCTCTCGTAGGGTACGAATAATGTTAAGAGCTACCTGAGTTGGCCCACCTAGTTTGTAGCTCAGAGATGGCAACACGTGAAGAACTTTCATACTATGGTGTTGCGAAGCTGGTTTCTTTAAGTAGCCTTAAAAGATTAGACTGAAATTTATTAAAACCATAAATTTCGTCAACTCTCTGACGCAATATCTTTGGCTGATAAATAATTGGATGAGTTGATTTACCCTGAAGAATTTCTGCTAAGGTACTAGCTATTTCGTCCACGTTATCAGGATCGACCAGAATACCTAGTTCGCCCCTGCACAAAGCATCAATGGCACCATCCTGATTGCCTCCGATAGTGGGCTTGCCACAGGCTAGAGCTTCGAGGTAGACAATGCCAAAGCCTTCACCCTTACTCGGCATTATGAACACATCACACAAATTGTAGTAATCACAGATTTCTTCATCAGGGACAAATCCAGCTAACGTTACGCAATCTTCTAGGCCAAGGGACTCGATTAGCTGCTCAACTCGGGGGCGATCGCTACCCTTCCCTACTAAAACGTAATGTACATCAGGCATTTTTTGACGTACAAGGCACATTGCCTGAATGACTTGGTCATAGCCCTTATACTGTTCATCGTCAGCTAAACGAGCGACCGTCAGCACCACAGGTTGGTTCTCCTGAAGCTTGTGCCTATTGAGCAAATAGGTTGGCTTGGGCTTTACTTGAAAACGTTCAATATTAAAGGTGACCGGAAGAAGCGAGATTTTGTCAGGGTGCAGATTCTCCTCTTTCACCAAGCGGCTACGGGTATAATCACTGATCGAGATTACTTTTTTAGCCGCTTGCAAAGCCCGACGCCTAAGAGGGTGCTTAATATCCCAAGCATCAACACCATATACTAAAATCCAGTACGGAGTACCTAATAACAAGTGAAGTAGATAAGCTACAGGGGTGAAGTTCAAATGCCCGCATAAAATCAAATCTGGACGCTGCCGAAAAGAAGCAATTATAATTTTCAAACTAAAAGCAAAAGTCCGCAATACTCTAGGAACATTACCCATAAAGGTAAACGAAAAGTTGCCTGTAAATTCGTTTGCCTTAGATACAACTTCTGGCTTGTCAGAGTCGAGTTTGTCGATAATAACTATATCGGTATTTGATAAAAAATTTCTTTGGAACTGAAGATAGCTAATCGTCGATAAAATATCACATAGGTAGACTTGAATCCCACCTTTAAATTCAAACAGATTAGGTACCCAAAAGTGAACTGAATCTCTTTTCTTAAGTCTCTTGCTCATGTTATTATCTACTCCTCGCTACTCAGAAAGTAACGTTTGGATTTTAGAGGCCAGCTTCTGGCGATAGCCGAACCAGGTTGAGAGTTCAGCCTTTTTTCGAGCGGAACGTCCCATTTGAGCCAGCTTATCGGGATTTTCACGGCACCACTCTAGCCTTTCTTGAAGTATTTCAGGGTCACGAATAGGAACTATAAATCCTTCGACCCCATCAGTAATAATGTCAGGACCTGCGGCATTAGGAGTAGTTATAACCGGAATTCCACAAGCCATAGCTTCAAGCATAACCAGACCGAAACCCTCGACTAAAGAGGGAAAAACTAAAACGCTGGCATTGCAGTAGTGCTGCCTCAAAGTAGTGTGGGGAACACTAGGCAAATAGTGAATGCAATCTTGAAACGACTCCAACCAACCCGTTGGAAATTCGTTGACACCCACTAGCTTAAGCTCGGCATCGCTCAGCTTAAGCTTTTTCCAAGCCTGTAATAAGTAGTGAACACCTTTTCGAGGGCCAACTCGACCCACAAATAGCGCTCGAAACTTTTTGTCAAGCTTAGGTTGAGGCCGAAAATAGTCAACCGGCGCGCCGTAGGGAATTACTGAGATGCGCTCAGAAGCTATACCCGCATCTAAAAGCGATTGACGCGTCATGGAAGAGGCTACAAAAATATGATCGGCTAACGCAGCTTCTTGATCCTTACGCTCTAGTTTCCACAAAGGTTCATGGGCAGCTTGAAGAGCGGAAGCAAACTCTGGGAACCGCCCAGCCTCATCCTGCTGAATCTGTCGGCTAGTATGGTGAAAAGCAATGGGTAATTCATAAAAGCAGCGTATACCTCGCTGTTTAGCAGCTTCAAATGTGTAGGCTGCGCCATCTTCATAGGCATAAATGGCATCGATTTCGTTGAGGTGGCACCGGGCCACATGGCGATCGAGGGACTTATATACCCAATTGATAGGTCCTTGTTGCCCTAACCCTACCTTGGTGCTTACTCCTGACTTTACTAAAGCAACTCTCAGGGCTTCTCTCCAAGGATGAGTGCGTATGGTTGAACTTCCTGGTGCAACCCAAGTACGTCTTTCCAACTCTTGGCTAAGGGGCAGTCCGATAGACCTAGGCAGCTGTCGAATGGTCCGGGCTAATTGACTTTTGGGATCATAAGCGACAGCAGTAATAACTTCGTGCAGCAGGTTGGCCTCAGCTAATGCGATCGCCGCATTGCGAGAGTTAGGGTTGCTGGTGGGATGCACCAGAGAAATGCGTCGGTTGACCATGTAAAAAATTAGGTTGTTGAGCTTGCTGCCATTGGTCTACCCGCTCTAGATAAGGAAGCAGAAAGATAAAACCGTAAAAAAACCAGTGATACGCATTAGCAGTATGGTTGTAGACCATTTGAGCAATAAAAGTTACGCCCTGATAGACAAAGACACTCAGGGCAAGCTGACGCAAAAACGGATGAGTAAGCTGGAGAAAAACTTTAAATAGGGTGAAAAGCAGCACTAGCCGTAAGCCATACCAGAGGAAGAATCCTACAGGTCCAACCTCTAAGCCAATTCGACCCATCTCATTTTCAAAATAGACTGGGATAATTTCCCCTGGAGGAAGCTGAAACGCTTGACGGATAGTGGCATTAGCCTGAAACGTAGCGCCTAAACCGTAGCCGTCTAAACCCTTAAGATAAAAGTTGTTAAAAGGCTCAGTAAAAGGGCTTAAGACTCGAGCAATAAGACTGTCGTTGGCATTTTCGACGCGGTTCCAAAATGACTCAAAGGCCAGTCGTCCGCCTTGTGAAACTGCTAAAAAACCTATTATGCCTGGCAAAACCAATTTACGTGCGCTAACGGAGAAACTAGAGAAACTAGTTAGAGCTAGCAGGAGCCCGTAGCCAGCTATCAGCAGCACAGAACCAAAGACAAGGCCACGAGACCCGGTCATAAAAGCGGTTACCGCAATCAGCCCGCCTTCAGTTAGAGTTAAAACTTGCCATAGACGAGGCTGAGGTCGAGAGATTACGGGCAACAGCAGACATAAACAGGTCAACAAGTAAGTTGCGTAACCCGTCAAATAAGAAAAAGTACCTGTCACTCTTACTGTACCTAAGCCTGAACTTACTACAGCAGGACCATCTTCACCCCAGGCGTATACGTTGAGCGGGCTAGTAGGCGGGCTGAAAAATTGAGCAATAGCCAAAATGCATACTGGAATCAGTAGGAGCAGATAGTTACGAATAAATTGATATAGCTTTTCCTCAGTGCTAAACATTTGGGACACTAGCCAAACCAGGGGCACGTATAGAAAATAACTTTTGAAGCCAAATAGACCAATTACTGGTGAGCCTAGGCTTGGGTTGAAAGCTTGTACTCCTCCCCAAACTGCCACACAACCGACTAGTATTAAAACAATAGGTTTCTGAATGAATAATCGGGTTTGAACCGGGGACAGCAAAAAGTATCGCAGATAAGCGCCAATTAAAACGAAATCTTTTAGGAAGTAGATGAACTGACTTGCCTGGGGGAGCGCCCACTTTCGTAATGCCCCTTCGAGCACTACTAAAACCAGAACTACTTTTACAGACCGCTGCCAGTTTTGGGCAGAGAGCAGCACTATCAGACCAATGGCCAACAAACCTATAAGAAGATTGCTCATTGGCAAGCAGCCTCTAAAACTTGAAGATAGGCTTTAGCTACGGCCGTCTGTTGGTGCTTTGCTAAATGACTAGTTGCATTAGACCGATAGCGAATTAGTAACTCGGGCTGAGTAAGCAGTTGGTAAAGCACCTGCCTCAGAGAGGCCTCATCACCATTGGGAAATGTAGTACCGCAATCACCAATAGCGTCTTTTAGCCCGCCTCCCGATGACCCAACAACGACGCAACCACAGGCAATGCCTTCTAAGGCTACAACCCCAAACGGCTCGTGCCAACGAGAGGGAACAACCAAAATTTGGTGTGCATTAAGTAAGTGAACTAACTCCTCGCCAACCTTTGCTCCGATAAAATGAACTTGTTCATTGATCTTGAAATCCTCGGCTTGTTGACGTAAGACTTCACCCTCTTCACCAGTGCCAATTACAGTTAGTCGAGGGTATAAGTTATCATTCTTAAGCTTTGCTATGGCGCTTAGCAGCAAATCTAAGCCTTTATCAGATACCAAACGCCCCAGAAACACCAATTCTTTAATGCGTGGAATCTCTGGAAGATGGCGAAACAAGTCTTCACGATAAGGGTTAGGAATCAAGGTGGATGGATGATTGAGGTGATCAGCAATAGGTTTACTGATAGCGATCGACGTGGCAAGCTTAACCATTCGAAGTTTCAGCTGAGTTAACCAAGTAGGCTGTTGGCCAGGATGCTGAATCCAGGTTTGGTGACGAATGACCCAAGGGGTTTGGGTGAGCCACAGTGCCCAAGCTTGTTTGAGAATGATGCCATTCTGGAAACAAACATCACTCCAGCGTGTGAGTTTGAGCAAATGCAAGGCACTAGGCTGTCGCATAACTTCGAAGGGGAAGGTTGCGCCCCTATCATCGAAATTACTCCCTGGAGTTTGGGTTACAACTTTGACAGTATGTCCTAATTTAACAAATTCTCTGGCAAAAATTTCAGCGTCAGTTTCACTACCCCCTAAATTCGGATAGAAATAAGTTGAGGATAGAAGAATTTTCATGGGAAATGTTGCGTCAGCAAAGTAGCTCGTGCTGGTATTATGGCGTCGTATTTTTAAGACATTTCCAACCCAACGGTTTAAAACGATTAGCCACACGATCAATGTCTTTTGTAGCTAGGTAGCAAGGAGGCTCCCAGGGATGAAAACTTGCTGCTTGGGGTGACACTAAATTAGGTTTGCGTAATCCCTTTGTAACCCTATATATGGAATATCCTTTTTCTTTCAAAAATTCGGAAACAGGATTTGGATAGGGTCTGTGCTCCTCAAAAATAATGTCACGAATTCGATTTTTTATTAGCAGTTCTTCCGCACCTGACAGCACGTTTATTTCATGCCCCTCAACGTCGATTTTTAAGAGCCCAATTGTAAAATTATCAAATAGATTGTCTAAAGTATCAGTTTCAACTACAAGTTGCTGGCCTATTGAATAATCAGCTTCATCCTCATTTGAGGAAAACGTAAGAGAAGCTGTGCCTTGATTGAGGTCAAAGTTCGTAGGTACAAACAACTGGGCTTCACCCGGTTGATCAGAAATAGCCAGGTTGCTAACCTCAACCTGAGTCCAGTTCTTTTCTATACTCCAATTCCGGACATTATCAGAGAGGCGTTGGTAAATGCTTGGATGAGGTTCAAAGGCGCTAACTTTTCCTTCCAAACCAACGCGATGTGCCATCAAACTGGTCATGTAACCAATGTTTGCTCCTACATCAACGCAAGTTTCACCCTCGTCAATAATCCGCCAAAGTGTTTCTGATACACATAAATCATAGATTCCCATGGCAGCGATAGAGCGGCCAACAACTTCTCCAGGAAAAGCATTAATTTCAACTCCCCAGGGTAAGCTGAAAGTTTCCGAAACGGGAGAAGCTTTAAAGTTCAACCTAAATCGTTTAACTATCTGATTGGGTTGAAAGAAATATTCTGGGCGATTAATGAAGCTAATGACTCCCATACTTTAAGGTGGCTGATGTTTGTAATTTAATCTTTTATTGGAATTGCTTCTGCAATTCGCACTTCGTAACTTTAAAGGTTCATTGAGGCTTATAAGTAATAGCCAGAACGTTATCACTAAAGCGTAGTCCTTTCAAGAAACCCAACGATAGGTTCTGCCAGTGATAGCGAGGGAGTTTAGGAATTTTCCCAACATTAGTAAACAAAAATTCGGGTAAGCAGAAGCCTGCTTCGCTCAAGATGTGAGTGATATCTTTTCGCACCAGAGCGGTGATGTGTGCAGGGTAGGATGAATCACCGAATTCAACAAAATGTCCTTGCAGAAGCAAGGCTATGATTGCCCGCCAGCTCTCGTTATTAGGAGTGCTAAATATAAGGAGACCGCCGGGCTTAAGCAATCGAAACCACTCCCGAGCAATAGCCCTGGGATTTTCGAGATGCTCAATAACTTCTGCGGAGACAATTACATCAAAGACTTCGGCTTCCAGGTTCAGCGGGTTGTTAAGATCAGCCTGCCTCCATTGAATGGCCGCATCAATAGTTTTAGGACGGGACTGTATATCTGTGGCAGTAATGGATTGAAATTGCTTTAGGTTCAGCAATCGTTGGGTTAGCAACCCCTGTCCAGATCCCCAGTCCAGCACAGATCCACTAGCTGAACGGTGCAGTAGTTCTTTCTCGAAACAGGTATAGATGGCTTCGCTGCTGATTCCGGCGCTGGCTTCGGCAGCCTGCTGCCGATATTGGTGCAGTGCTGTGGGGGTTAGGGCTGACTGGCTCATGGTTGTGGGACGTCCAAATCTGACAGAAGCGTGTAGTAGGTTTTGGCCTGTGCCGATAAATTGTGCACTTGATACCAGGCATAAGCTTGGTCTGCGATCGCCTGCATCAATGCCATATTTCTTCTCTCGGTGTTGTATTGATCTGGAAGGGCGTAATGCTTGCCAGGTTGCAACCCCTCTTCAGGGAGATCGGTCATAGTAGCACTGATAGGTATGACCCGGTGGGCACAGTACGCTGCGAAAATCGTGGATTTGCCAAGGAATGCAGGGTGGTAACTGAAAAAACCTGCGATCGAGTTGGAGAGAATGGTAGAGATCTTTTCACTGGGAAGGCAACCCGCAGCGGTAATCGATATGTTATCTATTTCAGCAGGAAGTGTGTCGAGAACTGGTCCGATGTCACAAATCTGTTGAATGTCCAAATATCGGCAAATTTGGAGGAGTTGTTCTAAGGAATCTTCGTAGACTTTGATGCGTTGGCTGCGCCCCCCAAAGATGACGAGGCGACGGGTACGTTCAGATAAGCTGGAAGGATTCTTTGGCTCGCCTACGGTTGAGAAGACAGGAATTGATGGAATAGTTGTGAACTTTCTTGGGGCATAGCTCTGCAGTAGCTCCGCGTAGGAACGTTTGCTGGTGAAGATGCGATCGCTTAGCCTGATTAACTGTTTTACTAAAAATCTCTGTGTTGCAGAGAACCAAAAAGCACTTGTCCAAATCGGGCCAAAGGCGGAAGTCTCGTGAAACATTGTCACCAGGTGTACCTGTTGGCATTGATGATTCCAAGTTTTCAATCCATTTATTAGCCAAGTCGGACACCCCCGTTTGGCGTAACCGTAACCAACATAATGAAGCAGAATAGGACTTTTAGGCTCAATGTTAACTAATTGAGCAATAAGAGATTTTGCTGATCGGTAACTAATTCGATCAACTTGAAATCCTTCTAACTTGTCAGATCCTACCCAGGCCGGGTCACAAATTATAAAATGCGTGTTGATGCCGAAATCTAACCTAAGCTGATTTGCTAAATTTAGAGCATAATCACCTACTCCATTAATATCCGGAGGAAGACTCGGGACAATCTGGCAAATTTCTTTATTTATTTGACCATTCATCCAGAAATGACTTTTCAGCTTGATGTCTCGATTGCTGACTTCAATATAGCTATTTGCTTGATCATACTTGTTTTTTAGTCAAAGCCAAAAAAGAACTTGTATAAACTTTCACTTCGCCTATTAACTGAAAATTAGAGATGCTGAGCTACGCAATGTAACCGTATAAGCTCAACTCATGATATGCCAATTGTTCCGCCAATTTGATATCTGAAGCATCTCGCTTCTTGTACTTTCCAATAGCTTTAACTGAAGCTTGCCTAAAGCGTTTTTGGAGACGGCTGTCAAAATCGGCACCAATGTAGTTGACGATTTTTTCTCCAAAAGTTATAGGCTCATGTGCTAGGTCTTCGTATTTTATTTTCAAAACTCGTCCACTGGTTATCACGTTGGCTTGACCAAAAAAGGATTCGCAGCAACTTACCATTTCTTTCCACATCCAAATAGAACGGACATAAGGTGATACTTCAACAAAGACATCTGCTTGCTCGGCGGCAACCCACCAAGGTATCCAAAAGCCTTTGTGTTGATATCCTAGTGTTGATTCTGATGTATCTAGAGTTTTGAGCTTTGCATTGGTGAGCACGTCGTAGCATTCAACTAATGAGTTTGCACAATCGCGTCCATCGCGATACAAATATATGATTTTGCAATCCGGCACTGCTCTATAAAGGAAATCAGGTGAAAAGCTGAAAAACGGCTCCTTGTAAATCAAGTTTTCAAGTTGCCGTCGCCGCTGAAATATTTTTTTGGCTTCGCTAACTCCTAGAAAGCCAGCTACTAAGCGGTGAAATGCTTTGAACCGAGAATTGGGAATAGCATTAAGATACACGTCTAGCGTAGATCTTAGACCATACTCTAAACAGTGCATTGTTTGCTCAGGCAGTTGTTGAGCGGCAAGATGAGCCATAGGCACCGGAAAAGAGATTCCAGATACACACTCTGTATAGGGCAATGCTTCTAAGCATTCCATTAGAAAAGTTGTTCCCGATCTCGGGCAGCCTATGACAAAGAATGAATTCATAAAAGATATTGTTTTCACTGACTGGGCACTAGCCCATTAGGAGAAGATACATTTGAAGCTCTCAAAACTTATGCTAGAGCTATTTCAAGAGAAGGCGCCTTGAGTTGTTGGCAGAGATAATCATCCAACGGCCCCTGCTCAAGCTAGTAAACAGGTCGTACCTGTTTGCGCGAATAGCTTCATGCTCATCAAAGTAATGATTTTAACCTAGTTGAATATTTTTTCAAGATAGGAATTTGCAATAGAATTCCAGGAGAAATAGTTGTAGTAAGTGTGATCAAAAGTGCTTTGCCTTATTGCCTTGTTTATTGACTGAGGATTGGGCGGAAATGCAAGAATGTTATCACCTAACAAGCGCTTGAGATCTGAAACGCCACCTGTATTGGTTGCGAAAACAGGCATTCCAGACTCCAACATTTCGTTTAGACAAAGTCCCCATCCTTCTATTTGGCTACAAAATAAACCGATATTATGGCTATTTAATAGTTCCAAAAGCTTTGATCTATCAAAATTAGAAACTATGCTGACCTGCTCTACTTTATTCAATCTAGAAAGAGATTTTGAGGTTTCATAATTACCGCATCCAGCAATTGTGAAGCAATCTTGAGGTCTATTTAAGAGCCAAGAACTTATAAAATTTTCTAATTCCCTAATGCCTTTATGTCTTACCCAGCGACCAATCCACAAAAATCTGATGTGAGGTAGCTGCTCAAGACTCCTAGCTTCTCTTATTTTCTTTAAGCTTTCCTGCTCATTCTCAGATATTGCGTTGTAATAAGCGCTAAGTTTTCCACGTAAAGATGGAAACCATTTTGTCATCCATTTCAGTTCATGCGTACCTAAACAAAAAATGTAATCAGCTATATACCACCCACAAATAATGCTGACAGTATCAGAGATAGAGACACACAATCTTAATGGAAAACTAAGAAAGTTCTTTAAACTTGTATTGCGATCGATATTTAAGGTGCTTAATATATATAACAAGTCAGGCTGTACATGCCTGGAAATAACAATAGATTTTTCTTTAAAGGATCTTGTAATAAAAATTGGGGGGCAGTCGATAACATCAAATGTATCTTGAGTTTCTAAATAATTTTGTAGTTTTTTTTGCATGTAACGCGATCGATTCCATTGCTGAATTTCTGGCGGGATAGGTTGTGGAGACCAAAGGGCAACTTCATGCCCTAGAGCTTTGAAAGCTTGGCCTAGGTTAATTGCTACTTGGGCTGCTCCATGTTCAGGCAGTAGCGGAGCATGAGTTACGAGCAAAATGCGAAGAGATTGTTTTTCAAGCTTCTTAGTCATTTCCTGCCGCAAACTAGGATTTTGCATAAAGCTCTAGGTGTTGCTCGACGACGCTTTTCCAGTCCATGCATGTTACACATTGGCGGGAGCGGATTTGCCATTGCTCAAACTCTTCTGGAGATAGATTAATGATTTGACGGATGGCTTTAGCAATCGCCTCCCCTGAGTTTTGTTCAACTACCAAACCCGTTTTTCCATGTTCTACAAACTCTTGCATTGCCCCTGCATCGGTACAAATGGCCGGAGTTCCACAAGCTTGTGACTCTAGCAAGGTGAAGCCCATAAGTTCTGGTACGGAAGTGTAGTTGCCATAACAAGTAGTATGTACAGAAGGCAATACAGTTACCTTTGCCGTTCGATACTCGTTGATGAGACGTTGATCGTCAGCATTATGAACAAACTCAATAGGCAACCCCTCTGCTTGCTCTTTCAAGTCCCTATAAAACTGGTCATGGTAAGCTCTGCCGATAATGACTAGACGATAATCCGTTTCTCGGAGAATCTGCATTGCGTCAACTAGATAATTAATACCCTTGTGGGGTAATAGGCGTCCTACATATAGAATTTTGTTTTCTTTCCGCAGGGAAGGATTAGGACAAAACTTGTTAATGTCGATGCCGCCTTTGATTAAAATTGCTTTCCGCTGCAATGATTCAGGAATAAATCCCATCCCAAATTGGGAGTAAGCAATGGCTCCTCGATATCCCTGAAATACTGGAAGTTTGTGGTTGAGTATCAAACTACCACCGCCCCCATAATCGGTTACAAACACCTTTTTGTTAAACAAACGCCCTATCATACATGCCATATCTGATACAACAGTATTAATGTTGTGAATGTGGACAATATCTGCGTTGATTACTGATGTAAGGTAGCGAAAACTAATGGGATTGACGCGGTTTCCATGAATGAAGTGTTGAACCGGAAACGTCTCAACTCGGAGACTGTCAAGATAGCGAGTCTGGCGACTGGGAGCAAAACTGACCAAAGCGGTTGGGGTATGTTTTGACATCCAGGCTGCTAACTCAGTTGGATATCGCTCTCCACCACCAATGACTGAATCGTTATCAAAATAAGTGGGGGTAATGTGAGCAACACGCATCAATTAACCTCTACGATAGATGTCAATTCGAAGTAGAGATACCAAGCCGGAAAAATCCAAGCCCATCGGTTTTCGTAGGATTTGGGAAACCGATTGGCTAATCGCGAAACAAGCGAGCGATTAAAGCGCCCTCCTTGAAACATCAAAAAACGATATTGGATTGTAAATCTTGCCTTTGAGTAATAAGACAACTCATGACCATCACAAAAATAATCGAATGTAAAGTAGCTTAGATGCCAACGATGAGTTGGATCAATATATGAATTGGCGCAGGAGAAATGAGGTGTTGTAATTTTAAGGATGCCTCCTGGTTTCAAGATGCGATGAAATTCCTCCATTGTTGGAGGAATTTCGTGCAGGTGTTCGATTACATCAAAACATTCAATCACGTCAAAACTGGCGTTACTAAAGGGATAGGGGAACTTTCCTAAATCCCAAACAACGTCGGGATCGACGTCTGCCGATATATCTAATCGAACAACACTAGGTCTAGACTCTTGCTTACCACAGCCAACAGATAAAATACGATATCCTTCGTCGGTATTAGCAGCTGTTACTTCCAAACGATTAGCTTCAGACTGCATAGCGTTTCCACCAATATTTGATTTGCTGATAAATTGCTTGGCCTAGTAAGGATTTGAATAAAACTTTCCAAAACAGAGGAAGACGTATAAGCGTTATTCGATGAGTGAGTACCTTAAGAATAATCTTGAGCTTTTCTTTGTCTGGAGAAGAAATAATTGATCCTAATGCCATAAAATCGCGGGCTGTAGTTTGGTAAGTCAACCTCTTCAATCTGGAATACACTTGTTTGGCTTCTGCACTGGCTACTTTGTAGTACTCTTCGTACTGATTCTTATTTGTTTGGAGTGTCTTATTCAACCCATGGTATTTGAATTTGACCCAACGATTATCAACCCAAACAGCCTTTGGATTTTGAGCCAGAACACGTAGAAATAGCTGGTAATCCATTGTTGTACTAAGACTGATATTCAATGGAAAAGCCTTATCACACAACCCTTTATCAATAAATACAGCAGGTTGGGGAAGCGGTACGAAAGACCAAAACTTGACATAATCATCAAACGTCTGAGGTCGAGAAATGCCATTATATTGCTCATATATAATGAGCTCTTGATCATACTCATTGACGTTTAAGCAAGCTCCAACAATGAGCTGATTGCCTTGACAGTACAGGTCTGCGACCTCACATAAGCAAGTTGAACTGAGATAGGCATCATCAGCATTTAGCCATACAAAGATGTCGCCTGTGCAACGCTCAAATCCTTTATTAATAGCATCTGTTTGTCCTTCATCAGGTTCGCTACACCAGAAGGAAAGCCAGGGTTCGTAGGAGCTTATGATGTCGAGTGTCTCGTCGGTAGAGCCACCATCAATAATAATAAATTCAAGATTTGGGTAACCCTGCAATAAAACTGAACGGATAGTTTCTTCAATGTATTGCCCATAGTTGTAGCTAGGGGTCACAATGCTGATGCGGGGATACTCAGGGCCATCAAGCATTTGCTCGGCTAGAGGTTCACCTTGCTTAGTCCAGGGCCATCCTGTTTTACCGGAGGGAGGGGCAGGTAAGTCGCTCAGCAGCGGAATTTTTGTTACTTGTGGCATAAGGCCAATCGCGCAAGACTCATGATTTTTTTCGTCCCTAGCAGCAAGGAGTGGACGACTTTAAACTGTAGTTATGATGAAATGGGGGGATAGTTGTTAAGATGACTTTCACACTGACTCAAAACACAACTTTGGAAGAGTTCCTCAAGCCTCCGAAGGTTTATATAAGAGCCTCTTAAGCAACGACGGTGCGATAAACTTCTACAGTTTGAGCTACAGTTTTATCCCAACTAAACTGCTTTGCTCTAATTTGGCCTTTGCTAATTAGGCGATCGCGCTCTGTTGAATGATCTAAAACAACCTTTAGTTGGTCAATCAATTCATCCGTAGATTGTGGGTCAAAGAGCAACCCAGCATCACCAACAACTTCGGGGAGGCTGGACGAGTTCGCTACAATCGCCACTGTCCCACAAGCCATAGCCTCCAAAGGAGGAATACCAAAACCTTCGTAAAGAGATGGGTAAACAAACGCGAGACTACAACGATAGAGCTTCGCTAAGTGATCATTGGCTACATAACCACAATGTTCAATATAGTCTTCCACCTCGAGGTCGTGGATTAATTTTTTTTCGTCTTCTGTAAACGGTGAACCCACCACACAAAGTGCTAAATCATCGCAGCTAGAAGTCACTTTTGCAAACGCGATAAGTAAACGTTCAAAGTTCTTGTAACTTGCACGACTGCCGACGTAAAGAAAGTAGGGGCATTCAGGAACAGAATCTGAACTGTAGGACATACTAATATCTAACTCAGAGGCTAAGTAGGTAACTGTTACATCCTTCTCTGATATCGAATATCTATTCAACAAGTCCTTCTTTGTATTTTCGGAAATACAAAGAATTTTTTGCGCTGCAAGAATTGCTTTTCGTTTTATCTCACGATGATTACCATCAGCATCCATCTGCTCAGGAAAAATCTCGTGAATCATGTCCCAGACAGACAACACGACAGGATGGCGGCATTGGCTAATGTCTTGCCGGGATAGCAGATTGTAGTAGGTAGGGTGAATAACATCAAATGTATTCAAATAATTTACTGTTTTGAAGTAGTAAGGTTCAAGCCAGTAGGAAACTCGACCGGGACGAAAGCCAAACCTCTGGTAATGGAAAGTTTTTAGATTGGGGTGACTAGGATAATTGACACTTAAGGTCTGGCAAGTCGTTAGAACTGGATGAACAGATTTTGGTAAATTGTTGATCAAGTTACTAAAATAACGATTGATGCCTCCAGCCATTTGAGAGGCATAAATCTGCCCATCATAAAGGATGCGCATAACAAAAAATACTTATACCTAGTTGTAAAGAGAGAACGCCAAGAATCTATACCGACAGAGCGAGTTTGTAAGCCGCGACTGTTTCTTGAACACACTTCTCCCAACTGAACTTCTTAGACTGCTCTATAGACTTACGAGCCATAGCTTGCCGTAAAGCAGGTTGAGAATACAATTTTAATAAGCTATGACACATCCCATCCACATCTTTAGGATTAAGCATGATACCGGCATCACCTACTACTTCAGGGAGAGAAGAAGTATCAGAAGTAATTACAGGAATGCCACATTGCATTGCCTCTAAAGGTGGCAAACCAAAACCCTCATAAAATGACGGATAAACAAATGCAAGAGCATTACTATATAGAGAAGCTAAATCTTCATCTGCGACATAACCTGTGACAATAATGCGGTCTTTCAGAATAGGATTGTTGGATAGTTCAGTATAAATCTTGTCGTATTTCCAGCCTTTTGTGCCGACTAGTACCAGATGTAGGTCTTGCAATTTTTCCTGCTCAACAAGCTGAATGTAGCAACGAATGATGTGATCGATGTTTTTACGAGGTTCCAGTGTGCTTAGACTTAAGATGTAAGGAGACTTTGGAATTTTATATTTCTCACAAACATATTTAAAGTGTTGAGAATTAGTACAGGGATAAAAAAGTTCAGAAGCCGCTAAATGAGTTACAAAAACTTTTGAAGGATCAATCAGTTTTGTGTAATTGCACAAATCTTCTTTAGTTGAGTGGGATATACAAAAAATCCAGGACTCTGGATCTAAGCTGTTAATTGCTTTCTTAATAGTGCCACTCTCATCAAACTCAAAGAAATCAGGAAAGAGAATTGGGATTAAATCCATTACTGACAAAAACTTCTGCAGATGACTTGCTGTTCGAATTTCCTCTGGAATTGGATGAAACGGTGAGTGATAAATGTTGCTATTTGAAATGCTTTTGGATTCAATAGGTCTGTAGTTTCTTCTAGCTGATTGACCGGCTGAACTTACAAGCTTTCGTATTAATCTTAATGAATTTCTTCTTAAGCCATGAGAATCTTCAATCTGTAAATTTAATCTATTCTGAAAGCTCCAGAGCTGGCGTTTGCTTCTCCAAGAATGAGGAAACGAAACTGCATTAAGTTTGTCATTAGCATCTAGATAATCAAAGGAAGCAAACAACCAATCAGGAATTGAACTAACACAAAATTCTAGTTCACACTCCTCTATTTCTTTCAAGCCACAGGCTAAATTTTCTGCAACCCTAAAAACTCCTGTTTTTGCACGAGGCATGATATGCCCCATGCCCAAAACTGTAATGTCATATAAAACTTTCATTCTATCTATCTATCTATCTATCTATCTATCTATCTATCTATCTATCTATGTATGTATGCTCATGAAGTTAGCAGTTATAAAACACCACTCACCTTTTTGAAACTGCTTTATTTCAAAGCAGTTTCTTATGTATTCACTCTAATAAACTATTCAAACACTCTTTGAAGCTAATATAATTGATAATATTAAAAGGACTTTTGTCTAAAGTTAAATATCAATTACTGCCACTAATCCTGTATAAACTTCTTTGTAATACGTTCTATTAAGCAATTTCTGAAGCAAAAAATTGAGCATTTTTCTATAAGCTTTTTTGGGACTGTTATCATGTTGAGTCTCTTTGAATTCTATCATCTCTTTAACTAGAGATCTAGTTGGAATTCCTAATTCAGTAAATATATGAATATTCGAAGGATTAATGCTCGATGCAAGTTTTTTGAGAGAATCTTCCGTATAATTTCTTAAATGAGTCTTGTCTTGATAATGTAAAAATGTAAGATTGTATTTATTCATTATCTCATCTTCTTTGGGGACAGCAATAATAATTCGATTAGCTGTAACCCTCGCTAATTCTTTTATTGCCAATTTATCGTCGACATGTTCTAAGACATCAAAACAATAAGAAGAATCAAATGTCTTGTCTGGGAATGGCAGTTTTGCAATGTCTCCTTGAACGTAAGTACCTGCTGCGCTCTCTTCTTGAGCTAATTGAAGAAACTGCTTGTGTTTGTCAACTCCTGTGATGTCAAAACCTTGTTGAGATAGAAACTCTACATATGCTCCGCCACCACAACCAACATCGAGGATTTTTTTCCCAATAACATAGGACTTGAGGTGAGAAACTCGTTCAGGATTCAAACTTCCAGTAACAGAAGCCCATTTGAATTGCAATGCGTTTTCAATCGTATATAGATCTTCCATATTTTATGAGTGAACTAAATAATTTACTTTCCAATTAAGATTTGGACGAATAACTCCCGGTAGCTTTTCATTTAGTAATCCGTGCCCCTCGACATCTTCTACGGTGAAGCTCAAGCAATATGGAGTTGATACGAGTAGTTTTGTATAAGGAGGAATATCCGCACCAAAATAAACTGAGTACCTTCCTGCATTGAGAATGTAGCCGGGGAAATCACATTGACTTACATAACGACCTGGTTCTCTTACAGGCTTAATCCATGCCATGGGATCATTGGAGCCGCAAATTGCTACTCCTTCTAGATTTTGCATAAAAAAGCCAATTCTCAAATCTCGAAGAGGCTTGAGAATTTCGTATTCAACGGCAACTTGAAATCCCTTACGGCAATCTAGTAAAGATGCATAGTCACCTTGATCATTCAAAATGTAGGCTCTAATGAATCGAATCTCTGGTGATTGGGGCGCTGTTCGCGAATCCCATTTAACTACAGATTCGGATATGTCTTCTTCTGCTAAGTATTTGGCGACTATATTTTCTACATTAGAATCTTCTATTAAATGGCCCTGATTCAGCAAAATAGCTCGACTGCAAAGAGATCGCATGGCAGCTATGTTATGGCTTACGAATAGGACAGTTCTTCCCTGCTGTCCCACCTGTTCCATTTTGCCTAAGCACTTCTTTTGAAACTGGGCATCTCCAACCGCCAGCACCTCATCCACAATCAAAATTTCTGGTTCTAAATGTGCTGCTACTGCAAAAGCAAGGCGAACATACATTCCGGAGGAATAGCGCTTTACAGGCGTATCCAAAAATTTCTCGACTTCCGCAAACGCCACAATCTCATCAAATTTGCGTTTGATCTCTGCTTTACCCATTCCCAAGATTGTGCCATTGAGAAAAAGGTTTTCTCGTCCGGTTAACTCTGGATGAAACCCTGTGCCCACCTCCAGCAAGCTGGCAACCCGGCCTTTAATAGAAATGCGCCCATTAGTCGGTTCTGTAATCCGGCTTAAAATTTTTAATAAGGTTGATTTCCCTGCCCCATTGCGGCCGATGATGCCGATGCGATCGCCCCGCTTTACCTCAAATGAGACATCTTTGAGAGCCCAAAACTCCTCTGAGTTTGGTTTTTGGCGTTTAGCTTTTGGGTTGAAAATCTGGGTAATATCTTTGGCCCTGTTAGCCAATACATCTCGCAGAGCCGTATAGCGCTCTTGCTGCTGATGGCCAATGATGTATTTCTTGCCCAAGTTTTCGACGCGAATTACTGTATCAGACATGCTAGCCGTCGGTGAAGGTCGTGGTATGGAGGCATCGGCTGCTAAATCACGTCTGCAAAGGTGCGCTCCATTTTGCGGAAATACCAGATGCCAGACACCAGCAGCAGCATGACTAGACTCGTCGATAGGGCAAACCCCGGCCAGTAGATGCTGGCCTCATTTCCTAGAATGGCCCAGCGAAAGCCGTCAATGACTCCGACCATAGGGTTTAACGAGTACAGCAGCCGCCACTGCTCGGGCACGATGCTGCTGCTAAACCCCACCGGAGAAATATAGAGGCCAAACTGAACTAAAAACGGCACAATATAGCGAAAATCGCGGTACTGCACATTGAGGGAAGCCATCCATAGTCCTACACCCATAGAAGCGGCTAGCGCAATTAGGGTAAACAGCGGTAGGGTAACGATTCGCCAACTGGGTACGTAGGTGAACCACACCATGAGCGCCACCAAAATGATGCCAGAGATGGCGAAGTCTACAAAGCTAACTACTACAGCGCTAGTAGGTACTACTAAGCGAGGAAAATATACCTTCGATAGTAGGTTGGCGTTAGCAATCAGACTGTTGCTGCACTCTGATAAAGCCGTAGAAAATAGCTGCCAGGGAAGCATGGCTGAAAATACCAGGATGGGGTAGGGTACCCCGTTCGATGGCAAGTTGGCTAGACGACCAAACACTATTGTAAACACCACCATCGTTAGAAATGGCCGAATGAGCGCCCACGCCACTCCGATAGCAGTTTGCTTGTAGCGCACTAAAATATCGCGCCAAGCTAAAAAATAAAACAGCTCTCGATAGCGCCAGATATCTTGCCAATAGTTTTTCTCTGTGCGACCCGCTTCAATAATCAGCTCGGCTTCGCTGGGATCACTTGATGGCCGGCGCCGCTTAATCTTCAGCTTGGTCATTGAAAGTTACCTAAGTCGGAATTAAGCGCTAGCTTAACCAATGCGGCGAAAGTCTTTGATGCCCTGGTACTGGGTTTGGCGAGCCTGTCGGCGGGTAAACTCGCTAACGCTGGGGTTGCCGGTGGGAAGAATCACGCCGCTGGCTTGCATCCAGAGGTGTTCTGGCGCAGCTACAACCATGTAGCGATTAGCGACGGTTCTGTGGACATGGTACCAGCGGGTTTCTTGGCAGTAATCGCACCAAAAGGCCTCGAGCCATTCACCGGTCAAGGGAACGGTGCCGTAACCAGCGATGACGGTGAGCGATCGCAGTCGGCTCAACCCCCGCTGCTGGAGATGCTCGGGCTCAGTTGTGTAGAGCGGATACTTTTGGCTAACGCTGTCGAGGTAGGTGCCGTGGTCGGGGCAGTAAATGGCGCGTCGTTTAGATCGGCTACGATTGCGGCGGGGCTGAGTCATATTGGAAAAATGGGAAAGAGCACAGGGCTAACTAAAAGGCATTGGATAAAGATAGCCACACCCGTCCTGGACTACGGCCTCGGCGGCTGCCGAGGTTGCGGGGGAGAGACTGAGATCACAGTGACCGTCAAAGCCCACTCCATGCCAGAAGGGTACAGGATTTATTGAATTAGGCAAGGGCTAAAGCCAGTTTTTTAAGATTCTTTTGCCATGGTCGGTGCGGTCAGAGGCGAGAGACAGTAGCCTTGGGCACCTCAGCCAGCGGGGGCGCTGCCGGAGTTTGCAGGCAAGCTTTTACAACCTCAAAATAGCGGTTGGTACCCTGCTCGGGGGTAAACTTTTGCTGCATGTAGCGACGACCTCGGCTGCCCATCTGTTGAACTAGAGCTGGGTTGGCCACCAATGTTCGAATAAAATTGGCTAGCCCCGCACCATCGCCATTGCTAAAGGCACGGCCAAATCCCCCTTCGGCCAGCAGCGATCGCAGGTAGGAATGGGGTTCGCAAATAGCAGCCACAGGTCGGCCTGCAGCTAGGCTGCCGTACAGTTTGCTGGGGGCCACTAGCCCTTCTACCCCTTCTACCAGGCTGACTAAGCTGAGGTCACAGGCGGTGAGAGAAAAGGGCAGGGTTTCTTTTGCTTGGTAGGGCAGAAACAAGCAATTGGTCAGCGCTGCGCGGGCCGTACGGTCTATACAGAACTGGCGCTTGGCCCCGGCCCCAATAAACACAAACCTGACGGGCTCGTGGCGTAGAGCAAAGGCTGCTGCCAAGATAGTGTCCATATCGTGGCAGCGCCCCATATTGCCGGAATAGAGCACCGTAAAGACTTGATCGAGCTGATGGTGTAAAGCGAACCAGTTGTTCGCTTTTGGCAAGGGAACAATCAGGCTGGGGTCAGCCCAGTTGTGAATCACCGATATTTTGTCGGCTGCTTCGGGGCAGTGATCGACAATGCGCTGCTTCATGGTTTGGCTTAGCACCACAATGGCCTCAGCTCGCTGCCAAGTGCGACAGTTAAGCCAGCGCCACAGGCGCACCAGCCAGTGACGCTTTGAGACCACTCCCAGGGCCAAGGCCACTTCGGGGTAAAGGTCGTACACCACGCACAGATAGGGTTGGCCAAACAGGCAATACATCAGATAGGCCAGTACCGGCAGATAGGGAGGTTCGGTGGTGACTATCAACAGCTGGCCGCGGCGGGCTGGGTGCAGGAGCTTGATGAGCGATCGTAAACAGTAGAGCAACCCGCCTACTGCGCGCCCCCGAATTCGCTTGGGCCAGAGCCGCGAAGTGCGCGTGCGGCGAATAGTCACTCCCTGGGCCTCTTCCTGCTTGGGAGCGAGCCTGCGATCGTAGGCGTAGCCGGGCTGTCCTGCAAACACCTGCACCCCTACCCCCTGTCGACTAAAGCTCTGGGCTAGTTCTTCCACAAGCTGCCCGGTAGCGGCGTAGTCGGGTGGAAAAAACTGAGTCAAAATTGAGACCTGCAAGGGAAGGCTAGGCCGGCTGTGGTTTGCTCTCATAGGATCCACTCATTGTGCGATGCAACACGGATGACAGCTAAATACTCTGTTTTGAGCTTTGTTTTTAGATGGCTGCAGGTCTATCAGTTAAGAAATCACCTCAATTAGACGTGATATTGCCCTTAACTAGAGCTCAAAGTATGTATTGGGGGCAACATTTTCGAGGTTGTCACTAAATTTCAAAATCTATTCTTTGTGGTCAGAGTATTTCTTGAGGGTTGATGAGGAAGGCCCTGGAAATATTATTTTTTACAATTTACCTCATGATTGCGAATTTGGGCCTTTGAACTTCAAAGTTAACCCTCACTTCTTGGAAAGGTTTAGGGGCGAATAGCACTAAATTTTTAGGCTCAGCATCTGACCTACTCGACTAAATTGTTAAGACAACCGCTTCTAAAAAACGCTTATCTAAGTGTTAGTTAGATGCCAGTATAAAAGCAAAGCTTGAATCTTTGCCGACCTTATATAAGTCTAGGAGCCAAGTTTTCGGAATCTATCTTAGGGATGAACTTCAAGCAACTTTTTAGGGTGGATTCACTCTTCGACTAGTTAAATTCGGCAGCAGGATGCCCAAGGCTTTATCAAGCAGATGCTGATGCTCAAAGTATTAAGGTTTTGGCAGGCCTCAATGCTCATGCTGCTGCAAGCAGAACTCACAAATAAAAACTGCTGGTTTAACTCAAGAAAAATCGCAATCAACCACCATAAACTGAAGTTATTGAGCTAGGTTTGCTCAATAAACTCCTATCCGCTGTAAACAAAACAGCGGTTCAGTTCAAGTCTTTTTGATAAAGTCAAGCTCGACTAAATATACTTCTCCGCCTGAGCTTTACTCCTCACATTTTTGGGCGCAGGAATAGACATCTTACTTGTAATTGATGGGCCTGAGATATTAACTAACCTCAATGGCTGCCCGCAACTGTTGTAGCGATCGCCCCAAGGCGACAAAATCTGAGTTTTGGCTCAAGGCTGCTAGGATTTCTGAAGTGCTGTTGTCAACAATGCGGTTGTAGGCTTGAATAGCTTCCTCTAATAGGGTGGGGTCAACGGCTAGGGCCGTAGAGCGAGGCTGGGGTTGAGGGGGAATGAGCCCACTAACCGTGTTGAACAGCGCCACTAGATCGCGGTAGTCGGCTCCGGCTAGAGCCATTTCAGTGAAGGGAGCTACCTGACTGGGGGTGAGGCCAGTTGCAAAGGCGGCGGTCAAGAAACCGGTAGTATTGGCAATTTGCGCCAAGGTGCCCCGTAGGGGTGCCACCATGGGGGTGCCACCCTGAAGCGTAAACACCGCTGAGGTAACCAGGATAGTATTGCTGCCGCTGGCTTGAGAAACGGTTGGGGCGGCAATCCCAAGGGTTCCCCGACTGCTAGTTAGGGAGACGCTTTCACCGTTGGCGATCGCCGCTGCCGCTGCTGCCGCCATGTCATCTACCGTCTCAGCAGCATCTTCGGCCTCGCTGGGGCCGCTGGCGCCCACAGGGCTAGGGATGGTCAAGCTAATTTCTCCTGGCGTGGTCAGGAGAACGACCAGGACTGGGTTGGTGCCCCTGAGCCCCTGAGCAATTTGATTGGCCGAGGTATTGAGCGCCTGCTGGGCCGCGGTGGTCAGGGTGATATCTCCGGTGGTGGGGTCTACGGTGGCGTTAGCAGAGGCTGACTCCAGCTGCTCTTCCTGGCATCCGACTGGTTCCACCTCTTGATCCGCCTCTTGATCCACCTCTTGATAAATGCATAGGGTAGAGGCACCGATAGGCAACAAATTTGAGCCGCCGACGCTGACGCCGCTGCTTAGCCCCGTAGGGACCGAACCACCGTGTCCGGGCAGGGCGATCGCCAAGCTGCCGCTTACCAGAATTAGCATGAGCCATGTTTGCCGTAGCGGGCGCGCCAGTTTGTCCACGGGGATTCTCCTAACTAGGAATGAAGTGCAGTTGATGTCGAAGGGAGCAGTAGCAGAGTGAGAGGGGCTTAAAATCGGGGACCGAAGTTAAAGCCGTAGCCGATACTCAACACTGCGACGGAACCCGCCCGCGTATTGTTGCCGACGTCGCCATAGAGCAAGTTGAGGGTAAGGGGTACCGTGGTCACTGGCACAATGGAAGCTCCCACATTTAGACCCACACCACTCCAGGCAGTATTGATAGAAAATTGTGGATGCACTTGGAGCCCAACGCCGGCAAACACTCCTACATCGCTGCTTTCACCGCTGAAAGCACCGCCCCCTAGCCCTAGGGAGGCGGTAATGGGCAGACGGTTACTGGGATGTTCTGGCTGGAGTAGATGAGCCGCCGTGACCACACCGTAGGGACTGGCCTCGCTGCCGTTAGTATTGGCACCATAGGACGCAAAATTATTGATCCCCACGGCGGCGGCCACCTGGGTTTCTTCATCGCTGTAGACCTGACGATGAATTTTGGCGTCGAAGCCGCCGTTTTCGCCAAACCGTCGCACGCTCTGTAGGTTGTAGGCTAGCTCAACCCCTACGGCCCGGCGCGAGTCGCCTAACCCAAAGCCCATAGAGAGACTACCATCGGCCTCAGGGCGAATGCGGTCGGCTCCAGCTAGCGAGGCGCTAAAAAACACATCTCCCCAGTTGGCCCCAAAGGCCGATGGAATGCCGGCATTAGGCGAGGGGGGAAAAGAGCGTGTAGCTCCAGCGGTGGTCGTGAGCGGTGCGACGCGCAGACTGTCGCGCAGCTGGGTCGCATCGGAAGATGACGGTGTGGCTTGAGCGGTGGTGACGGGAACCGTATCGGCAGAGAGCAGGGCTGCGGTTAGCTCTACTGGCGGCGCGGCTAGGGCGGTTCGACCAGTCGACAGAGTGGGTCGAGGGGACGGTAAGGCTAGAGCGACGTTGGAACTCTGTCCGGCGAATGACGGTAACTGTGGCTCTCGCTCAGCGGTCTGACGAGCTATCGCTGGGGAAGGCAATGGGGCGGCTACAGGAATTTGATTAGCGGCGGTGTTTTCAGACGAAGTGCTACGGTTGGCTCGTGAGGGCAGCGGCGGCAGCTGTGGCTCCCGGCTTATGGTTTCAGACTGAGAGACTGGTTGGGCAGGGTCACCCTGGATCTCCAGACCGTAGGCGGTGCGCAGGTCGCGCAGCAACGCTTGAACCGCTGTTGACCGCGATCGCAGGGCTGCCACATTAGGGGGCTGCTGCAACCCGGTACTAGAGGCGGATGTCACTGCCTCTGAGGCAGGGCGATCAAGGGTGGCCTCTGGGGCTGGGGGGGGCGCGATTGGCGTTGGGGTGGCAGCTAAACGCTCTACTGCTGTAGGAATTGCGGGGCGAGGCGCTACCCCAGGTAGCTGAAGAACCTGGGCGGGTTTGCTGGCTGTGGGTTTGGTGCTAACTTCAGCTGGAGTAACGGTTGGCGCGGCCTCGGTGCTGTCAGCAACGTTCTCAATAACTACCGGGGTAGCAGGTGTGTCGATGGAAGGGCTGGCGATCGCAGCCTGGTTACTGTCTACGGCCTCTGGCATTTCGGCTTGAGTCACCGCTGGCGTTGGCGCAGGGGTGACTGGCAGATCTGCCAGGGTATTGACTGAGGGTTCTGGGCTCACCAATGCTGGGTTTGGTGCGGCAGCAGGGGCGATCGCGGGGGCCTCTGGCACTGCTGCCGGGGCAGCTATGACGGCGGGTTCTGAGATTTCTGAAATACTGCTTTCTACGGCAGCAATGGCCGGAGCCGATGGCTCTGTCTGAGGGATGACGACCGCTGTTGCTAGCGCTGGCTGCTGAGCAGCAGTCGCTGCTGCGGCCACAACAGGGTGATTTCCATCTGGAGTCCAGGCGGGTTGGGGCACCCCCTGCTCGTCGATCTGAGGTTCGGTGGTCTGGGCCGACGGTTCGGGCTCCATCACCGGGTGCGGATCTACAGCTAGAGCTGTACCCAAACTAGGATCAAGGGCTACAGCTAAATTGTCAGGGGTGGCTTCAGCCTGTGATGGCAGCAACCCTAGCCCAGCTAGTCCTAATAGTCCGCCAGTAATTAGTGGTCTTGATTTGCGCTTCATTCCCTATTGCTCCTCACATCCCGTTGTTATCACCACACCTGCTGTTCACAGGGCAACCACCGACTAACCGTCATTGATCCCTGCGGCCACTCTAGGGCGACCGTAGTAACCGTAGTAATAGTCGTAGCCACTCTGACGGCTGTGGGGCACACCATTGACCACCAGACCCAGCAGCGGAGCCTGGACTGTGTTGCCCAGGTCGGCCAGCACCCTTTGGATCTCCGCTCGCTCAGACCGATTGAGTCGCACCACTAGCAGTAGCCCATCGGCGTGGGCTGCGGCCAGCTTGGCATCAACCATCCCGCCTGCTAGGGGTGGGGTATCAAAAATCATTAGGTCAAAGTGGCGGCGGTACTGCTCAGTAATCTGCTGCATTTTGCGCGATGACAGCAGGCGGCCAGGGGCGGGGGGCCGTGCCCCTGCCGTTAGCAAGTGTAGGTTGGGATTACCCGGTATCACCTGAACTAGATCCATGGGGTCATCGAGGGGTTGAGTAATCAGATCACTCAACCCCTGACGGTTTGGTTGGCTAAAAATCAGATGCTGACTGGGCTTGCGCAGATCACCGTCAATTAACAGTACGCGGCGGCCCATGTTGGCGGCAGCAATGGCCAAGTGGGCGCATATGGTTGATTTACCCTCACCGGGCTCTGAGGAGGTCAGCGCTACCACCTGTATAGGGGTATCAGAGCTGAGCATGCGCAGGTTGGCCTCTAGTGAGTAGAATGCCTCGGCAAAGCTAAAGGAGGTGTATAGCTTGTGGGGACTCTGGTTTTGAGTGAGTACATCGGCCATGGTGGCAGATAGATTGGGCACCATCAGCAGGGGCTGCTTTTGCAAGGCTGAGGCATTGGGTACCCCAGCTAAGTTGGGCAGTTGAGTCGCTTTGATCAGTTCGTCAGTGCTATGAAAGGCTTGGTCGAGGCGATCGCGCAGCAGTGCCGCAATCCCTCCCAGCATCAGGCTCAACACCGCGCTGAGCAGCAGTTTGCGAGGCAGATTGCTCGTTTCGGCAATGCTCGTCTCATTTAGGGGAGAAATCAGCTCCCACGGTGACGCCTGCCGCGCCATTTGAAACCGCAGATCTTGCCGACTTGCCAAAAGCTGATCGAGGCTAGTCTCCGCTACGGTCAGCTCGCGGCTAATCTGCTGATACGACCGGGAGAGGTCTGCTAGCCGCTGAATCTCTGCCCGCAGCTGCTGCACAGCCTGGCCAATTGCTTGATCCTGAGTTTGCAAGACCTGCATTTGGTTGGCGGTGTCGACCAGCTGCTGCATCAGATCTCGACTTACTGATCCTTGGTAGCCCAAGGTTTCGGCTTCTACTGCCGACCCTACGAGGCGCTGGGCTTCCGCCTCCAGCAGCGGTAAAAGCTTCTCCCGCTCGTCTGTCAGCGCTTCGATCATAGGAGTGTCAGCCTGAAACCGGGCTGACTCTGCGGCAATGGTCTGCTCGATTTCACGTAAATCTTCCAGCAGCGACTGGTAGGTCGGTGACTCGTTGAGGTTTGCCACCCGAATGGCGGTATTGGGGTCAAAGCCTACCTGCTCCCGCAGATTTTCGTAGAGGGGATCTAGGGCAGTCAGCTCCACCCGCAGCTGTTCTTGGTCAGACAGCATCTGGTTGAGCCGTTGGGTAACGCTTTCGCTGGTGGCGTTGACATCGACTAGGTCATAGCGCTTTTGAAACTCGCTGAGCTCCCCCTCAATAGCCGCAACTTCCTGCCATTTTTCCTGCAGCTGTTCATCTAAAAACGTCAGACCTCGGCGCAGCTCCCCCTGACGGTCCTGCACACTGTAGTTGACAAAACCTTCGACCACCTGGTTAAGCACAAATCCTACTACCGCTGGGTCAGCGTTACTGTAGCTAATGCGCAGCACCTTAGATTCGCCTTCTTGGGTGATGTCGAGGCCGTTGAGTAGGGAATTGTAGTTAATGTCAGGGTAGCGCTGCTGAATCTTATCCAAAATAGGATTGATCACCGCCGGACCGCGCAGCACTCTAATTTGGCTAGTGTAATCAAGGCTAGTAGAGACTGATGGGCTGGGGACTCCGGTAACTGTGTCTAGGCCCGGAGTATTAGCGGCGGTAACGGGCTCCACCAAGAGGCTAGCGCTACCGCTGTAGGCTGGCGGACGGCTGAGGTGCCAAAGGGTGAACCCTGCCAAGGAGAGGGCCGCCACACCAAGAAATACGCCCGCTCGACGCCTGAATACCCCTACGAGCCGATTGAAGTCTACCTCATCTCTCTGCTCCACCAAGGATGGCGGCGCCATAACAGTCATAAAACCAGGCTTGGCATGGCCGTGACCGTTGCCGTTGGTTTCATGGGTGGAGGAATGGGGGAAAGGCATAGGATATGTCTGGGAATACTCCCAAGAGTTCGTTAATTTATAGCTCAAAACTTCAAAACTGACCTAGATTCAGATCTGATTGAACCTAAACCACAAGTTTTGATGCGGATTTAGACTGCCGCCGAGACGCGGTGTTAAAAGCCGAGTATCCGCAAGACAGTAGTCAGAGACGTAAAAGGGCTCAGAAAGAGTCCTAGGGTGTCGCCAGCGGCGGCGGCGATATTGCGGTCCACAATCACTACGTCGTTGGGACGCAATATCGGGTTAGTGGTGTCGTTAGCAGCCGCAGATAGATCGACGTTCACGGTGCGTTGGTCAACGCTGCCATCGGGGTTGAGCCGGACTAGCTCTACCGTGGAATTCCGGGCCCGACTGCGCTGAAATCCGCCTGCGGCCAGAATGGCCTGGTTTAGGGTGGAGTTAGCGGGCAGCGTTACCCCGCCGGGGCGTGCTACTTCACCAACTACCTGCACTGGTATTTCCTCTGGAGAAAAGTTGGCGCTAGAAATCGCCACTGACTCCTCGGGCACGATCGCTACGGCTTTGGGAATCACAATGGTGTCGCCGTCGCGCAGGCGCACATCTTGGCTAATGTCGCCAGTGCGAATTAGTTCCCACAGACTGGTAGTGAGAACGGCCTCACCCTGGCGCTGGGGCCGCCGCACCTGAATATCTTTAATGTTGGCCTGCTGGGTAATGCCCCCCGCTTCCTGAATTACCTGGGTGAGGGTGGGCCACTGGCGACCGGCCCCAGCGCTGCCCCCGCTGGCTTCGGCCTCTAGCTCAATGGTGTAGGTGCCGGGGCGGTTGACTTCGCCAGCCACCACCACCCGCACGGGGCGGACCGACAGCAGCGTGACAGTGAGTTGAGGCGGTCGGGTCAGCAACGGGGCATAGCTAGCAACTAGGGCCTCCTGGGTTTCGGCTAGGGTCAGCCCTTGCACGGCTACTACACCAGCCATGGGGAGAGACAATGTGCCATCGACCAGCACCTCGTGAATGCCGTTTTCGGGGCCACTGAACTCTGGAATGTTGAAAATATCGATGCGGATGCGATCGCCCGGCCCCAGCACATAGGCCTCAGGAAAACTCTCCTCAGCTGTGCCTAGTCCAGGTTGTGGCCTTTGAATAGGTAGCGGGGTAGCCTCCTCAGGCTCTGTCGGATTGGTTAGGGGCAGGGTTTCTGCCAGGGCTCTACCAGCTAAACCACTGAAGGTGGCGGCGACCATTAGCACCCCCATTCCCCAGTCCATCGGTTGAAAGCGGGCCATTATTGACCTCCTTGGGCTGTCCGGACATATCGTATCAAAATGTTACGGGTGCACCACGAGTTCATGATGGGCGATCGGCCTAGGTTTGCCCTCCGTAGTTCGCAAAGGTTTACCTTCGCTAGGCAAAGATAGCCGGACTAGTCGTTGTTTAGTGGCAGAGAGTTTACGCCTGAGATGGCATTGGACTGAAGCTCCCGCTGTACTTGCTCAGCTAACCAGGTGTTGAACAGCTCGTCGATCAGACGTTGGCGAGTGGCGTCATCCAATCGGGCCGGCAAAAATTTTTCCAGGCGCACCACCACAAACCATTCGCCGACGCGAGTTGGAGGCCAGAGCTGCTCGGGTTGGCTAATGGAGAGAATTCGGGCCAGGGCCGGGTGGGGTACCGACAGCTCTACGGGGCCGATCAGGCCTCCGGTTTGGGCCTCTTGCCCTTCGGAATACTGACGGGCTAGGTCGGCTAAGGGTTGGCCGTCGTCTTTGATGCGAAAGTAAAGCTCTTGGGCCAGGCCAGCATCGCGGGTGCGAATTAGAGAATACAAAACCCGATCGAGGTGGCCCTTGCGCTGTAAGAAATAAGATTCGACCTGGTGCCCCCAGGTGTCGAGCTTATACTGCTGAAGCTTTCGAGCCCGCTGAGCTAGCGCCAAAAGATCGTCTTCGGCCAGCCCGCGCTGGGTTAAAAACCCTTGCTGTTGCTCGGGGGTCGTCACCTGATTGGCCTGCAAAAACTGGTCTAGGGCCTGGGCGCTTTGCTCTAGGGTGAGGGTGGTGGCGGCGATCGCTTGGTCAATTACTAGTTCTTTGATCAGCGCGGGCAACATCCCGTAGCGCTGTAGCCGGAGCACAGCATCGGCGGGAGTCAACACCTGGTCGCCGATGTGCAGCATTGGACTGGGCTCTGGGTTAGCAGGACTGTTCACAGACAATAACGCGTTAGCAAGCTACGTAGCCCAACCTTATCGCATTATGCCAGGGCATCTCGGTCGATTAGACCGCCCGATCGCCGAGTTTGGCCAAATTTTGGGTTGCTATTCGCAGTCGTCCGCTCGCTGGGAAACAGCAATTTTGGGTTAGTTATAGACCCTTGACTGGGCTGCTACAATCCAGCCAACCTATTTTTCCTCTTCAAGGATCACACCATGACCCCGCCGCCCATTCCTGTGGTGTCTTACGCAGATTTAATTGGCCCTACGGCGGTGCGACAGCGGGCGATCGCAACCCTGGGCCAGGCCCTAGAGGACATTGGCTTCTTTATTTTGGAGCCCCACCCGGTGTCGCCGGAGGTGGTACGGCGAGCTTACCAAGTAGCTGCTGAGTTCTTTGCCCTACCCGATGCTGCTAAAACCCAGTACTCCCTATCCCAGCATGGCGGTGGGGGCTTCTCGAGCTTTGGTAGCGAGCAGGCTAAGGGCCACACTTCGCCCGATCTCAAAGAATTTTGGCACGTCAACCGCTACAGTCTCACTGCTACCGATTCGCCCTGGCCCCAGGAGGTGCCCTCCTTTCGCCCAGTGATGACCCGCCTATATGAGCAGCTCATGGCCTGCGCAGAAGTTCTGCTGGCAGCCTGCGGTGACTATCTAGGCCAGCCCAACGACTGGTTAGTGGATATGGCTCGCGGGGGCAACACAGTGCTGCGCCTAGCCCATTACCCGCCCGTGGGCCAACCTGCCGCCGGTAGTCTGCGAGCCGCCCCCCACGAAGATATCAATCTCATTACCCTGCTCTGCGAGGCCACCGCCCCTGGGCTCGAAATTCTCACCCAGGATGGGCATTGGCTACCCGTCAAAACCACCCCCGGCCAGATCGTGGTGGATACTGGCGATATGCTGCAAAACCTCACCAACGGGCTGTTTAGAAGCACTACCCATCGGGTGGTCAATCCTCAACCCAGCAACCAGGCCCGCCTATCAATGCCGTTTTTTGTCCATCCCCGTCCCGAGATTGACCTGACCCCGGTAGGTAGTTTGATCGATCGCACTGGGGGAACGCCTCAATTTCCTCCGATCACTGCCGCTGCCTATCTAGCCCAACGACTGGGGGAAATTCAGGTAGAGCCGGTGGTGTAGGGGGTGGGGAGTAGGGAGTGAATGGGTAGGTAAGTGGCTGATAGCTGAACAATCTACCCCCTTACCCCTTACCCCACTTCATCACGCTCCAATTCCTAAGCGACCGGCCAGGCTAGGGGTGAGAGGCAGTAGCACCGTCAGGGCTAAAAACAAGGCCAGCAGACCGAGGGCGGCGCGGGCGTCGTTGGGTTCAGAAATATCGTTGAGGCAGGGGCGCTCTAGGGTGCGCTGCAAGATCACAATCACCCCAGCCCAGTAGAGGGCTAGGGGGTTGGCCAACGCTACCAGCGCCAGCACTACCAGGGTAAATACCGTCGTGCGGTTGGCGGTTTTGCGGCCGTAGATGGCCTGAACCATGCGGCCGCCATCGAGCTGCCCGGCTGGCATTAAATTGAGGGCGGTAATTACCAGTCCTAGCCAGCCCATGATGGTGAGCGGGTGAATATCCACCAAGGGCTCTTGCAGCGCTGAGCCCAACACTACCTTGGCCAAAGCCCCGATCAGCACCGACCCCTGAAAGAACCCAGAGGGAATTTGAAAGGCGCTACCAGGGTGCGACAACAGCAGCCCGCCCACCAGCATGGCCAAGGAAATGATGCCTCCAGCAGCTGGCCCGGCCAGGGAGATGTCAAACAGCACGCTGCGGTTGGGCAGCAGGGACTCAAACCGGGTGAGGCTGCCAAAGGCCCCAATCTGCCAAGCGGGGATGAGGAAGGGCGGGCTGAGGCGTACTCCGTAACGGCGAGCGGCAATCCAGTGGCCGGCTTCGTGGCTGAGCAGGATCACCAGTAAGGCTACTAAAAAAGGCAGGGCGGCCCGCCAGCGAGAAAAGTCTTGCAGCAGGTCGAAGCCCTGCAAAATCGCCCCGGCTTCTAGGCCGGTAAAAAGGGTGGCGATCGCCAGCACCCCGGCCAGTGCCCACTGGGCTGGGGTGGTTTTGACCGGGTCGGCGGTGGCGGGCAGCACCACTACCGTGGGCTTTTGCTCCAGGTTTTCGACTAAAAACAGGCGGTAGCGATCGCCTAGTCGTTCCTGCAATCGTTCTGCCAGCTTGGTCTGGGTAGCCGCCGGTTCACCCCGCAGGTTGCCGCGAAAAATCGCTCCCTGATCGTAGGGAATCGTCTCGGTGCGAAAGTAGGTGTCGAGGCCAAAGATGCCTTCAATCTGCGTCAGATCTTCGGCGGGAATGACTATAGTGTCTGGGGTGGTTGGGGCTGGGGTAGGTTGATCGAGAGGCTCTAGGCGATCGGTAGTCTCAGGGGCAGAGTCCATCGCTGGCGCGGGCCGTTGGGTCGAGAGCATGTCTTGCCCCAGAGCGCGCAAGCGTCGTCCTATATAGATATAAAGGCCCGTAGACCCCAGCAACAGCAGCAGCACCCCCGCCAAGTTGACGTAAACACCCAGGGCAAATAGCCCAAAGAACAGCAGCCACGGGGCCATCAGCACCACCGATTGCAGCCAGGCCAAGATGCCTACAGTGCCGTAGGGCGAGGCCCGGCGGTAGCCCCAGACTAAAATCGCGATCGCGGCCAGCAAAATCAACCCAGTAATCACCATAATGCCGCTGCCCCTACCCTCCTCAATATGTGCTGAAACGCCCGTTTTAGCGGGCAAAATCCCCATCAGTCTACCGTCGATAGGCCGGAGCCGCCTAGTCGAGGTTAGCCGTCTTAGCCTATTGATGGGGCAAACCCAGCCCAACGACTATAGTTCCAAGGTTAAGGTGCTTAAATATAGCCAGACAATTTGCCCTTTGTCGTCGTATCCCAGGGGCCTAGTTTTGATCTTGCTCATTGTTGCGCGCCCATGACTCCCCCGACCCCTGACCCTGCCCAGCCACCGCTACCCACCGCTACCCCAGATAACGGCACAGTCGCTACCCCAGACCAGTTGGCCGGGCCGCTCCCTGGCGACAGCGTAGCGGGGTCTGTGCCGGGTGCCACTCGGCTCGACTTAGACCCTTCCGACCCGACAAACGTTGAGCCCCTGCTGGTTGACTCTACGGTCACCTCGGCCAGCGCGATTACTATCGTGGCGGTCGCAGTGATTGGGCTGGGGCTAATCACCGGCAGTTTTTGGCTCACCCTAGCTGGATCTTTGGTGGCTACCCTGGTGTCGATTCGGCTCATGTGGCCCTTTCTGCAAGAGGTGCTGGGGGAGCTGTCTGCCCGGCAGCAGTCGCTGCTGATTGCCATCCCAGGGGTTTTAGTGGGGCTGGCGGGGCTAACGAATATCACTGGCATTAATCGGGCCATTTTGACCTGGGGGCTGACTCTGCGGTGGGATATTCTGGGAGCCTTGGGAGACTTTTTGGGGGCGATCGGGCAAATCTTCATCGCCTTTTTGGCCCTGTTTGTGGCCTGGCGGCAGTACGTTATTTCCCGCGACCTGACCAAGCAGCAGAACCTGATTACCCAGCAGCAGACTATCGACTCCTACTTTCAGGGCATCTCAGAACTGGTGCTAGATGACGAAGGCCTGCTCGAAGACTGGCCCCAGGAGCGAATCATCGCCGAAGCCCGCACCGCCGCCATTCTCAGCAGCGTCGATGCTGGGGGCAAGGCCAAGGTCATCCGCTTTCTCTCGCGGTCTAAGCTGCTCACCCCCCTGCGCCGCGACAATCGCTTAGGCCGCCCTATCCTAGACGGCCGGGGTGGTTATGAAGAAGACCGGCTGACTGGCACTCGCGTCATCGACCTGGGAGCTATGCTGGCCGCCGCCGACCTGTCGGGTAGCGATCTGCGCTGGGCCGACCTCAGCGAAACCAACCTGATTCGCGCCGATCTGCGTCGGGCCGACTTGGTAAGAACCAATTTTGCCCGCTCTATTTTGTACCAAGCTAATCTGTCTGGAGCCGATCTAATGGAGGCGCGGCTTTTCTATGGAGATGCTGCCACCGCCACTCCCCGCACCCGCACCGGCGCGCCCGACTACACCACCGGAGCCAACACCGGGGCCGTAGTTGAAGGGGCTAATTTTAGCGGCGTGTACCGCCTGTCTGAGGAACAGCGCCGCTACATTGGAGCCTGGGGTGGTGAGGCTACCCGCGCCACTGTTCCCGGCGGCTGTGAGGATATTCCTAACCGACTGGGACGTTAGGGTAAGGGGGGGATGAAATGGATTAGTTTTGAGTTTTTGCAGTGGGACTTTAATGCACAACTCAAAGTTCAA
Source organism: Nodosilinea sp. FACHB-141 (assembly GCF_014696135.1). NCBI lineage: Bacteria > Bacillati > Cyanobacteriota > Cyanophyceae > Nodosilineales > Nodosilineaceae > Nodosilinea > Nodosilinea sp. FACHB-141. The sequence goes on along the minus strand of NZ_JACJPP010000021.1, from coordinate 140,830 downwards.
GACTTTCTCACTTAAACTCTGGCGTTGCCCCCAACTTGCGCAATGCTAGCGATACCTTCATACCCAGGTAGTCGCTGGCATTGCTAAACCATGAGCTGGCGAGGGGAATAGCCTGGCTGGGGTGATGGGCGATCGCCACCGCAATCAAACCAAACTCTTCCGTCATGCGGTTGGTGGAGTCGTACAGTAGCCATCCGCCTCTAGTAAATCCCAAGGCCTGCAAAGGGTGTGACCTAAGCGATTAAAGCCTCATAGATGGCCGTTGTGATCTGGGCGAGTTGCTGGGGCTCAATAATGTATGGCGGCATGGTGTAAACCAGACGACCAAAGGGGCGCAGCCATACTCCCTGGGCGACAAAACGGGGCTGTACCACATCCATATCCACCGGTTCATGCAGCTCTACCACTCCGATCGCTCCCAAAACCCGCACATCCTTCACCGCTGGCAGGTTGCGGCAGGGGTTTAGCTCCTGCTTGAGCTGAGTTTCTATGGCGTGTATCCTTGCGGCCCAGTCGTAGCTTTCCAACAGGTTCAAGTTTTCTAGGGCCACTGCGCAGGCTAGGGGGTTGCCCATAAAGGTGGGACCATGCATGAAAACTCCCGCTTCTCCCTGGGCAAAGGTTTCGCTGATATGCTCGGTAGTGAGGGTGGCCGCTAGGGACATAAACCCGCCCGTGAGGGCTTTGCCGACGCAGAGAATATCCGGCGCGACGCCTGCGTATTCGCAGGCAAACAGTTTGCCCGTGCGGCCAAAGCCCGTAGCTATTTCATCGAGAATGAGGAGGATGTTGTAGCGATCGCACAGTTCCCTTGCCCGGCGCACATACTGCGGGCTATAAAACCGCATGCCCCCCGCCCCCTGCACCACCGGCTCAAAAATCGCGGCGGCAATCTCCCCGTGGTGACGCTGCAAAATCGCCTCAAAGCTGGCCAGGTCTTTCTCATCCCACACACCCTCAAAGGGAATTCGAGGTGCATCGGCAAAATACTGCTCCACCAAGCTGTTGCGAAATAGGTGGTGCATGCCATTCACTGGGTCGCACACTGCCATTGCTGCAAAGGTGTCGCCGTGGTAGCCGTTGCGAATCGTCAGAAAGTGCTGCTTTTGCGGCTCTCCCCGGTTGTGCCAGTACTGGATCGCCAGCTTCATGGCTACCTCGACCGCCACCGAGCCGGAATCGCAGAAAAACACCTGCTGTAAGGGCTCTGGCGTTATTGCCACCAGCTTTTGAGCCAACTGCACCGCCGGTTGATGGGTCAGCCCGCCAAACATGACATGGCTCATGCGGCCCATTTGTTCCTGGGCGGCCTGGTTCAACTGGGGGTGGTTGTAGCCGTGAATGCAGGTCCACCACGACGACATGCCATCGACCAATCGCTCCCCAGTTTCTAGTTCCAGATAAACTCCCTGGGCCGATCGCACCGCAAACAGTGGCCCGGTGTTAGGCATAGCCGCGTAGGGATGCCATACATGGCGACGATCCAGCGCTATCAGTTGATCCGTGGGAAGCCTATCCATCATGGGCTAACAGGCTAGAGGACAAATGCCCTGAGTCATAGGTTGTCCTCAGTTAATAGCGGCTCTAGCATAGTAATCAACTCCGGGACATCGATACTGACGGCATCCCAAATAATCTCGGTGTCAACCTGATCGTATTGGTGGGCAAGAATGTTTCGCATTCCCACAATACTTTGCCAGGGAATATGGGCATGGCAGGCCCTATATTCATCGGAGAGTCGATTTGCAGCTTCACCAATGACAATAATCTCGTACAGAATAGCGGAGCAGGTGCGACGATCGCTCTCTAGGTCAGCCCGATCAAAACCTTCGGCAAAACTTAAAATCTCTCTAGCTGCTTGCAGCATGTCAACAATCCATTGCTGATCACGCACTATAGATAACCTGTGCAGATGCCAAGATTACTTGACGACGAATAGCGTTATGGCTTTGCTCAATAGACTTCTTGCTGACCAAATCCACTTTTCGGTTGAGGATAGCTTGTAACTCATGCTGCATTTTAGCTAGGGTGAGTAACCCCTTACGCGCATTTGGCGCAAAGGTGATCAGCACATCCACATCGCTATCATCTCGAAAGTCATCGCGTAGCACTGAGCCAAATAGGGCAAGTTCGGCGATGCCCCAGCGCTGAGAAAATTCTGCCAGTTGGAGGGGAAGAATGCCGAGGCGCTCATAAATTTGGGGAACTGAGCTAGCTAAAGCCATGAACGCGATCGCAATTTTTGTATCTAAGTGTTCTCTTCTTTCTTAAAGGTTGACTAACCACAGATGCATGATGCCGATAGCTTACGCCAGAAAGGCATTGACGTAATTCAAATAGGTCTCCGGGTCTTCGAGCATAGGGAAATGCCCAGTATTTTTTACCAGGGCATACTCGACTTTGGGGTTCAAAGCCGCTGCCGTTCGCCCCAGCTCCGCCGGGGTGATTTTGTCAAACTCTCCCGACACCAACAACGTCGGCACGGTAATTTTGGCAAACTCAACAGGCATCACCTCTGTCGCCTTTTTGCTGACCGAGGTGAAGATAGTGCCGAGGGCAGTGGCGTAGTCGGCGTTTAAAAAATCGTCTAAAAACGCAATTTTCTCCGCAGCGGGAATGGGGCGGCTGAGGAACCGGGCCATAAAGAAGCGCGGTGCCAGCGGAATTTTCCCTAGCCACTTGGGCCGGAAGGCCACCACGTATCCGCCAAACTTGTAGAACGCCTCAAAGGCAGCTTTGTCGTACTCAAAAATGCCGTTGCAGGTGAGAATGGCGCGATCGCACAGCTCCGGGTACTGATTCAAAAAGTACACCGCTACCGACGCCCCCATAGAGTGGGCGTTGATCGAAACCTTGGGCAGATTCAGTGCCTTCAACAGCTCGGCCAAATCGTCTGCGTAGGTGTCTAGCTCGTAACCTCGTGCTGCAGCCTCTGCTTGCTGATCGGGAGACAGACGCGATCGCCCAAACCCACGCATGTCGTAGAGCAGGCAGTCATAGCGATCACTCAATGCCGTCGCCGTACTCTGCCAGTAGCGAGCCGAACCAGCCCAGCCGTGGATGAAGACCATCACCGGTTTTGAAGAACTGGGATCGCGCGGCGTATTGGTGCCGACCCACTCGTAGTAGTGGTTAACCTGGTTGACGTTAATGTAGGGCATGGCTAAGCAGACTCGGGCTTAGGCATAGACGAGGGATGCAGCAGCAGATCCGCAGTAGACCGCTGCTCCACCATCTCTCGGGTGATCGTGCAGCGCTTCAGGTCTTTGCGCGAGGGCAGCTCATACATAATGTCGAGCATCAGCTCTTCGATGATGCCGCGTAGGGCGCGGGCACCAGTCTTGCGACGATAGGCCTCACGGGCGATCGCCCGCAGTGCATCTGGCTTAAATTCAAGCTGCACGTTGTCCATCAGCATCAGCTTTTGGAACTGCTTCACCAATGCGTTCTTCGGCTCAGTCAAAATTGCCATTAGCGATTCTTCGTCCAGCGGCTCTAGCACCGAGGTCGCTGGAATTCGGCCAATAAACTCAGGTATTAAGCCAAACTTCACCAGATCGTCGGGTTCCAAATTGCGCAGCACGTCAGCAGTACGCTTTTCGCGCGAGAACTGCCCTTCGCCCGGCTGCACAAAGCCAATCGATTTTTTGCCAATCCGCTGTTCAACAATTTTTTCTAGCCCGACAAAGGCACCGCCACAGATAAACAAAATGTTGCTGGTGTCGATCTGAATGCAGTCTTGGTAGGGGTGCTTACGGCCCCCCTGGGGCGGCACGTTGGCTACGGTACCCTCCAGCATCTTTAGCAGCGCCTGCTGTACGCCCTCGCCAGACACATCGCGGGTGATAGAAGGGTTCTCGCTCTTACGGGCGATTTTGTCAATCTCGTCAATGTAGATGATGCCGCGCTGGGCTTCTTCCACATCCAAGTCGGCCACCTGGAGCAGCCGCAGCAGAATGTTTTCCACATCCTCGCCCACATAGCCCGCCTCGGTGAGGGTAGTGGCATCGGCTACGGCAAAGGGCACTTCGAGAATGCGAGCCAGGGTCTGAGCCAGTAGCGTCTTACCGCAGCCCGTGGGGCCAATCAGCAAGATGTTTGACTTCTGTAGCTCAACGACATCGTCAGCTGCTTCTCCCTCAGACCCTTGCAGATAGCTAAGGCGCTTGTAGTGGTTATAGACCGCCACCGACAGGACCTTTTTGGCCTCGTTCTGGCCAATGACGTGATCATCGAGATAATTCTTGATTTCCCGCGGCTTGGGAATTTGGTTGAGGGCGATGGCTGGAGCGGTACGCGGGCGATCGGCAGTGGGAGTATCGCGCCGGGGCACGGGCTGGGCAATCGCAGTGCCCGAATCAAACAGCTCTTCGTCTAAAATTTCGTTGCACAGGTCAACGCACTCGTCACAGATGTAGACCCCCGGCCCCGCAATCAACTTGCGCACCTGCTCCTGAGACTTGCCGCAAAACGAGCACTTAAGATGGGAGTCGTACTTAGACATAAAATAATGACCCTAATTTAGTGCAGTCATAGTGGGGGCGGCGGGAAGATATTGCTGCTCAACAACATCGTCAATCAGCCCGTAGGCCTTTGATTCGGCGGCAGACATGTAAAAGTCGCGCTCGGTGTCACTCTCGATACGCTCTATTGGCTGCCCGGTGTGATGAGCGATCAGCTCATTCAGCCGGTTCTTGTGGTAAAGAATCTCCCTCGCCTGAATCTCGATATCTACGGCCTGGCCCTGGGCACCCCCTAGTGGCTGGTGAATCATAATCCGCGAGCTCGGCAGGGAGAGGCGCTTGCCCTTAGCACCGGCACAGAGCAGAAACGCGCCCATGCTGGCCGCTAGCCCAAAGCAAATCGTCACCACATCGGGGCGAATTTGCTGCATGGTGTCGTAGATCGCCATACCCGCTGTGACAGAACCGCCTGGAGAGTTGATATAAAGCTGTACATCCTTCTCAGGGTCTTCAGCATCCAGGTAAAGAAGCTGGGCAACGATGGAGTCGGCTACCTCATCCATCACCGGAGTGCCCAAGAACACGATGCGCTCCCGCAGCAGGCGAGAGTAGATGTCAAACGCCCGTTCCCCGCGGCCCGATTGCTCTACAACGACGGGCAACATGCTGCGAACCTGGTTAGCGCTAAGGGCAGACTGGCTCAAGCTCAAGATAGGGCTACTCAATGGGTTCGATGCAATCATAGTGGGTTTGCGCGAGATTTCAAGGGCTTAGGAATATTGTGTTATTAGCAGAGCGCCCAGGTCACAACCAGTTAAACCAGGCGGGTAAACTAACAAGCCATTGGTTAGCCTACCCGACATTATGCCCCAAAAAATTAGGTTCACGGGGCGGGCTAACCGACGGTTTACCGAAATCTATAACCGGCTCAAGCGTCTTTAGCTGCTTTTTTGGTCTTGCCGGCCTCGGGCTCACCCTCATCATCAGCTTCGGTAGTCTCCCCGGCATCGTCCGCTACTGCAGTGGCCTCGACCTCAATGGCATCGCTCTCAGAATCGTCGGTCTCGACCACGGTGGCTTCAAGGGCATCGGCTTGGTCAACGATCGCTTCCTCTTGCAGAGTGCCTTCGGGCACCAGCTCAACTGTGTTGGCTTCCTCTAGCCAGGCCAGAATTTTTTCCTGGAGCAGTTCCTCAGTCAACACCTGCTTGAGGCGATCGGGGTCGATCTGGCTGGGGTCTTCTACCTCGGCCATGGCTTCCTTGATCTTTTCTTGCAAAGCCTCTTCTTCGATCTTAATGCCCTCTTGCTTGGCCACTTCCCCTAAAGCTAGAGTGCGGCGTAGGCGATCGATCGCCTCAGGACGGGTGCGCTGGCGCATGCCGTCAACCAGCTCCCGGGACAGCATTTTGTTGACGTCAATGCCCTGACGGCTGAGCTGCATGATGGTTTGGGTGAGCAAAAAGTCCACCTCTTTCTGCACCAGAGTGTTAGGAATTTCGGCTTCTAGGTGCTCCACTAGAGCTTTGACGAGGGCCGCATCTTTATTGGCCTTAGTCTTCTCATCAGCCTCTTCCTGGTATCGCTCGATCAGCGAAGTGCGCAGGGCTTCGATGGTCTCAAATTCACTGATCTCCTGGGCAAAGTCATCGTCGAGTTCGGGCAGCTCCTTCTCTTTAATTTCCTTCAGGGTGATAGAGAACACCGCTGGCTTGCCCGCTAGCTCGGCTTGAGAGTAGTCGTCGGGGAAGGGAATCTCGACATCTTTGGCCTCTTCTAGGGCCATGCCGATGATGCCCTCCACAAAACCGGGAATGAACCGCCCTTCCTCTAGCTCTACCTGGAAGTCGGTGCCAGAACCGCCCTGAAATTCCTCAAACTCACCGCTGTCGGTTTGAACTTTTCCAACAAAGTCAATCACCGCTACATCGCCAGCCTGAGCGGGGCGATCTTCGATGGGCACTAGAGTAGCCAGATTGTTTTGGTACTGGGCTAGGGTGCTGTCGACTCGCTCGGGGTCAGGGAGAACTTCTTCGGCCTGTACGGACAACCCTTTGTAGGTTTTTAGGGTGACTCGGGGGGGAACGTCTACAGAGGCTTGAATGGTGATGGGCTGACCGGGTTCGTACTGACTGATCAGCTCTTCAAAGCCGCTTTTCAGCTGGTAGTTGCCGATCGCATCAATTTCTTCTTGCTTGATGGCCTTATCGACTGCATTCTGCACCAGCTCTTCGATGACCGCTGCCTTAAACTGGGTCAACCCAACCCGTTGCAAAAAGACCTGCTTAGGCACCTTGCCCTTGCGAAAACCCGGCACATTGACCGTCCGCATCATCTTATTTAGCACCTGATCGTAGGTCTTTTGGGACAGATCAGCGGGAATCTCGATCTCTAGTCCTACCTGGCTGTCGGGCAGTACTTCCTGAGTAACTTTCATGGGGTCTTTTGGCTAACTAGACGGCGGCTGCGCGCGCTCCAAACCAGTAAGGAACTTTTGGCGCAATTAATAAGCATACTCCATCGTCACAGCTTGGCCGTCATTCCTTGGCTTTAGTCCACAATTCTGAGCCTTTAGGCTTTGGTCTTAAGGGCATTAGCCCATCAATGACGCGGTTAGCAGTTTTGTTATTTCCTTATATTTGAGTCCTGTCTGGCTAGCGGCGAAGCTGTTTGTTAGCCCAAGGCGAAATGTTAGTATCGGCTGATGCAATGCGTTCTTATGAGTAGGTTGAGGTGGCGCTGTGTCGAACGGGCTAAGAGTTGCAATCATGGGGGCCACTGGGGCCGTAGGGGCAGAGTTGCTAGCGTTGCTGGATGAGCGATCATTTCCTCTAAAAGATTTGACTCTGCTGGCGTCTCCCCGGTCGGCGGGCACCACGTTGACTTTCAAGGGCGAAGAGATTCCTGTTCAGGTGCTGGGCGACGGTTCTTTTGACGGCATTGACCTGGTGCTGGCATCGGCAGGCGGCTCGGTGTCTGAGGAATGGTTGCCCAAGGCCGTCGCGGCGGGTGCTGTCTGCATCGACAACTCCAGCGCCTATCGAATGGATCCCTCCGTGCCCCTGGTGGTGCCTGAGGTAAATCCTGAGGCAGCCCGAACCCATCAAGGCATTATCGCCAACCCCAACTGCACCACAATTCTCATGGCCCTGGCGGTATGGCCGCTGCACCAGGTGAATCCTGTCCAGCGCTTGGTCGTAGCAACCTACCAGTCGGCTAGTGGGGCCGGAGCGCGAGCAATGGAAGAGGTGAAGCAGCAGGCCCGCGCTATTCTGGCCGGAGAAGAGCCGGTGGCTGAGGCGTTTCCCTATCCCTTGGCGTTTAATCTGTTTCCCCACAACTCGCCCCTCAACGAGCAGGGCTACTGCCAAGAAGAAATGAAGATGGTAAACGAAACCCGCAAGATTTTTGGGGCTGACAGCCTGAGAATTTCGGCTACCTGTGTGAGGGTTCCCGTACTGCGGGCCCACTCTGAAGCAGTTAATATTGAGTTTGCGGCACCGTTCTCCCCCCAGGAAGCTAAGGCGTTACTGACCAAGGCTCCTGGAGTCAAGGTGGTTGAAGACTGGGCGCGGAACTACTTTCCTATGCCTATGGAAGCCAGCGGCCAGGATGATGTGCTAGTAGGCCGCATCCGTCAGGATATTTCGAACGCCAATGCTTTGGAACTCTGGCTCAGCGGCGATCAAATTCGCAAGGGGGCAGCCCTAAACGCGGTGCAGATTGCTGAACTGCTGCAAGTTCCCCAAGCCGTTGGGGCTAGCTATTAAGACTGACGCTGAGCGGATCCAAAAAGCTTTGGGTAATCCTTAAGGGTAGGTTACCAAGATGGACACCGATCGCTTTCTCGATCATGCTTAGCAGTTAGTAGGCAGCTAGCAGTTAGTAGGCAGCTACAGGATGGATGGTGGTGACATCTGTGGACGCTTTGGGTAAACCCAGTTTCCAAGTCGCGATCGCCGCTCAAATTGTCGGTATGGTGCGCCCACCCCATTGGGCTTTCCATTCTAGAATCTTTCCCAGGGCCGACCCGCTAGGGGCGAACTTGGTATAATCTCAGGGTCATTAAACTTCGTAGGACATAAGGCATTTCGGGTGACGTATTTTGGCAGAGTGCTAACGGCAATGGTGACGCCATTCTCTGAAGAAGGCTCCGTTGACTATGCCGTGGCTGAGCGCCTAGCCGACTACTTGGTAAACAATGGCAGCGACGGGCTGGTAGTGTGTGGCACTACAGGCGAGTCGCCCACTCTGAGCTGGCAAGAAGAGTATCAGCTATACAAGACGGTTCGCGAAGCGGTGGCTGGCCGTGCTAAGGTGATCGCAGGTACTGGGTCTAACTCAACCTCTGAGGCCATTGAGGCTACTCGCCATGCCTGTGAGCTGGGACTAGATGGGTCTCTACAGGTGGTGCCCTACTACAACAAGCCCTCCCAACAGGGGCTTTACCAGCACTTTAGCCAGATTGCGGCAGCGGTGCCCGAGCTGCCCATCATGCTGTACAACATTCCGGGACGTACGGGTTGTGCGTTGGCAATTGAAACCACTGCCCGCCTGGCAGAAATATCGAATATAGTAGCTATCAAGGAGGCTAGTGGAAGTTTAGACCAGGCCAGTCAAATTCGTTACTATACCCCTGCCGAGTTCGGCATCTACTCTGGGGATGACTCATTGACTCTGCCGATGCTCTCGGTCGGCGGCTGCGGGGTTGTGAGCGTAGCCAGTCACCTAGTTGGCCCTCAGATTCAAGCGATGGTGCAGGCCTACGAAGCCGGAGAGACCCGGTTGGCCACCAAAATACATTTGCAGCTGTTGCCTTTATTCAAGGTCTTGTTTGTCACCACAAACCCAGTGCCATTAAAAGTAGCTCTAGCACAGCAGGGATGGCCGGTAGGGGCAGTGCGATCGCCCCTGTGTATGCCCGATGATGAGTCTGTGAGTGTTGCGATCGCAGAGGTGCTCCAGCAGCTCTCTGACCAGGGTATTCTAGCCACCAAAGCATAGGTTAGTAGTGCCGTTAGGCTGTGAGTGGTCGCATCAGCGCTTCGTTTACTTTCAAACTGGTTTCGGCTCGCCTCTCTGGCAAGAGCTGCTTACTTCTCTAGCTTTCTAACAACTGAATAGTCCGTTTATCCTTTCGTTCTGTGTGAACCGTATTTATGGCTCTATCTGTATTGTCTATGGCCCTAGCTGCTCTACCTATCGATGTTGCGACATCGAACTGGGCCTCAACTTCCTTTTATAGTGGCTACTCTCAACAGCTAGCACTCTAATCGTGTTGGATCTTGGCAAGCAAACGGCCGCACCCGTTGGGGTATGGCACAGCTCAAAAACGCCGATGCGGTTGGGCCGTAGTTGCCGGCAATTCTTTGTTTAACTGTTCAATTTTTCATCTCAATTATTTACTGAAGAGATTGTTTATGACTTCAAAATCTGCCAATACTGCCCTGAAAATCATCCCACTGGGGGGGCTGCACGAGATCGGCAAGAACACCTGCGTTTTCGAGATTAATGACGAAATTATGCTGCTCGACGCAGGGCTAGCCTTCCCCACCGACGGTATGCATGGGGTCAATATTGTGCTGCCCGATGTCACCTATCTGCGGGAAAATCGCCACAAGATCAAGGGCATGATTGTCACCCACGGTCACGAAGACCACATTGGTGGCATTGCCTTTCACCTCAAGCAATTTGACATTCCGGTAATCTACGGCCCTCGTCTGGCGATGGCCCTTTTGGAGGGCAAGCTGGAAGAGGCTGGGATGAGCGATCGCACCGAGCTACGCCCCGTGCGCCCCCGCGAAACCGTGCGAGTGGGCAACTCCTTTCTAGTGGAGTACATCCGCAACACCCACTCCATTGCTGACAGCTGCTCGGTGATCATCCACACTCCTGTGGGCATTGTCATTCACACGGGCGACTTTAAGTTTGACCACACCCCCGTCGACGGCGAGACCTTCGATATCCAAAAGCTGGCAGAGGCTGGCGAAAAGGGCGTACTTTGCTTGGTGAGTGACTCCACCAACTCTGAGGTGCCAGGGCACACTCCCTCAGAGCGCTCGGTCTTCCCCAACCTTGATCGCGAGTTTGGTAAGGCCAAAGGACGACTGATGGTGACGACTTTCTCATCGTCAGTCCACCGCGTCAACATGATTTTGGAGCTAGCCCAAAAGCATAACCGTAAGGTGTTTGTGGTGGGCCGCTCGATGCTCAACGTGATTGCCCATGCCCGTGATCTGGGCTACATCAAGTGCCCCGAAAGCTTGTTTTTACCCCTCAAATCCCTAGGCCACACTGCTGATGAGAACGTGCTGATTCTCACAACGGGCTCCCAAGGCGAACCACTAGCGGCCCTGACCCGCATCGCCGAAGACTCCCACCGGCAGATCAAGATCAAGCAAGGCGATACCGTAGTGTTCTCCGCCAACCCCATCCCTGGTAACACCATTTCGGTTGTCAATACCATCGACAAGCTGATGATGCGCGGGGCCACCGTGGTCTACGGCAAAGATAAAGGCATCCACGTTTCGGGCCACGGTGCCCAGGAAGACCAAAAGTTGATGCTGGCCCTTACCCGGCCTAAGTATTTTCTGCCTGTTCACGGTGAGCACCGCATGCTGGTGAAGCACTCTGAAACCGCCCAAAGCATGGGTGTACCCGCCGAAAATATGGTGATCATCAACAACGGCGACATTGTCGAAGTCAACCCCGCTGGCATTCGCATTGCTGGTCAAGTGCCCTCGGGCATTGAGCTAGTTGATGCCTCCCGCGTTGGAGTGGTGGGCCGTGATGTGCTCAAGGAGCGGCAGCAGCTAGCTGAAGATGGCCTAGTCACTATTGCGGCCACTGTGGGCAGCAACGGCAAACTAGTAGCCGACCCCACCGTGCAAATTCGCGGAGTGGCTCAGTCAATCTCCCAAGAACGCTTCCAGGGTCAGGTGAAGCAGGTGATCACTCAGGTGCTCTCAAGTCGTGGCGCAGAGCTGGTAGTGTCTAACGGCAATGGTAAATCTGCCCTTGACCTGGATGCGCTTAAAGCAGCCCTTGACCAAGACCTGCGCCGCTTAGTCCGACGCGAGTTTGACAAGCGTGACCCCATGCTGATCTTGCTAATCCAGGGTTCTGGTGTGGCGACTGTGGCACAGCCTCAGTCCCAGGCCCCAGCTGACCCCAAACCTAAGGTTGAGCCTAAGACCCAGAAAAAATCACCGCCGAAGATTGAGCCCGAGCTTCAACCCGAGCTCCAAGGCGCGGTCACCGAGCGCCGCACTCGGACTCGGACTACGGCGGCTTCCGCTTCCTAATCAATTTGGAGAACTGAAGAATTAGAGGGTGGGGCGATCGCAGGCACAGTTAGGGCCGCGATCGCCCCGCCCTTTTTATTGCGGGTTTTCAGCGCAATGTTGCAAGCCACTTAGCCCAATATCACAGGTGCAAATTTGCTCTACCTGTGGTAGAAAGATAGGCAATATTGTGTTGCTGCCGCTGCTTGGCGCTATAATGCACTCAGCAGGAGCTGATGTACCTGAGCAAAGGTGCATAGCAAGTGTCTTAAGCAGCTACACATCCTTAGCGCTAAGTGCTTCTGTCAGAATTTTTGTTCAGCTTGTGCGGTTTATCCCAAGCAGATCTAGCGCAAACGAGATCCAGTACGAACAAGAATTCTCAGAGTCGCCCAGCGAGTTAGGGGATCTGTGCATGCCCTTAGGAAGCAGGATTCATTGCGGTATTGCAGTGGGTTCTATTGCGAAACCTTTGCAAACGAGTTTTCCGATCGCTCAGTAGCGGTGTTGACGTGGCTTGTGAATAGCCAAATCACCCACTTAGGGCGGGAAAAGCAGATTTTATTCGCCCTGGTGAGCGTCGTATGAGGAATTTGAATGCCGAAGCAGATTGTTATTGCTGAGCAAAACCGGATCGCTGCGGTTTTTTCTGAAGATCAGATTCAAGAGCTAATTGTGGCCACCGGTAGCCACCAGGTTAGCGACATTTATTTGGGCACCGTAGAAAACGTGCTGCCTGGCATTGATGCTGCCTTCGTCAATATTGGCGACAGCGAGCGCAACGGCTTTATGCACGTCACGGACCTGGGTCCCCTAAAGCTGAAGCGCAGCGCTGGCTCCATCACCGAATTAGTCGTGCCCCAGCAAAAAGTGCTGGTGCAGATTATGAAAGAGCCTACGGGCAACAAAGGGCCTCGTCTGACTGGCAATATTAGCTTGCCGGGGCGATATTTAGTCCTGATGCCTTCAGGGCGTGGGGTCAACCTATCACGGCGCATTCGCAGCGAGAGCGAGCGCAACCGCCTGCGGGCTTTAGCCATTTTGATCAAACCAGCGGGCATGGGTTTGCTGGTGCGTACCGAAGCCGAGGGCATTAGCGAAAATGCCATCATTGAAGATTTAGAAACCCTGCAAAAGCAGTGGGAAAGCATTCAGCAGCAGGCCTTAAGCACTCGACCCCCGGCTCTGCTCAATCGCGATGACGACTTTATTCAACGAGTGCTGCGCGACGCCTACAATGCAGAAGTCAACCGCATTGTCACCGACTCCAGTACTGGCATGAAGCGGGTGAAGCAACACCTGGCCAACTGGAGCGATGGCCAAGTGCCTGCCGGAGTGCTGATCGACCACCACCGCGAACGCATTCCCATCCTGGAGTATTTTCGAGTCAACGCGGCGATTCGCGAGGCCTTGAAGCCGAGGGTAGATCTGCCCTCCGGTGGCTATATCATCATTGAGCGCACCGAGGCGTTAACGGTGATTGACGTCAACTCTGGCTCTTTTACGCGTTCTGCCACGGCTCGCGAAACCGTCCTATGGACTAACTGCGAAGCTGCTGCTGAAATTGCCCGGCAGCTGCGCCTGCGCAATATCGCCGGGGTGATTGTCGTTGACTTTATCGATATGGATACGCGGCGTGACAAGCTGCAAGTCCTTGAACATTTCACTAAAGCCCTACGTTCTGACAAAGCTCGGCCCCAGATCTCTCAGCTGTCTGAGCTAGGCCTAGTAGAGCTGACCCGTAAGCGCCAGGGTCAAAACATTTACGAGCTGTTTGGGCGACCTTGTCCGACCTGCGGTGGTTTGGGCCATCTGGTGCATTTGCCCGGTGAGGTGCCTATAGACAATGGCAATGAAGTCGCTCCCCGTGCTTTGGTCTCTGGGGGAAGTCCGGCTCCTCAGGTGGCGCCACCACTTCCCCTTGGTGATGCAGGCGATTTTGATGGTCGTCCTGACCTGCAAGAGCTGGATTTGGGCAACCACCCTAGCTATCAAGATAAAGCGGGCCGCGGCAACAACCGCCGCCGTCGCCGCCGCGACCCTCTGCCGACCCGAAGCAATGGCAAAGAAGCGCCTGTGGTGAAAGATAACGGGCCGGCCCCGGTTGACTTTAAAGAGCCAATTGAGTCGTTGCCACCACTGGTAACCCCCAAAACTGAAGACGAAAAGGTTGCGCCCCGAGGTCGCGGACGAACTGGGGGACGGGTTGATTCACAGAGCGAGCCGGCTCGGAATCGGAAGTCCGTTGTGCCTCCTCAGGTAGTAACTGTGGAAATGACCGCCGACGAGCAGCGTATCTACGCCATGATGGGCATTTCACCCATGGTTCTGTCGACCCAAGAGGTGGCTGACCCCCGCAACGTAGTGGTGTCAGTGGTGTTGCCTGGGCAGGCCCCGCCAGAGATTGTGTCACTGACCCCAATGGAAGTTCCGGCTGAGGAGCCCGTTGAGATGCCGCTGGTAGATATGACAGAACCAGAGCCTGCATTGCCTAAGCCGTCTCCTAGCCGCGTAGTGCGCACGCGCTCGGCGCGTGCTCAAGCCCAGGAGGCAGATGTCATATCTCCTGAAGCGATCGCCTCAATCCCAGAGCCGACGATCGAACCCACCCCCATTGCTGAACCTGCTCCCGTTGTTGAACTGAACTCCATAGAGGTTACCCCCGAAGCCGAGCCAGAAGAATCGTCTAGCAGCGTGCGCCGTCGCCGCCGCCGTCGTTCCTCCTCGGCTGGCGATGGTGGCGACGAGTAGGTTACTGACCCCTGAGGCTTGTGAGTATCACCCAGCAACCAAGATTGCTGGGGTTGATGAGGTGGGGCGAGGGTGTTTATTTGGACCCGTGGTAGCGGCGGCGGTTGTGCTGTCGCCCCAAGCCTGTGAGCAACTTCAGTCGCTGGGGGTGACCGATAGCAAGTGCCTGAGCGAAGCCCGCCGCGAAAGCCTGGTGGAGCCCATTCAACGGCTGGCTACGGACTATGCCTTGGGCTTAGCCACTATCCACGACATTGAGCGACTTAATATTCTCTACGCCAGTCTTTTGGCGATGAGCCGGGCGTTGCGCCGCCTGTCTACTCTGCCAGACCTCTGCCTAGTTGATGGCAACCAGCTCATTCCTCACTTACACCTGCCTCAGCGAACGGTGGTGCAGGGCGATCGCATCCACACTGAGATTGCCGCTGCCAGCATCTTGGCTAAGGTATGGCGCGATCGCCTCATTGTGCGCCTCGATCGTCGCTACCCCGGTTATCACCTGGCGCGCAACAAAGGTTACGGCAGTGCTGCCCATCGTCTAGCTCTGCAAACGCTAGGACCAACGCCCCAGCACCGCCGTTCCTTCAAGGGGTGTGGCTCGCATCAGGCTAGAGCTACCCTTACCAGCGCTCAACAAAACCTTCAATAGCAATGCGCCCCAAGCCGCAAGCCATCGAAGCATGGATTGCCCTCAACCCGCTCCAGAGGAACCTGCCATGAAACGTCTTGTAGTCTGCTGCAATGGCACCTGGCAAAAAGCTAGCCAAAAACTTCCTACCAACGTGGTCAAGCTAGCCCAAACTATTCAAACTAACGATAAAGATCTGCAACAGCCTCAGCTAGTGGAATACAGCCCCGGTATCGGTTCTGGTGGTGAGCTGCTCAATCGCCTCGCTGGCGGAGCCTTTGGTTGGGGCATTGACGAAAACATCCAGGCAGCCTATCGCTTTCTCTGCCTCAACTATGATGATGGCGATGAAATCTACCTGTTTGGCTTTAGCCGTGGAGCCTATACCGTGCGTAGCTTAGCCGGGCTAATGCGCATTGCTGGCGGTTTGTTGCCCAGCGCCGAAGTGCTCAAAGTACCAGCTGTCTGCGACATCTGCCGCAGTCAAGGCCATTACAATGACGAACGCCGGATCGGCAAAGACGACTTTAACCTTCGCGAGCTAGAGCGCAAAAAGAGGGCCATGCAGTCTCTTAGCACCAGCGTGCGCCCCGCCAGAGTCACCGTACTGGGCTGCTGGGAGACAGTAGGCGCCCTTGGAGTGCCTCGCACTATTCCGCTGCTCAGCTAACTGCTCAACAAAAAGTATGAATTCCACGACTACCAGCTCAGCAACATCATCGATCATGCTCTCCATGCCGTTGCTATCGATGAAATGCGCAAAGTTTTTGACTTTAAACCCCCATGCAGCAAAGTCAGAAGAACATTGATGCGGGTCAAACCCTTCAACAAGTTTGGTTCCAGGCGACCATGGGGCCGTTGGCGGCGGTGAGTTGGGGTCCTTGCCCCTCGCAGATGGTGCTTTGCTGTGGATGATTGACACCATACAAACCAGTCTTGGCCTAGGTCTAAAGTTCGACCTGAGTCTACTACAGCCTGCTTCAACGTCTCCAAACTCATTTCAGACGCCCAGCATTCGCCCTGACCCAACCGCTTCACCTTTAGACCTATTTCTTGGCTGTTTCGACTGACAGGCTTCCAGCCCCGTAGTATTCCTCCAGAGGCAGTTCTTCACCCCAGCGTGTTCCAGCGCTGGCAAGCACTAGGTGCTGGCTACCGTCCCAGCAATCTCCCCCAGAATTAGTGAGTCAGCTCAACTCGTACATCTCCACCTGAGCCAAGCAATTTAATTTAAAAAGAACGGGTCAAAAGGTTCCCACAGTCCACCGTTGTTTGCTATGCTAAATCACCGAACGCGGATGTGGCGGAATTGGTAGACGCGCTAGATTTAGGTTCTAGTGTCTTCGGACGTGAAGGTTCAAGTCCTTTCATCCGCATTGTTGGTAAAGCAGTATGTGAAGCAGCTAGCCGCTTCACATACTGCTTTGACTGACTAGCCAAAATTCTTCTAAGCTTGCCACACAGATGCCCTCTAAGGAGAGGCACACTTTTGAAGTGAATGCGAGACTTGTAGTCGTGGCGAAGAGTCTTCGGTTGTGGCTACACTCCCTAACCTGATTGAGGGCTAAAACTATAGCGTTAAGCAGTTCACTTCGAACATAAGTAACGGTAGCAGAAAGTTCGAGTTCTTCAGCCGCGCTTGGATCGCCCATAACAGCTATGGATAGCTTAAAAAGCCGCCACGGTCTCAAACTGTGGCGGCTTTTAGGGCTCGTAATTGAAAGAATAGACCTAGTGGTAATGCTCGAGCTTACCAAAGCGGCTTTCTAAGGAATTGTTAAGGGCAAAAGGAATCCAGGCAAAGGAAAGTAGAAACTCCCCAATTTCATCTGGAACAAAGAGATCTGGCAAGTTAATAGCTCGTGGAATAACCATAAACAGCGTAGATAGCACGACTAGCCAAGCTGTGTTTAAGGGAAATAGAGGTACGCCCCACTGGGTGTAAAACTGCCTCATCTGCTGACTGAATCGGTTGGAGACAGGAATAAGAAAACAGAAAATTCCTACAAAGGCAACTCCAGCCATACGAACATGCTGATGGATTCCATCAATATTATGAATGTTGAATTCATTCTGAACATTGACAGAGTCTAAAGATGCTGGTGTAGCAATACCGAAGATGCGCTGTCCCCAGCTAATTTCTTCGCCACCTACCATAAACATTAAAACTGCGAAAAATAAACACCAAAACCTTAGAGGAGCGAATTTATTTTTAAAGCCAAAGGCAAAAATGCCCGCGGCAGAAAAATAGAATACAGCGCTTAGACTCTCGAGCACACCGTCTTCTTGAAACACGAAGCCTAAGTCAGAGGTACCGTTGGTAGCAATATAAATGCTAAGTAGGTTGGTCGCTAATAGCGTAATGAAACAGTTTAGCCAAATGTCGTATCTAGGTTGTTCGCCCTGTTGTCGAACTTTAGCCTGGGTTTCATTCAAAGTCGTCATAACGCCTCCTCAAAAAGTGTAAAAGGTAATTTTTAGACAGGTGTTCTAAATGGTAAATACACGAACGCTTTTTCAGGAAACACCGCCTTCTGGAAGGCGCATATGCGTGTTGAAGCAGGTTTAGGTAGCAGCTAAAAAATCACTGATCGCACAGTGAAGAAGAGCAGGTTAGAGTATGCAAACGAACTACGAGAAGCAGTTCCATAAACCAAAGTGCTCCTCAAGCCGCTTTTCATAACCTAAGCATGAACTTCTCTTCGCTCTCGGTTAACCTAGATTTAACCATAGTTTCGCCTCGACTTTATAAAGCGCTTGCGAACAACATCCTGGTAAACGTAGGTTTTTTGTGAAAACACCTACATCGACATAGAGTTTTTTGGAAATGGCTGCTTGCCAACGGGCATAAATAGAATGTCTTTATAAACTTGATTTGGAAATATAGCGAAAAATATCAGGACAATTTTTGCCCTAAGTATCAAGAACGATGCGCTTCTCTCAGCACAGCCCTATGACTAAGAATTAACTAATGAAGGGTGATGCAGAGAATGACCCTTTCTTAATGTTTTCTGCCAGTACCTACGATCTAATAAATTGCGCCAAGAGTTAACCTGATTGGGCTTGTAGCTGCTGCCCAATCGGGGTTAGGAAGTTTCAAAAATATCTTTGCTTAGTCTCTACGGCGAAAGACTGTAAGAGACTGCTTGAAAGCTCGTAGCTTTGGTAGCAAAGTTCAATGCTCTTTTTGAATTTCCTTTAAAGAATTCAAAAAGAGCATTGAACTGGTTCAGGCCCTCTGTCTAGAAGAGGTTGGACGTTGAAGGTGTTTTATGCTATGACAGAACTCTTCTCAAACAACCTCTCAGAATCGACCTTGACTAGGCCCTATAGGTCGAAAGTATTGACTTAATACAACTATGCTAAAAAGTCGGTTTTAGACTTAAGGGCCAGAAAAAATGGCTTCTTCCAAATCTTGGCGACTGAGAGAGTATTTAAACACTCGCTGAATGTCCTTATTGTCTGACCCGGCGCTGATATAGCGCACCACAATACAGTCGGTCTCAAGCAAAATTTCAGCTTCCCATCGGGGACGAATCACGTGCCAACAGTGGAGAGCGTCGTCTTGGGTACAGCCCTGTTGTTGTAGCCAAGCTTCGATGTCGGGTAGCGGGTAGTTATAAAGAGGTGTGGTTGCGGAGGGAAGTGCCATGGCTATGAGTTATAGAAACAAAGAGTAGACAGAGATACCGTATCTAAAGCCAGGTAGGTGGTGCAGATGTTAAGGATTTTGGATTAGGTCGCGCTTTTGGCAAAGAAGGAGCCCTCAGGGAAGTATCCCCTGCCGGAGGTTCTGCCTGTGGCTGTTGGTCTAGAGTCACTTCAATGCTAGGGCTTGCCTCTGCGGGCAAAATCTCTAGGTTGGCAGTGTAATCTCCTCGGGTCAGACTCACGGTCACCACCAAGGCTAAGCAAGCCACAAACGTGAGCCCTAAGATAAAGAGAGCAAAAATTTCTCCAGCTGATAGGGGGCGATCGGTGGGGTCGAGATACATATTGGCAGGCTCTCGTCGCTGAAAGGAGGCTGGACGACTTAGTGGCTCCAGAGGCTGCATGACTGATATGCGAGAGTAGCCTACTTTTTGATCGTAGGTCCAGCGCCGATCGGGGCTACTGAGAATGGCGTAGGCTTCATTGAGTTGCTGAAACTTTTCAGTTGCTTCGGTGGCGGGCAAATTAGTGGTGTCGGGGTGGTAGAGCTTGCTGAGGTCGCGAAAGGCACGCCGTATCTGTTGAGGGCTAGCAGTAGGCTTGACCCCTAGTTGGTCGTAGTGGGTTTTGGGTCTTGGGTTTACGTCAGGCATGGCGTCCCACTAGTAGGGCAATTAGCAAGGGATATAGGCTGTTGTCTCCTATCCCGGAGCTAAGTCCCAATCGTCAAAGGAGCGGGTTAAGCGAATTTGAGCCAGAGTGAATACGACAGGAATCACCCGACCGTAGTTGGTTGCGATCGCGCGCCAGCCCAAATCGGCTAAAAACCAGCCCCACAACGCAGGCCCTAGCACCGAAAATACGGCCCGAGTAGCTCCGTAACGAGCGGCACTAGTGGCTACCCCTCGGGAGGCCATGCGTAGAGCAAACTGCCGGTGTACTTGGGTCAACATTGTGCCACCCCCTTTGATCATCGCCTGCCGGGTTATTTCGTAGCGGGCCATGTGGAAGGCCATCTGCTGAGCAATATGCTGAAGCAGCCAGGGCTGTAGGACTGTGCTAATCGCCACGGCGCTGCTGCCCTTGGCCAATAGACTCAAGGGGTTAGCCTGCAAGGCCAAGGGCAAGGATTGAAACTGGGCTGACCCCTGTAGAGACTTTTGCACCGACTGCTGAAGGCGATCGCGCTCTGCTTTTGGCAGCTTCTTGAGATTGCTGCGAAGCAGGTGTAAAAACACCTCTGCCTCTAAATCGTCGGTAGACCAAGCGGTCAGGTAAGGCACCTTGAGGTAGTGGCAAATCTGAACCAGCGCTTGACGATAGCTGACCCGCTGGCTCTGGCCATTGATTACCGTCAGCCCATCCGCTGCCAAAAAACGAAAGCGCTGCTCTAATTGATCGAGCCACTGCTGCCGCGTGCCGCTCTTGACCGTCAGTGGGTCAGATTTTTGCAGATAATCTAATGGGTTAAAGCGCGGCCGAAACAGCATTTCTGTTAAGGCCTCGAGTTCTTCGTCTGTTGCTAGCTCCAGGGCAGACCGCAGCTCATCCACTGGGCATCACCATATTTAAAAACTGTCTTACATTTTTACACAATTCCCCAAGATAGGATGTTGAGCAACGGCTACACACCAAAATTTGGAAGAAATGGGTATGGAAGATGTCGTGGTCATCGGAGCTGGTCTCAGTGGGCTGACGGCAGCCCGGCAGCTCCAGCAAGCCGGCCACCAGGTGATAGTGATCGATAAGTCTCGTGGGCTTGGGGGGCGCTTAGCCACTCGCCGCCGTGGTTTTACTGCTGTAGATCACGGTTGTCGGCATCTACAGCCTTTTTCTGACTCCACACTCAGTTTTTTGCCTGCGCTGCTGGAGGCTGGTGTACTACAGTCTTGGGAGCCAGAGCCATTTACTCTAGAGGCCGGTGGTTCTTTAAAGGCAGGGTTGCCGGAGACACTCTACACAGCGCCCCAGGGCATGAGCGCTGTCGCCAAGGCTCTAGCCCCAGGACTGACTATTCACCGCCAGTGGCGTGCCACAGCGCTAACTCCGCTGCCCCAGGGTTGGCGAATTGAGGGAGAAACCTTGAGCGCCGATCGCCAGGAACAACTTAGCTCGATAAAGGCAAAGGCTGTGGTTGTAGCCATTCCTGCCCCGCAAGCCGCCGCTCTAATGGATAAGGCTGCGCCCCAGAACGAAGGCCTATTCAAGCTCATGCACCAGCTTCAGAACGTAGAGTTTGACGCCGTCATTACCGCAATGGCTGGGTACAGCTCTGATGAATCTGCCAACCTTCCGAATCAAACCTCTCGGGGTGGTTGGATGGTGGGTGGCAACAGCCACCCAATCTTGCGCTGGGCTGCCTTAGACAGTAGCAAGCGCACCGACCCTCAAGAGCCGGTGACGGTGGTGCACAGCAGCGCAGTCTTCGCGGCCAACAACATCGATCGCAGCGATCTAGAGTCTGTCGGTCAGGAACTACTCGCTGCTGCTGCAGGGAGCTTAGCGTCTTGGCTCGGCTCCCCAACTTGGATGCAGGTTCATCGCTGGCGCTACGGGTTTGTGCGACAGCCCCTAGGATCTCCTCTGCTGCATTCCCCAGCAATGCCGACTCTAGTGGGTTGCGGCGACTGGTGCAGTGGGGGAAATGTTGAGGGCGCGATCGCCTCAGGCTACCGCGCTGCTGAACTTATCGCCACAGCCCTGAAATAGCGTTGGTCTAAGCGTTGTTGTTAGAGTATTCGCTATTCTCTTTGTCTTCGCTGTTGTCCTCATCTGTTGCGCCAGTATTGTTGCGGCGGAAGAAGCGCTGATTACCCGTCCGCTTTTTGCGGAATTTGCGGGCATAGGCCTGGTTGCGTAGAGCTTTTTCTTTTTTCGGGTTGCGACGCTTAGACATTAAATAACCTCAGACAACAGGGCAGACGAGATCAGTAAACAAGGACACGGCACCTACAGCAGGGATATAACCCCGATCTCAGGCTTAAGAAGGCACTCAAGGCCAACAAAAATCTCAAGCCGGACGATCTGCCCGCACCGGCATTCGTTAACTTACGACATGCCAAAACTAGAGATTTACTGTAGCACAAAGGGATACCAGGGCAGGTCCCTATTTTGATGTTGCCGGAACAAAGGGGTGAGCAACATGGGTTAAAAGGGAAACGATAGTAGGGGCGGGCAGCCGTCGTCGACTATCGTTTCCCTAAAGCCCTACGACTGGCTGGAACTCAGCACCTTCTCCGCTCCGGTAGTCTCGGGATTGGCTTCTGGCGTATCGGCCTCAGAGGGCGGTACCACCTGCCAGAATTGAGGCAAATAGTCGTTCCAGTTGGCTAGAACTGCTTTGGCCTTGGGGCTGCCGGTGTGGGCTAGGTGGGCCTCAATCAGCGCTTTAAGCTGTGCTTCCCCAGTCGGGGTGATGACCCGCTGAACCTTGACAATTTCGGGATTGACTCGCACTGGAAAACCACCGGTTTCATCTAAAAAGTAAGCTAAACCACCGGTCATGCCGGCACCGACATTACGGCCCACCGGCCCCAGCACGACAACCACACCACCGGTCATGTATTCACAGCAGTGATCCCCAGCGCCCTCAATTACCGCTTGCCCCTTTGAATTGCGTACGGCAAAGCGTTCGCCAGCGGTGCCCAATGCATAGAGGGTGCCGCCGGTGGCTCCGTAGAGACAGGTGTTGCCAACAATCACATTGGTCGATGGATCGTAGGTAATGTCAACGGGGGGCTTGATCACAATTTCGCCGCCGTGCATGCCCTTGCCGACGTAGTCGTTAGACTCGCCCACTAGGGTTAGGGTCATACCCGGTAGGTTAAACGCCCCAAAACTCTGACCGGCGCTGCCTTCAAAGTTTAGGTTGAGCTGCCCTTCAAAGCCGTTATTGCCGTACTTTTCGGCGATCGCCCCAGCAACCCGAGCTCCGATCGTGCGATCGGTGGTGACCACGCTATAGGCTTTAGTCACCGTTCCCTGGTTCTGAATGGCGTGCTGAATATCAGCATCGGCCAGCATATCGTCGTCGAGCACTGGGCCATTGCTGTGGACGGCTTGGTGGTTCAGCCAAGTGCGATCGCCCCGCCCGTCGGGCAGATCCATCAGGGTGGTGAGATCGAGGGCATTGGTTTTAGCCAGGGAGACATCCGTACGGGGTCTGAGCAGATCGGCTCGGCCCACGATGTCGATCAGGGAGCTGTAGCCTAGGCGAGCCAGCAGCGATCGCACCTCTTCAGCGATATAGAAGAAGAAGTTCACCACGTGCTCGGGTATGCCGGTAAACCGCTGGCGCAGCTCTTCTTTTTGAGTGGCCACCCCTACTGGGCAGTTGTTGGTATGGCAAACCCGAGCCATAATGCAGCCCTCAGCGATCATGGCAATGGAGCCAAAGCCAAATTCTTCGGCTCCCATTAGGGCACCCATCACCACGTCCCAACCGGTTTTGAGGCCGCCATCAACGCGCAGGGTGACGCGATCGCGCAGCTCGTTGTCCATCAGCACTTTGTGCACCTCGGTCAGGCCCAATTCCCAGGGCACACCGGCGTGCTTAATCGAGCTGAGGGGGGAGGCTCCGGTGCCGCCGTCATGGCCCGACACTTGAATCACATCGGCATTGGCCTTGGCGACTCCGGCAGCGATGGTGCCGATGCCCACCTCAGACACCAGCTTCACCGATACCCCAGCCTTGGGGTTGATCTGGTGCAGGTCAAAAATTAGCTGGGCCAGATCCTCAATGGAGTAGATGTCGTGGTGGGGCGGCGGTGAGATCAGTGCTACCCCAGGCTTTGAGCGGCGCAGCATGGCAATGTAGGGGCTCACCTTTTTGCCAGGTAGCTGACCTCCCTCACCGGGTTTAGCCCCCTGAGCCAGCTTGATCTCAATTTGATCAGCGTGCATCAGGTACTCGGGAGTAACCCCAAACCGTCCTGAAGCCACCTGCTTAATGGCAGAACTGGCGGTGTCGCCATTCTTTAGACCCCGCAAGTGGGGGAAGGTAGGAGAATTACCCTCGCTATCGACGTCGGAGAGCACCTTAAAGCGCACCGGGTCTTCGCCCCCTTCGCCGGAGTTCGACTTGCCGCCGATGCGGTTCATTGCCACTGCCAGCACCTCATGAGCCTCGCGCGACAGTGCTCCTAACGACATGCCTCCGGTGCAGAAGCGGCGCATAATGGCCTCTGCCGATTCCACCTGATCGATGGCAATGGGCTGGCGATCGCTCTCAAAATCAAGCAGATCTCGCAGGGCACTGAGCGGACGATTTTCGAGCTGGGCGCGGTACAGCTCGTAGTGGTCGTACTGGCGATCGGCCACTGCCTTGTGCAGCAGCTTCGACATGGCGGGGTTGTTCATATGGTACTCGCCACTGGGCCGAGACTGCACAAAGCCCATGTTTTGCAAGCGCTTGACTGACAACTCAGGAAACGTCCGCTGGTGAAATTGAATCGTCTCTTGGGCCAAATCTATGATGGAAAGGCCCCCTAACCGAGAGGTAGTACCCCGGAAGGCCAGATCTAGCAGGTCGGAGCCGATGCCAATGGCTTCAAAGATTTGCGCGCCTCGGTAGCTGGTAATCAGCGAGATACCCATCTTCGAGAGAATTTTCAGCAGGCCCGCATCCACCGCCTTGCGGTAGTTGTCTTGAGCGCCGTTGAGGGTGATCACCGGCAGCTTACCGGTCTCCATGAGCTTTTGGGTGCGGCTGTCGGCCCACCAGTGGCGCACCGACTCTAGTGCTAAGTAAGGGCACACGGCACTAGCCCCATAGCCAATTAGGCAGGCAAAGTGGTGGGTGCTCCAGCACTGGGCCGTATCGACCACCAGGGAGGCACGCATGCGCAACCCGCCGCGAATCAGATGGTGATGCACCGCGCCCACCGCCAGCAGGGGGGGAATGTAGCTGACGTCCGCGCTCAGCCAAGTAGGATTTCCTTCGGCATCGACGCGATCGCTCAGCACTAAAATTGTCTTGCCGGCCTTAACGGCTGCGTCGGCGCGATCGCACAACGCCGCCACCGCTTTTGCCAAACCCGTAGGGCCATCCACAGTGGCGTACAGCGTGGATAGGGTGGCGGTGGCAAAGCCCGACTCGTGAATTTGCTCTAGCTCTACCTCATTGATCACCGGGCTTTCCAGCTTGAGCAGGTGGGCGTACTCGGGCTGCTCATCCAGCAGGTTGCCCTGGCCGCCAAGCTGGGTGGCAAGCGACATCACCAACCGCTCGCGCAAGGGGTCAATGGCTGGGTTAGTGACCTGGGCAAAGCGCTGCTTAAAGTAGTCGTAGAGCAGGTGGGGCTTCTCTGACAGCACGGCGTGGGGCGTGTCGTCGCCCATACAGAAAGTGGGCTCTTTGCCCTGGGCCGCCATGTCTTGAATGATCATGTCGACGTCTTCGACGGTATAGCCAAAGGCGCTCTGCTGGGGCAGCAGGTCGGCAGCGGGGTAGAGAGTTGCTTCCGCAAACAGCTGGGGCTGGATCTCGGCTCGGTTGTCCTTGAGCCACTGGCCGTAGGGGTGCCGAGTGGCAACCCGCTGCTTGATGGCCCAATTTTTGAGAATTTCCTGACTCTGTAGATTGACCGCAATCATCTGGCCAGGGCCAAGACGACCCTTCTCTACGATGTCTGCGGGAGCTACATCGAGTACTCCTGCCTCCGACGACACCATCAGCAGATCGTCTTTGGTGATCACGTAGCGGGCCGGACGCAGGCCATTGCGATCGAGGGTGGCTCCTACCTGGGTGCCGTCGCTGAAGACGATCAGTGCCGGACCATCCCAAGGTTCTTGCAGGCCGCTGTAGTACTCGTAGAAATCGGTGATTTCAGGATAGGCGTCTAGCTCGGGCTGGTTGTTATAGGCCTCAGGCACCATCATCATCAAGGCTTCCTGAGGAGAACGGCCCGATCGCACTAGCAGCTCCATGACGTTGTCGAGGTTGGCAGAATCGCTGTTCTCGGCGTTGACGATGGGCTTGAGCAGATCCACGCGATCGCCCCACACCGGATGGTGGAGATCGGCCTGGCGCGCCACCATCCAGTTGATGTTGCCCACCAGGGTGTTGATTTCGCCATTGTGACCCAGCAACCGCATGGGGTGGGCCAGGGGCCACTTGGGCATAGTGTTGGTGCTAAACCGACGGTGATACACAGCAAACGAGCTGATGTAGTCGGGATCGCGGAGGTCGTCGTAAAAGGCGGCCAGCACCGGCGATCGCACCATGCCCTTGTACACAATCGTCCGGCAAGAGCAGGAGCACACATAGAACTCCTTCAGATCAGCTACAGAGACCGCTGCCCGCTCGTCAGGATTGGCGGCCGCCTTGGCAACCAAATGCAGCACCTGACGACGCACCAGGTAAAGCCGCCGCTCCAGGTCTTCGCCGGTTTCTGTCGCTGAAGCGATCACTAGCTGCTCAATGTGAGGCTGGTACTGCTTCGCTAGGGGGCCCAGCACATCAGGGTGTACAGGCACAGGTCGCCATCCCACCACGCTTAGCCCTTCGTCTTTGACCACCTGGTTAAAGGTGTCGCGCACAAAGGCCGCGGTCTCACTATGGTTGGGCAGGAAAATCATCGCTACGCCGGTGCGATCGCTCTCTAGCGCTCCATACCCCTGCTCCTCCGCCCAGCGATTTAGCACCGCCCACGGGATGGCCGTCATCACCCCGGCCCCGTCACCAGAAGCTTGGTCGGCGCAGCACCCCCCTCGGTGCTCCATACAGTCGAGGGCCGCTAGAGCCTTGGCCACTAGATCGTGGCTGGCGCGATTCTGGCGATCGGCCAAAAAGCCTACGCCACAAGCATCGCGTTCTTCAACTAGCGACTTTGGCCCCCAATTTGGCCATTCAGAACGGGTGTGCTGCCGAGGTTGGTAGGGGTGATTCACAGGTGTACGTCCCATGGAAGAGGAAGATAAGGTGTGGTAAAAGCAGAGCAACGAATTTAGCTGGGAGAACTAGCCTAGCAGCACACATCCCATAGCAAAATGGCAACGCCTTTGAGATCAAATTGCTAGGTACAGTCTTAGAACGGGGAGCCAATCCCGCGGCAACCTCGGGCAGACTTAGGGGTTAGTGCCTGCGACTCAGTCAATTATCTCGGTCTGTCAGAGGGAACTAGGGGCAGTGGTCCTAGTCATAAAGCATTGGCGCGATCGGCGCTTTATCTGTAATTTACAGACTTTATCAGTAGTTTACAAACCTTAGACTCAGCATGTAGCCACAGCTTCTTAGAATTAAGCGGCAGTAACGGTAGCGGTTGTTTCAAAATCCTCCTAAACAGCGTTTGATTGCTTGGTGGTTTGCCGTTTACCCAGTCAGCATTAGACCTTCATACGGCGATGGTTTTTATGGTTAAATGGCCAGCCTTGACGCTATTACTCTTTCACTTTTGCCTGAAACGCCGCTGGGTTGTGGGAGGCTGGGTTGGCTGGTTGGGGCTAAGTATTGTGGCTGCGATCGCCCCCGCTCCCATTCTAGCTGTCCCCCCTGCCTCGCCACCTGCTGAGACAGTCATAGCCGATGCAGCTGTAAACCCTGCCGCCCAAGGCCAAACTCTGACCATTAATGGCAGTCCTGTCGCCGTTCCCTGGATGATGGTCAATGGTCAAATTGGCCTAGCCGACTACGGCTTGACTGCGTACCTAGGGGCTACCCTACTCAACAATAGTGACCCCAATCGACAGCCTGTACAGTGGTTTACTGCACCTGGTAGCCCTGTAGAACTCTCCGCATGGGTTCAGGGCGGCTATCGGTTTCTTGACATCATGCCCCTAGCTGTCCGCCATGGCTGGCAGGTGCAGCCCCAGGGGGGCACGTTGCAAATTACCACTGCTCCGGCCCAAGTGATAGCGCTGCGTCGAATTGCTCAACCTGGGGGTGAGCGCTTGATCGTGGACCTATCAGGCCCAGTACCCGCTACTCTAGCCGACAGTGCTGATGCCCTGACCCTCACGCTGGGGGCTACCGCCGATAGTCGAGTAGTTGGGGATGCGATCGCTGCCCCTGCTGGCTCGTATCTAGGAGCGCTGAGCGTCTCTCCCACTACTGGCGGCATCCGCCTTCAGGCCAGCACCAGTTCTCCGCCCCGTCTGGTGACCCAGGCTAACCCCAACCAGATCGTGATCGACATTCGTGCCGACAATCTCCAACCCCACAGCATTGCTTGGGCCCCTGGAGTGCGCTGGCAGCAGCGGTACGTCTCTGTAGCCGGTCGGCCGTTTCCCGTCTATTACTTACAAATCGACCCTACCCAAACCAGCCTGCGCCCCATTTGGACTGACCCCACTACGGCGGTGGGCACTGCCCCGTTAACAACCATTGCCCAACGGTGGCAGGCTGCCGCTGCCATCAACGCCGGGTTCTTCAACCGCAATAATCAATATCCCCTTGGGGCCGTACGGGCTAACAACACCTGGATCTCAGGCCCCATTCTCAGCCGTGGTGTCGTGGGGTGGAACGATCAGGGTCAGGTGCGCATGGAGCGTCTCGCTTTGCAGCAGACCCTTACCACCGCCAGCGGTCAAAGCTATCCAGTACTGGCGATCAACAGCGGCTATGTACAGGCAGGTATCGGCCTCTACACTCCCGCCTGGGGATCAACCTACCGCCCTGTAATTGAGAGCGAAACTGTAGTTACGGTGGTGGATGACGTGGTTACGGCCCAGCAGCCTGCAGCTACCATTGGCTCCGGGGGGCTACCAATTCCTCCCAATGGCTATCTGCTGGCCCTGCGCTCCTACGCTACTGCTGCCCAAGCCCTGCCCCCAGGGCAGCGGGTTACCATCGCCTCTGATCTCCTCCCCGCGACGATGGCTCCCTTTCCCAACTTGATTGGTGGTGGACCGTTGCTGATTCGCGATCGCGCCCTCGTCCTCGATGCCAATCTAGAGCAGTTCGGCACAGCTTTTAGCACCCAGGCTGCTCCTCGTAGCGCTATCGGCCTCACCGCCACCGGCGAAATTCTGCTAGTAGCCGTTCACAACAGCCCTCAAGGCCCAGGCCCCACCCTCGATCAGCTGGCTCAAATCATGCTTCAGCTGGGCAGCACCAACGCTCTTAATTTAGATGGCGGTAGCTCCGCCAGTCTTTATCTAGGCGGTCGGCTGATCAATCGTTCTCCCCGCACGGCAGCTAGGGTCAATAACGGCATCGGCTTGTTTTTCCCGTAGCTTTTTGGGTCGCATCGCCACAGTATCTGCCCCAAATTCTTTAAAACCTCAAAGGAGGTATAAAGAATCTGTGTTTTTGTGTCTTGCTCTGCCCAGATACTCCGCTCTGCCAATGTGCGCTTGTTAGACTATTGCCTGAAAACCTCGCCCGAGCCTTGTGCATCTGAAACTCTTGGGCCAAAACAAAAGTCTGATCGCAATGGGCACCATAGGACAACGCGATTCTCCCAAGTCGCTTATTCCGCCACAGTCTTATACATTCAGGTTCTAGGAGAATTATTCGGTATGCCAAAACTACAAGAGTCGATTCAGCCCACCGCGTTGGCCCTGGCCACCAGCAACGGCAAAGAAATTGCTGAAACCGGGCTGCGCCCCTGGGGTTCTTATACAGTGCTGGAAGAGGGCCGAGGCTACAAAATTAAGCGTATTGAAGTCAAGCCTGGGCATCGCCTGAGCTTACAGATGCATCACCATCGCAGTGAGCACTGGATTGTGGTGTCCGGCACTGCCAAAGTGGTTTGCGGCGAAAACGAGATTCTTCTGTCTACCAACCAATCTACCTACGTACCGCCCTGCACCCAGCACCGCCTAGAGAATGTAGGCGTTATTCCCCTGGTGCTGATTGAAGTCCAAAATGGCGAGTATCTAGGCGAAGACGACATTGTTCGCTTTCAAGACGACTATTCTCGGGCCGAGAACATCTAGGCTATTGTCCTGACTAAATCAGCACAATGAAAAACGGCGGTGGTGCTAAGCTCAGCATTACCGCCGTTTTTTGACCGTTACTGCAAAGTTCCTATGGTTCAAATTCGTCCCGCCGCTGCTCAAGAACTCAAACGACTGCTGCATCAGCATACTGCCCACACCGGATCTTCGTCTCAGATCTGTCTAACCCTTGAGCCGGGTGGCTGTGCCGATTGGACCTACCAACTAACCTCAAATATTACGCCTCAAAGGCCGCTGGCAACCCTGACCTGCGGTGATATCAACTTGGCAGTGCCTGTCGATCAGGTGGAGTTAGTCGAAGACCTCACCATCGACTATGCCGAAGATTTGATGGGCGGCGGGTTTCGCTTTACGAACCCGCTGGCCCAGCGCACCTGCGGCTGCGGCAATGCCTTCGCTTTGAGTGCTGACACCCCAGTTACTCAAGACTGCACTGCCGCTCATTTGCCAACGCCATGAGATCCGGATCTCAAGCGGGCAACGCTCTAGATTGGTATAAATTACGGCGTTTGACCAAAGCTTCGTCAGAGTGCTAGCATTGGATCTTGTGAAAACTCGAGTATTATCAGCCGTAGCAGCAGAAGCGTCCTATGCCCACGATTCAGCAACTCATCCGGAGTGAGCGCCAAAAAGCCGACAAAAAAACCAAATCCCCTGCTCTAAAGAGCTGTCCGCAGCGTCGGGGGGTTTGTACCCGTGTGTATACCACAACTCCTAAGAAGCCCAACTCGGCTCTGCGGAAGGTGGCTAGGGTGCGCTTGACCTCCGGATTTGAGGTCACTGCCTACATTCCCGGCATTGGTCACAACCTGCAGGAACACTCCGTAGTCATGATTCGTGGCGGCCGGGTCAAAGACCTTCCCGGTGTTCGCTACCACATCATTCGCGGCACCCTTGACACCGCTGGCGTAAAAGACCGTCGCCAGGGCCGTTCCAAGTACGGCGCCAAGCGTCCTAAAGCCTAAGCTGGATAAAGCGTCAGGATGGCCTAAATTTAGTACGGGGTTGCATGCTTAGGCTTATAACTTAAGCCTGTCATTAACTCTATTTTGAGCTATAGGTCGTACTGACCCAGCCTTTCAATTCGTCTCAGCTAAGCTAACGAATCTTTTTTGTCCACTCAGCTAGCCTTCAATCACTGGAATTTGAATCATGTCTCGCCGTACCGTTATTCAAAAGCGCCCAATTCCACCCGATTCTGTCTACAACAGCCGGCTCATTACTATGATGAGCCGTCGCCTCATGACCAGTGGCAAAAAGTCTTTGGCTGACAAAATCATCTACAACTCCTTCACAATTATTAAGGAGCGTAGTGGTGGCGATCCCTTGGATGTCTTTGAACGGGCGGTGCGTAATGCTTCTCCTCTGGTTGAGGTAAAGGCCCGCCGAGTGGGGGGTGCTACCTACCAAGTGCCTATGGAAGTTCGCTCCGAGCGTAGTGTTGCCTTGGCATTGCGATGGTTGACCCAGTTCGCTCGTCAGCGCCCTGGTAAGTCGATGGCCATTAGGTTGGCTAATGAGCTGATGGATGCCGCCAATGAGACAGGTGGTGCAGTCCGCAAGCGTGAAGAAACTCACCGGATGGCAGAAGCGAACAAAGCCTTTGCTCACTACCGGTACTAAGTTGAAACGGTGATTGTGGCCGCAGAGCTTCTGCTCGATTGGCGATCGCTGTTTCAATTTCCTAGAATAAATTTGTTTGTTCGGGTTTGCCGAAGCGATCGATAGAGTCACGAGGAAGGAGCTGTGGTACGAACAACGCCCCTAGAGCGGGTTAGAAACATTGGGATTGCGGCACATATTGATGCTGGCAAAACCACCACCACAGAGCGCATCCTGTTCTACTCAGGCATGGTGCACAAAATTGGTGAGGTTCATGAGGGTACCGCCGTCACCGACTGGATGGAGCAGGAGCGGGAACGCGGAATCACCATCACGGCTGCGGCTATTACCACTAGCTGGCGCGACCACCAAATCAATATTATCGATACCCCTGGTCACGTCGACTTCACCATTGAGGTCGAGCGCTCTATGCGCGTTTTGGACGGGGTGATCGCTGTATTTGATTCGGTGGGAGGGGTACAACCTCAATCAGAAACCGTTTGGCGTCAAGCCAATCGCTACAGCGTTCCTCGCATTGCCTTTGTCAATAAGATGGACCGCACTGGGGCCGATTTCTTGAAAGTCTGCGGTCAGCTGCGCGATCGCTTGGGGGCAAATGCCGTACCAATTCAAATTCCCGTTGGGGCTGAGGGCGACTTCCAGGGCGTTGTTGACCTAGTTGCCATGCGCGCCCGTATCTATCATGACGATCTAGGTCAAAACTTCGACGACACAGAGATACCGACTGATGTCCAGGATGTGGCGGAGGAGTATCGAGCCAAGCTAGTTGAAGCAGTGGCTGAGACCGACGATTCCCTGATGGAAAAATACTTTGAAGGGCAGCCGCTGTCTTCAGCTGAAATCGCTGCTGCCTTGCGTAAAGGAACAATTCAGGGCACTATCGTACCGGTTCTGTGTGGCTCTGCCTTTAAAAATAAAGGGGTGCAGCTGCTGTTAGATGCTGTTGTGGATTATTTGCCTTCTCCCATTGAGGTGCCGCCGATTCAAGGGCATTTGCCCAATGGCGAACTAGGCGAGCGACCTGCCGATGACGACGCTCCTCTAGCTGCCCTGGCGTTTAAGATCATGGCCGATCCCTACGGACGGCTCACTTTTGTGCGGGTCTACTCTGGGGTGCTCAAGAAGGGTAGCTATATCTACAACGCCACCAAAGACAAAAAAGAGCGGATTTCTCGCCTCATTGTGTTGAAAGCTGACGATCGCATTGAGGTCGACGAATTACGAGCTGGGGATCTGGGCGCTGCCATTGGCCTCAGAGAAACCTTTACTGGTGACACCATCTGCGATCCTGCGGATCCAATCGTGCTTGAATCGCTCTTTGTGCCCGAGCCGGTGATCTCCGTGGCGGTAGAGCCTAAAACCAAGCAGGATATGGACAAGCTGTCTAAGGCTCTGCAATCCCTATCAGAGGAAGACCCCACCTTCCGAGTTAGCACTAATCCAGAGACTAACCAGACCGTGATCGCTGGTATGGGGGAGCTTCACCTTGATATTCTGGTCGACCGTATGCTGCGCGAGTTTAAGGTAGAGGCCAACATCGGCGCTCCCCAGGTGGCCTATCGGGAAACCATTCGTAAAGCTACAAGAGCCGAAGGCAAATTTATTCGCCAGAGCGGTGGTAAAGGCCAGTATGGTCACGTAGTAGTCGAGGTAGAACCCTCTGAAGAAAGCAGCGGTTTCGAGTTTGTGTCTAAGATTGTTGGAGGGACAATTCCTAAAGAATATGTTTCCCCAGCTGAACAGGGCATGAAAGAGGCCTGCGAATCTGGTATCCTAGCTGGGTACCCCGTAATTGATTTAAAGGTTACTCTGGTCGATGGGTCTTACCACGATGTAGACTCATCAGAGATGGCCTTTAAAATTGCCGGGTCAATGGCGATGAAGGAAGCCGTCATGCAGGCGTCTCCCGTCCTTCTAGAGCCGATCATGAAGGTCGAGGTTGAAGTTCCAGAAAATTTTCTGGGTGACGTCATGGGAGATTTAAACTCCCGCCGTGGCCAGATCGAGGGTATGGGAACAGAGGTTGACGTTGCAAAGGTTACAGCCCATGTTCCCCTAGCTGAGATGTTTGGTTATGCTACCGACATCCGCTCTAAAACGCAGGGTCGGGGCATTTTTTCGATGGAGTTTAGCCACTATGGTGAGGTTCCTCGGAACGTGGCTGAGGCCATTATCTCTAAAAACACTGGGAACGCTTAGAAAGGAAAGGACACGTAACGTAAATGGCACGCGAAAAGTTTCAACGCAATAAACCCCACGTCAACATCGGCACTATCGGTCACGTTGACCATGGCAAAACCACTCTGACGGCCGCCATCACCATGACACTGGCGGCAGCCGGTGGCGCTAAAGCTCGCAAATATGACGAGATCGATGCGGCACCCGAAGAAAAGGCTCGTGGTATCACCATCAATACGGCCCACGTGGAGTACGAGACTGAGACTCGCCACTACGCCCACGTGGACTGCCCCGGGCACGCTGACTATGTCAAGAACATGATCACTGGCGCGGCTCAAATGGATGGTGCCATCCTAGTTTGTTCTGCTGCTGACGGCCCTATGCCCCAGACCCGGGAGCACATTCTGCTAGCCAAGCAGGTAGGTGTACCTAGCATTGTGGTCTTCCTGAACAAGCAAGATCAGGTTGATGACGAAGAACTGCTGGAGCTGGTTGAGCTAGAGGTGCGCGAACTGCTCAGCTCCTACGATTTCCCCGGTGATGATATTCCCATCACTTCTGGTTCTGCCCTGCTGGCTGTGGAAGCCCTAACGGCTACTCCCAAAATTAGCCGCGGTGAAAACGAGTGGGTCGACAAAATCCTAGCGCTGATGGACAGCGTTGATGATTACATTCCTACCCCTGAGCGCGATATCGACAAGCCTTTCCTAATGGCTGTTGAGGACGTGTTCTCGATCACCGGTCGTGGTACCGTAGCTACCGGGCGAATTGAGCGCGGCAAGGTCAAGGTTGGCGAAACTGTTGAGTTGGTCGGTATTCGCGACACCCGTAGCACCACTGTTACTGGGGTTGAGATGTTTAAGAAGAGTCTTGAAGAAGGCATGGCCGGTGACAATGCTGGATTGCTACTAAGAGGTCTTCAAAAAGAGGACATCGAGCGCGGCATGGTGTTGGCTAAGCCTGGCAGCATCACCCCTCATACCCAGTTTGAGTCTGAGGTTTACATCCTCAAGAAGGAAGAGGGTGGTCGTCATACTCCCTTCTTCCCCGGCTACAAGCCTCAGTTCTACGTGCGTACCACCGACGTAACCGGCAGCATCATTGCCTTTACCTCTGACGACGGTAGCGCCGCTGAAATGGTTATGCCCGGCGATCGCATCAAGATGACTGTCGAACTCATTAACCCCATTGCCATTGAGCAGGGCATGCGCTTTGCAATCCGCGAAGGCGGACGCACTGTGGGCGCTGGTGTGGTTTCTAAAATCCTGAAGTAGTTTCTGGACTACTTTACTAAGGGCAGGAGTAAGCCTCCAGGGTTTGCTCCTGTCTTTTGTTTCCAGAGCTTTTGCCGCTGTACCTTGACAACTCATTCTTCTAAAACCTATGGCTACTATTCAGCAACAAAAAATTCGAATTCGCCTCAAAGCCTTTGACCGCAGACTGCTTGACACCTCCTGCGAAAAGATTGTAGATACTGCCAATCGCACCAACGCCACAGCTATTGGCCCTATCCCCTTGCCGACTAAACGACGTATCTATTGCGTCCTGCGTTCTCCCCACGTGGATAAGGACTCTCGGGAGCATTTTGAAAGCCGTACCCACCGCAGAATCATTGATATCTACCAGCCTTCTTCTAAAACCATTGATGCTTTGATGAAACTGGACCTGCCTGCCGGGGTTGATATCGAAGTTAAGCTCTAAGTCCTGATGCTGAACCCGCTGAATGCTTAATATTTGGCGGGTTCTTTGTGCTGACTAGATTGAGTTACGAAGAGACTATGTTCTGAACCGCAGCATTCCACTAGGGAGTTGGGTTAGAATACCTCTATGTAAACAAGTGTTGCAGCTGCCGTGCCAGAGTGCGGTGCGCTTGAATTCGCAAGAGGCGATGATGTCATTCTCCGAGTCCTTATCTGTGCGAGAACTACCGCTTTTTCCGTTGCCTGAGTTGGTCTTATTTCCGGGAAGACATCTGCCGCTTCATGTGTTTGAGCCTCGCTACCGGATCATGATGAACACTGTTCTCCAGAGCGATCGCCGTTTTGGAGTTCTGATGCTAGACCCTGCCACGGGGCAGCCAGCCAATGTCGGTTGTTGCGCTGAAATTCTTCACTATCAGCGACTGCCTGATGATCGTCTCAAAATTCTCACTTTAGGCCAGCAGCGGTTTCGGGTGTTGAGCTACGTGCGCGATAAGCCCTATCGAGTTGGGCTAGTAGAATGGGTTGAAGATAAACCCACCAACCAAGATCTCAGCCCGCTTGCTTCCGACGTGGACCAGCTGCTGCGGGACGTGGTTCATCTATCAGCTAAGCTGACCAATCAAGATATTGATCTACCCGATAATATCCCCGATATTCCCATTGAGCTGTCGTATTGGGTAGCTAGTAACTTGCACGGGGTGGCCCTTGAGCAGCAAGCACTGCTCGAGATGGACGATACCAGCGTGAGGCTAGAGCGTGAGGCTGAGATTCTAACCTCTACCCGCAATCACCTGGCAGCCCGTACTGCTCTTAAGGAAGTGCTTGAGTAGATTGAGTTTTAGCTTTGGCGGCAGCTAGGCTAGGGTCTGCGGTGACCACGTCATAGGTGCCAAAATTAACCAAGGATTCGGTGCAGTACAGGAGCTCGTTAAGGGCTTGCTGTCCCGTTTGACTATACGCATCAGTCTCTAAATCGACAAAGAATAGGTATTCTCCCAGCGATCGCTTGGTGGGTCGCGACTCAATGCGGCTGAGATTGATGCCGGAACGGGCAAATACGTCCAGCGGTTTAAGCAGCGCTCCAGGACTGTTCACCGGCAGGCTAAAAGCTAGAGAAGTGTACCGGCCTTTGACCGGATCTGCTTCCCTATTGTCATCTTTAAGCACCCAAAACTTCGTGCAATTGTCGGAATGGTCGTTGATGTTGTGGACCAAGATCGGTAGGTTGTAGAGCTGGGCTGCCCATTCCGAAGAAATGGCGGCTACTGTGCTGTTATCGGTCAGGTGGTCGAGGGCTTCTGTGGTAGAACGGGTGGCAACCAGGTTTGCCTGGGGCAGGTTGTGCTCGAGCCACCGCTGACATTGAGACAGCGCTTGGGGATGGGAGAAAACTGTTTCTATGACGCTGAGGCAAGTTGCTTGAGATAGCAACCCGTGGCGAATGGGCATGACCACAGCGTGGTGAATTTTAAGTTGCTGAAGCTGCCAAAGAGTATCTAGGGTTGTAGTAACTCCCCCTTCGGTAGAATTTTCGACCGGCACAATCGTCAAGGTTGTCATGCCATCAGCAGTGGCCTGCATGGCTTTGGGAATGCTTGGGAAGGCCACTAAGTTGACCGGTGGGCTGGTGTGCTGCTCCAGGTTAAGGCTATAGGCTAGGGCAGCAAGCTGGGTATAGGTGCCCTCAGGCCCTAGGTAGGCAATGGTGACGGTCATGAGGACTTGCAATAGCGGGCTTGTTTCATAGTAAGACGAGGCTGTCGCGATCGCGCCCTCTGACCACCGATCTCTGACCGGCCTAAATTAACAGCTCCTTAACCGAAATGCGGCCTACTCTGGGCAAACAAAGTCGGCATTGCCCAGTAATATGTAATGGGTCTTAGGCGGGGCCTAACTTGGTGGGGAGTGGCAGCAATGGTCAAGGGCAAAAAGAAGACAGATGGCGCTAAGCCGTCTAAGGTGCGAACACTGGTTACGTTAGGGTCGGGAGCATTTTTGCTTGGGGCCGCTGTGCCTTTGGCCGGTGCCCTCAGTACCGGCTTAATCAGCATTGGCAGCGTGGGGCTTGCCGCCCCTGCGGCCCTCGACCAGCCCCAAGCCCTCAACCCAAGTTTCCTGACTCTAGCCGATGCCCCTGGGGTAGATGCGTTTCCTACCGTAGTCAGCAGTGAGAGGCTGTGCCGTCGCCCTGCGGGTCTGAATCAGGCAGAGATTAGTAGCGCTACAGCGGGCGAAAGCCTCTTTCATGGTTCTAGCCCTAGTACTGCTGTAACTCAGGCTGTCGAGGCGCTCGCTCAGCTAGGGGCCGCACCCTGGCCCAGTATTCATCCTCTAGCAGCCGAAGCCCGGGTGCCGGTGTTGATGTACCACGATGTCCTCGATCCACCGGAAGTCTTTTTTGACCTTACCCCCGCAGACTTTGAGGCTCACCTAAAAACCATACTGGATAATGGCTTAACGCCAATCAGCCCTGACCAACTGGTGCAGCACTTACGTACCGGTGTGGCACTGCCCGAAAAACCTGTGCTCATCACCTTTGATGATGGCTATCTCGGCCACTACGAGCATGTTTATCCGCTGCTGCAAAAGTATCAGGTACCAGCCACCTTCTTTGTCTTCCCGGGTAAGGTCGATGGTACCGTCGCTGGGCGCTCAACCCTCACGTGGGATCAGCTCAAGACTATGGCAGCTGACCCTTTAGTAACCATTGCCTCCCATAGCGTGACTCACCCCCCTGACCTGCGAACCCTCAGCGATGAGGACCTAGTCTATGAAGTGGTTGAGTCGAAGCGGCAACTAGAGGCTCAACTAGGTATTCCTATCGAGTACTTTGGCTATCCCACTGGTCACTATGATGAGCGGGTTGCCCAAGCCGTGGCCGATGCCGGCTATCTGGCGGGGTTCACGATGCGCGAGAGTGACGAAAAATTTGCCGGTGCCTCAGAATCGCTGCTAGCCATCGAGCGGTTTGGTCAATCCAATCTTCAGTCGTTGCTTGAGGTGGCCTGGGGTGGCCCTACGGCGGCTGGAGTAATGCCTGTTGCCGCCGATTCTGCGTTTAATTTTGCTACTCCCGTCGCTGTGCAAAAGATAGATCGAGATGATCAGTCGTTCTCGCTGATCAGCGGCGGGCATCCGGTTACTATCCACGCCAACAGTCGCTACCAGTTGCCAGAAATGCTAGCGGGCAGCAACGTTGCCGGAGCTGTTGACGGGGGCTTTTTCTCCCTCAAGTACCTGGACTCCAACGTCATGATCGGTCCAGTCCTGAGCCAAAGCACACGGCAGTTTGTTCCAGGCTATCCGGGAGAAACGCCTAAGCTCAACAGCCGCCCTCTGGTGCTAATTGCTCCTAACGAGGTTCAGTTTGTGCCCTTTGACGCTACCCGTCACAATACGCTGGCAGGTTTAGCCCAGCAGCTACCTGGGGTAACCGATGCCTTTGTGGCGGCTGGCTGGTTAGTTAAAGATGGTTTACCCCAGCCCGCTAGTAGTTTTGGCACCCTGTTTGACTATGATGCCCGTCGCCATCGAGCCTTTTGGGGTATTAATACTGCTGGGCAGCCGGTAGTTGGGGTGACCCACACCATGGTTGATTCGGTACAGCTAGGCGAACTGCTGCACCAGGCCGGTCTGCGTGATGCTGTCATGCTTGACTCTGGGGCTAGT
Organism: Nodosilinea sp. FACHB-141; assembly: GCF_014696135.1. Lineage (NCBI taxonomy): Bacteria > Bacillati > Cyanobacteriota > Cyanophyceae > Nodosilineales > Nodosilineaceae > Nodosilinea > Nodosilinea sp. FACHB-141. Next base: position 101,982 of record NZ_JACJPP010000021.1, on the reverse strand, counting down.
ACTTCGCTGGCCTATCAGGGAGATTCCCTGGTGGGCTATATTCCGCGCCCGGTACCCCACGTTCTAGGACTGGTGCCTCCTGAAGCCAACGACGGCAGTCCGTGCCCTTTGGTGTTGGATCAAGAGAACCCAACCACAATTAAGCGATAGAACGCCTAATGATTTTGAGCCCAGGGCGGCAGTGTCCTGGGCTCAAAACTAGTTAGCTCAAGTTTCCTATAGACGCATGCATAACTTGAAGCAAGGTTTAGAGGCTAGATAACTCGTTTTCAGACCAAGCGCTTAGGCTATTCGGTCTGGCAAATTAGCTAGTAACTCAAGCCACTTGCTTATCTCGAACTCAGATTTGGGCAGCGAGTGTCGTCTGATTTAGTTGCCGAATCCAACGTACCAAAAATAGGTTGCCATCGGGATAACGGTGGCAAGTACTAGCAAAACGATTAGAACCACTGTGCTGTTGCCGCGGTTTTCGGCGGTTTCTTCGGCGGAGGCAAAGGTACTTTCGCTGTCAAAGGAGTCGTCAAAGTTTGGCGGGCCGGGATCTGCTTGGCCGCCTAGTACTGCCCCGAGGCGATCGCTGGCAGCCAAAAACGACTGGTTATATTTGTCGCCTTCCAGTAAGGGAAACAGCACGGTTTCTTGGGCAACGCTAGTAGCAATATCGTCGGTAAGTAGGGTCGCAGCTTGATCGCCAACGCGAATGCCCACGGTTTTAGTGACTTCGTCAAGGACCAGCAAGGTTTGATTGGCTTGCTCTTCTGGGGTGGAGTACCAGCGCTCAAATAGCTTATCGGTGAAGCTTTGAATGGTATCGCCGTAGTCGAAGTGGTGGATAGTTACGAGGCGCACCTCGTTGCCGGTAGCGGCCGCCAGCTCGCTGAAACGACTCGAAATTTTGTTTTCATTGATACGGCTGATGATATTGGCTTCGTCAACCACCCAGGTAGGCTCGCCCGCCGCTACTGTTGGAACTTGGAATACGGCTACGGCCTCAGCAGGCTCGGCGAATAGCCCTAGCACGACCAGGGGTAAAACTAGGCCCAAGAGCGCGCTCCAGCAGACCTGAATCCAGCGGCTATGCGTTCGTTGGGAAGGGTAACTATTCATGGGCCTAAGCTACAACAACGGCTGAGCCAGAAGGAACTAACTGGGTTCTACCCTGGCCTATTAACCAATATACGGGGCTAAGAGCCCCGAGGGAACTAGGTCGTTTTGTTTGCCCCTTAAAGGTCAGTCAACTGGAGGCTGTATTCTTAGGCTGAAGGCAAATTGCGTAGCCGAATTAGCTGTCGCCGCATCAGTGGTGATGCTTGGAGTTCGGCAACCTCGGCAACCTCTACCTGGGCGTCAAGCTGCTCAACGAACTCGTCACTGCCATAAGAAAAGGCATCGATCAGCTGTTCCAGCAGGTGTTCGCGATCGGCCATGACGTGGCTGTCTTCTAAAATACGAAACTTGAGAGTAATGGCGCACTCATAAACGCCAACCTGAGGCTCAACCGACGAACGGGGTGCAGACGTAGCCATAGTCAAATATGTACTCCCTAACTAAGCATGAAAGGAGTCATCAAAGGAGACCGGGGGCTAGGGTGTTTGTCCTGCTGAGGGCTGGCAGGGGCATCGAAGCGTTGTAGGCTGTGGAGAATTTCACAGTTGTAGCGGTGATGCAATCCCTATTGATGACGATGAGGTGGCTTTGAGCCAAAGTGATGTTGCCTGTTACTAGGCAGCGATCGCGCAGATTGAACCACCTGATATCATCAAATCAAAAAAAACAGCTAACCCTGGGTTTTCTAACCTGTTTTTACAGGATTGATACAGTTTTGTGAGGCCAAGATTAATAGTATTGAAACTCGTCCGTACAATTTCAGAAGAGGCTCATTTTTTTATACTTTAAGCCCGTCTAGATGTTGTAGTTAGTTGTATTTCAACGCCCTTTTTAGAGCCAAGCTGTCGTCTAAAGGTCTGTTGTAGGGTCACTTCAGCTTTTTTTTAAGACAGGTAAGAAACTAACATTCAATGGATCAATGATTTTGTTTAAAAACATATTGAGCGATTGGTGGTTGGCATTGAAGTCGGGTCTACGGCTAGAGCTGCGATCGCACTAAATAAACGTCAACATGACCAAAACTCCGTAGACTACTGAGTGGGGTAAGTGCCATAGCGAACTGCCAAAATGCGTAATTCTCTGATTCAAGCCTATCTGCCGCTGGTCATTTGGGTGGGGCTGGGGGCTGGGCTGGGCCGATTTTTGCCGGCGGCGTTACCTCGATTGCTGGGACGAGGGTTGTATTGGATTGGCATTCCCCTCGAAATTTTTACCCTGGCTCGTCAGACTCACTTTGCGGAAGACACAGGTCTAGCCCCGTTGTATACCGTTGTTTCGCTAGGGCTGGGGCTGGGGTTGGGGCTGGTGGGGTTAGCGGTGGTGCGATCGCTGGCCGCTACCATCCCGGCTGAGGCCGTCGCTATTGAAATCGGGGTCGCTCCAGGGTCAGAGCTACTGCCCTCACAGCCGGTGGAGTTGGCTTTGTGGCCTGACACCGCCACGATGACCTGGGTTGATAAACCCCGCCAGGGCAGCTTTGTGCTGGCCTCTATGTTGGGTAACACGGGGTTTGTCGGGCTAGCCATCGTGCCTACTCTGGTTAGTGGTCCTTACTTAGGCTGGGCTGTGTTCTATAGCGTGACCCAAAACGTGGTCGGCACCTATGGACTAGGAGTGTTTATCGCCAGTTGGTTTGGACGCGGTGCCCAGACCAAATCGCGTTGGCAGCAGCTGCGTGACGTGGTGACCGTGCCGTCGCTATGGGCCTTTGCGTTAGGCTCAGTCTCCCAGGTTTGGGCCTGGCCGCCCCTGCTTGACGAGGCTTTGCATCAGTCAGTGTGGTTGGTGATTCCGGTGGCGCTGGTGCTGATGGGGCTGCGGCTGAGCCAGCTGCAGGGGTGGAGTAGTCTACAGCCAGCGCTGGTACCGGCGATGCTCAAGGTGCTGGTGCTGCCCGTGATGGTAGGGGCGGTGACCTTGGGCGCAGGCCTGCCCAAAGATGGGGTGCTAGTGCTGGTGCTGATGTCGGGAATGCCAAGCGCGTTCGCGGGACTAATTTTGGCCGAAGAGTACGATCTCGACCGAGAACTGGCCGCCGCCAGCATTGCCCTATCTACAGGAGGCCTGCTACTCACTATTCCGCTGTGGCTCCTAGTGTTTGGCTAGGCAGTTTGCATAGGGGGGAGAGGCAGTGGGAAAAGGTCTTAGTAATTAGGCTAGGGAAACGTGAGTTTTCTGGAATTGAGCTCTAATTTTTACCAAACTCTTAGGGTTTGCCCCTATTCTGGTGGAAATTATTCCCCTGGGGGTCGCTATGTCTAATCCCTTTCGGCAGCTTAAGGATAGGTTTAAGGCGATTGGCCCTAATCTCACTCCAGAGGGAGCAGAAACCGCTAAAACGTCTTTACAGGAGTGGCTGCAGGCTAACGCCGACATCTTGCGGAGTCGGCGTAAGCGGGGGGAGTTTAACGGCACTATGATGCAGTACTTCCACTGGTATACCCCCGCTGATGGTAGCCACTGGAACCGCGTTAAGGAGGAGGCTGAGGCCCTCGCCAACGCCGGCATTACTGCTCTGTGGCTACCGCCTGCTTACAAAGGCATTGGCGGGTGCTATGACGTTGGCTACGGAGTTTACGACCTGTTTGACCTGGGAGAATTTGACCAAAAGGGCACAGTGCGAACGAAGTACGGCACTAAGGATGAGTACGTCGCAGCGGTCAAAGCCTGCCGCGATTTAGGGATTAACGTCTACGCCGATGTGGTGTTCAACCACAAAATGGCGGCCGATGGTGAAGAGGAATTTAAGGCAATTCCGATGGATCCAAGCGATCGCCACCGTCCTCTGGGAGAAATGCGCCAGATCAAGTCATGGACAGAGTTCACCTTTCCCGGACGAGGCGATAAATATTCAAGCATGAAGTGGCATTGGTACCACTTTGACGGCGTTGACTACAACAGCTATGAACCCGACTACAAAGCCGTATGGCTAATTGAGGGCAAAACCTTTGAAGACAAGGTGAGTTGGGAACGGGGCAGTTTTGACTACCTGATGGGCTGTGATCTAGATATTGACCATCCTGAAGTGAGCGGCGAGTTGAAATACTGGGGCGAGTGGATGCTCGACCACATTGGGGTAGACGGGTTTCGCTTAGACGCTATCAAGCACATCTGCGGTGACTTCTTTGTGGATTGGTTGGCCCACTTGGAACACTATGCCCAGCGCGATCTGTTTTGCGTGGGCGAATACTGGACCTATGACCTGGGGGCGCTGAGTTGGTATGCCGGCAACTCGGGCGGGCAGCTCGACCTATTTGACGCGCCGCTACACCACAACTTTTACCAAGCCAGTAAGGCGGGCAACAACTATGACCTGCGCACTATCTTTGACAACACCGTGGTTAAAGAGATGCCGCTGCTGGCCGTTACCCTGGTCGAAAATCACGACACCCAGCCCCTACAAGCCCTGGAGTCTGTGGTGGAATCGTGGTTTAAGCCCCTGGCCTACGCCATGATTTTGCTGCGAGACGAAGGCTATCCCTGTATTTTCTACTGCGACTATTACGGTGCCCACTATGTGGATAAGGGACGTGATGGCAACGAGTACGAGATCTGGATGGACTCGCATCGGGAGATTTTGGATCGATTGCTGATTGGCCGCCAGCACTTTGCCTATGGCCCCCAGTACGACTATTTTGACCATCCCAATGTTGTGGGCTGGACGCGGCTCGGCTCTGATGGCCACCCCCACGCCATGGCAGTGCTGCTGAGCAATGGATCAGAAGGCACCAAGTGGATGGAGGTGGGTAAGCCCAACACCACGTTCTACGACTTGACTGGGCATACTTCTCAAACTATCACGACCAATGGCGACGGCTGGGCGGAGTTTCGCTGCAATGGTGGCTCGGTGTCGGTGTGGGTAGAGGAGCGCCCTAAGTAAGGACTGCTGCCGGGTTGAGATCGGCGATCGCCCCGCTTGGAGAGGTTGAGGGCACAGCACTTGCTTCGCGATCGCGCAATAAAGTCCATCTATCTGTAATCTCAACAGACAGTCTCAGAACTTCAACCTACCCTTCCTTCTCCAGCTAAGCAGAAAGATTGCTTTAACTCACTGACTATGCTCCTCCATCGCGGGATAGAATTTTATGCCGCGAAAAGTTAAGCTGTGTAACGCCCGCTCATTTTTTTGGAAGCAGCTGGGCGTTCGTCTCTATGGTTAAATTGGTACTTTCGTGCAAGTAGATCGTGTTCCTCCAGGAGCTACAGACGCAGAATTTTCGGCCTACGTTCGCTCAGCCCAGGAGCTAGACTTTACCCTTCAAGATCTCAAGGCGGCGATTCCGGCCCATTGTTTTCAGCCTTCCGTGCTTAAGTCGCTGGCCTACTTCTTTTTAGATTTAGGGATTATTGCGGCGCTATATGCCGTGGCCCACGCAATTAACTCTTGGCTATTTTTCCCAGTATTTTGGCTGGCTCAGGGCACGATGTTCTGGGCTCTTTTTGTGGTTGGCCACGACTGCGGCCACGGGTCATTTTCTCGCTACAAGTGGCTCAACAGTCTGGTCGGTCATCTGTCCCACACGCCTATTTTGGTGCCTTACCACGGCTGGCGAATTAGCCACCGCACCCATCACGCCAACACGGGCAACATCGACACTGACGAAAGCTGGTACCCGATGGACGAGTCGACCTATCAAGCTATGCCTTGGGCGCAAAAGATGGTGCGTTTCTACGGCGCGTTGTTTGCTTATCCGTTCTATCTGTTCTTTCGGTCGTCGGGGCGCAGTGGCTCTCACTTCATGCCCAGCAGTCCGTTGTTTCGTCCCTCTGAGCGGCGTGACGTGCTGGTGAGCACTCTGTGCTGGTCGGCTACGGTCGTGTTTTTGGCCTGGGTAGGATTAACCCAGGGGCTGTTGTTTTTGGCAACTTACTACATAGCACCCTACCTGGTGTTTATCGTGTGGCTTGATTTGGTGACGTTTTTGCACCACACCGAGCCAGATATTCCCTGGTATCGGGGGGACGAGTGGTACTTTCTCAAGGGGGCGCTGTCGACCATTGACCGTGACTATGGGTTTATCAACCCCATTCACCACAACATTGGCACCCACGTGGCCCACCACATTTTCTTGGCTATTCCCCACTATCACCTGAAGACAGCAACAGAGGCGATTAAGCCAATTTTGGGCGATTATTATCGCCGCTCTGAGGAACCGGTGTGGAAAAGCTTTGCCCGATCGTTTTGGGCCTGCCACTATGTGGCGGACCAAGGGGCGAAGGTCTATTACCAACCCCATCCTAGCTACCGCCAGTAACTGGTTGGTGATGTCCGTCGCATCACAGACGGGAAGCTTCGGTAGTCTATAGACTGAAATGGGCAGTTTAGAATCAGCGCGGTTCTAGGCTGCCCATTTCAGTGTTTGAACAGGCGGAAGATATTGGTTTAGCAGCCCTACAGCAATAGTGTTGGTGATGACTCAACCCCTGATTTCAGCCATTATTTGTACCCACAACCGGGCTTGCTACTTGGGGGCAGCGATCGCCAGCTTGCTAGAGCAAACCTACGCTGCCTACGAAATTATTGTGGTGGACAACGCCTCGACGGATGACACCAGGGCCGTGGTAGAAACCTACCTATCTCATCCCACGCTGACCTATGTGTATGAGAGCACCTTGGGGCTGTCGGCAGCGCGAAACCGGGGTGCTGCGATCGCCAAGGGTACTATTCTTGCCTACCTCGACGACGATGCCGAAGCCTCTCCTCACTGGCTGGTCGCCTTAGCGGCGGCCTTTGAACAGCACCCCAAGGCGGCGATCGCGGGCGGCTACGTCAGCCTGATCTGGCCCCAGGATATGACCCCGCCTCGCTGGCTGTCGTCCACGCTTTCTGAGAGCCTGGGTGCCTACGATTTGGGCACTACGACGCGACTCATCACTAACCCAGGTCAAACCCCTCGAGGGCTCAACTACGGCGTCAAAAAAAGCTTTCTAGAGGCTGTGGGCGGCTTTGACCCGCAGCTCGGTCGAGTGGGCAAAAACCTGCTCTCGAACGAAGAATTGCACCTGACTCAGCTGGCCCTGGCCGTTGGGCATGAGGTTTTGTTTGTGCCCCAAGCCCAGGTGGCCCACAACGTGGCTCCCGAACGACTGCGTCAGGGCTGGTTTTTGCGCCGCAGCTGGTGGCAGGGCATTAGCGAATGCTACCGCGAGCAGCTCAGCCACACCCTAACCCTAGAGCGGGTGCGGGTGCGAAGCTTGTGTCTTCTGCGGGGGCTGGTTAAGACTCTGCGCTACTGGTCTGACCCAGCACTGCGGTTTGAAAATTTGGTCTACGCCTACGGGCAATTGGGCTATGTGGTGGGCGGTCTGCGCCACCTATTGCCTCGCCCTGGGGCGAAGGTCTGCCCCTAAGCACCGCCTAGCGTTTGTTGAGTAAACCCCTCACGTAATGGAATTCACCATGGTTAAGACGACCCCCAAAGTCCCCATCTCTGTGCTGATTCCGGCTAAGGATGAGGAGCAAAATCTGCCTGCCTGTCTGGCCAGCCTAGAGCGGGCGGCGGAGATTTTTGTAGTGGATTCAAACAGCAGCGATCGCAGCATCGAGATCGCCACCGCTGCTGGGGCTAAGGTGGTGCAGTTTGACTTCAACGGCCACTGGCCCAAAAAGAAAAACTGGGCCTTAGACAATTTGCCCTTTAGCCACGAGTGGGTGCTCATTGTCGACTGTGACGAGCGCATTACCCCAGAACTGTGGGATGAGATTACTACCGCCATTCAGCGGAACGAGTTTGACGGTTATTACCTGAACCGCCGCGTGTTTTTCTTGGGTACCTGGATTCGCCACGGCGGCAAGTACCCCGACTGGAACCTGCGCCTGTTTCGCCACCAGAAGGGCCGCTACGAAAATCTGCAAACTGCCGATATTCCCAACACTGGCGATAACGAAGTGCACGAGCACGTCATGGTCGAAGGTGCCGTGGGCTATCTAAAGCACGACATGCTCCACGAAGACTTTCGCGACCTGTACCACTGGCTAGCCCGCCACAACCGCTACTCCAACTGGGAGGCCCAGGTCTACTACAACCTGCTCACCGGCATGGGTGACGGCGGCACTATCGGCGCAAATTTGTTTGGCGATGCGGTGCAGCGCAAGCGATTTCTCAAGAAAATTTGGGTGCGGTTGCCCTTTAAACCGCTGCTGCGGTTTGTGCTGTTTTATGTACTGCGGCTAGGCTTTTTAGACGGGCGAGCGGGCTATATTTATGGGCGACTGCTGAGCCAGTATGAGTACCAGATTGGGGTAAAACTGTTCGAGCTGAGGCAGTTTGGCGGGCAGCTTAATGTCACTCCCAAAGAAAATGCGACCCTACCACAGCCAGTAGTTCAGCCATCGATTATTTCGGTAGAATCAGCCCCTTAATACCTCTTGATGGCGGCTGAATATGACGGCTCCCCCTGATTTTAGTTATAGCCCTTTGGATAGCGGCGGCGAGCGCCCCTGGGTACGGCTCGATGCCTACGACCAGTCGTGGTACAAACCGGGGCGATCGAAGGTCGTCATTCTGCTGTGGTGGCTGTTGCAGGCGGTGCTATTTCCCCTCACGCCCCATGCCTCCCACGCACCGAGGCGCTGGCTGCTGCGTCAGTTTGGGGCCACTGTTGGCCAGGGTGTGGTGATTCGCCCTACCGCTCGGTTCACCTACCCGTGGAATGTGAGTATCGGCGACCACAGCTGGATTGGGGATGACGTAGTGCTCTATAGCCTGGCCCAGATCACCATTGGCCAACACTGCGTAATTTCACAAAAAAGCTATTTATGCACCGGTAGCCACGACGTTCACGACCCGCGCTTTGGCTTGATAGTTGCGCCAGTGACCGTTGAGAACGGTGCTTGGGTAGCGACCGACTGCTTCGTGGCCCCTGGGGTAACGGTAGGAGCCAACAGTGTAGTAGGAGCCCGCAGCAGCGTATTGAAGTCTTTGCCGTCGGGGCAGATCTGCTACGGTACCCCCTGCCGTGCCGTAGCGCCGCGTCAGATGGTGAATGGCTAGGGCTGAAATTTGCCCCGTTATTGCCAACCTCTGTTGTCGAACTGAGCCCAAGTAACTATCAGTGCTAGTTCGAACTCAGTCGCAGGGATGCCTTATCTGTGCCTGAGCTAGGGCATCTTCATTGGTTAGGTCGAGGCGCAGGGGTGTCATCGAGACATAGCCTTGGTCTACAGCCCAGCGATCGGTCCCGGCCTCAGGAGCCTCCAGCGGTATCACTGTGAACCAGAAGTGCTGCCGCCCCATCGGATCCTTACTAGGCATGACCTGGCCGTCGTACTGTCGCACCGACTGGCGAGTCCAGCGCAAGCCCTGAGGAGCCTGGTTAGGAAAATTGACGTTGACTAAGGCTAGGTCTGGATCTGGCAAGAGTAACTCTAGAACCTTTGCCAGGTAGGGCTTTAGTAGGTCAAAATCGGGCTCACTCTCAGTCGCGGGCGCACTGAGGGCAATGCCGCGCATCCCCAACAGAACTGCTTGCTTGGCCGCCGCAAGAGTGCCTGAATGCCACATTGCATTGCCTAAGTTGCTGCCTAAATTGATACCCGACAGCACTACATCCACTTTGTCCCAGTTGTAAGCACCTAGTGCTACGCAATCGGCGGGGGTACCGTTGACGCGGTAGGCCTCAAAATCTCGCAGGGGTGTGCGCTTGTAGGAGAGGGGGCGCGAAGCCGTAATGGAGTGCCCCGCCGAAGACATTTCTACATCGGGTGCGACGATACGCACTTGGCCAAAGGTTGCGGCTACCTCTGCCAGGGCTGCAATACCAGGGCTGTAAATTCCGTCGTCGTTAGCAATAAGTATCCGCATCTAAACCTCTTTTCCTCCTCTAGGGTTATTACCATCTGCCTCTGTGCCGAGGGATGGCAAAACCACAGGTTCTAAACTGTTCAAATCTTGTTTTTGGGCTTTTTAGAGAATTTTTATGAAAGTTACGCTGATTCATAATTCCAAGGCAGGCGATGATAAACACCCTTCCAAAGATGTACTTTTATTTCTAATTGAACAGTCTGGTTATGAGGTTAACTACCAGTCGACCAAACACGACAAATGGGTTGCTGCCTTGGAAAATCCTGGCGACTTAGTAATCGCTGCTGGGGGGGATGGCACCGTTGGTCAGGTGGCTCAACGCTTGGTCGGGCAAGATATTCCGATGGCTGTCTTGCCCATGGGAACAGCCAATAATATTGCCAAAACGTTGGGCCTGATGGACATTCCTCTGGAGCAGCTTGTTGAGGGATGGGCTACTGCGCCACGCATCAAGTTTGATAGTGCGATCGCCAGCGGAGCCTGGGGCACAACTCAATTGATTGAAAGTTTGGGTATGGGACTATTTGCTCGAACCATGTCTAAGGTTGAGCACAGCGGTCATCTAAAGCATGTGGCAACTGCTGAAGAGGAACTTGCAACTGTCTTAGACCTGCTAAAACAGCGGGTTTCTCGATGTCCTGCCCGCTCTCTAACCCTTTCTTTAGATGGGCAAGATATTTCAGGCGAATATATTTTGCTGGAGGTTATGAACATCGAATATGTTGGACCCAACCTCCACCTTGCCCCAAATATTAGCCTCAATGACGGGCTGTTGACCGTTGTGCTGGTGCGAGAGGGCGAGCAAGATAAGATTACCAATTACTTATCTGACTGCTTAGCTGGCAAATGTGATCTAGCCCCGTTCACGCAGTATCAGGGCCGACACTTACAGATTCAGGGAGAAGGGTTTGATATTCACGTTGATGACAAAATTCTGTCTAAGGACAATTTAGCCTCGCCAGATGGCTCTATCGTTATTGACGTAAGCGTTGCCCCCCAATCACTTGAATTTCTCTTGCCTAAATCCTAATAAATGGTTTTTTAGGAAGCGTAGTTTTGGTATTGGGGTTTGCTAACTTACTCTGTGATGTGCTTGAGCACTCGCTTGTCGGTAGCAGACAGTACGTCTTCCCCAGGCTCTTCTGCTTGACGGGCGCGATCGCTCAGTTCCTTCATTTTTTGGCTAGCGGCGTCTCGGCCACGCTCAATAGCTTGGTTGCGGGGTTCAGTCTTACCGATAATCTCTTTAGTAGTGTCAAGCCCGCTGTAGACATCCTTTGAGAGGTCCTCTGCTTGGTTGGCAGCCTGCTCAAGCTGAATAGGCGCTGGCTCAACCCCGACACCCTTGGCTTGGCTGGCTGGGGATAGGGTGGTGCTCCAAAGAATGAGCCCAATGGCGATAGTGACAATACCAGCGCCGATCGCAGAACTCAGTATAAATATCCGCTTGCGAACGCCCATAATGCCTCCCATACAATGCCTTAAGCTTAGGTACGGGATCTAGCTTTGCCATCCTTCCGCGGGGAGACACCTATATGGCGACCGCTTGGCTAAGCAACTGATTGCAAGTGTCATTGCACTGCGTATTGGTTATGCGCCTCGTTCATTAAGTCGGATTGATGTAAAAGAGTTGGGGTTGTGGTGCGTCCTGGCACACTAGATAAAACTCCCGTCCTTGCTTTGAAATTTTGGCTTTTTCGCCATTGGCGCAGGTTACTTTAATCGGCGTGTTGCCCTCACAATCGGCACACTTGAAGTAGTAGCCATATTTGCCATACACAATTGTTAAGTGGCTGCTGCCACAGGTGCGACAGGCAGGAACCAAAGCGGCTCCAGCAGATGATGGAACAGATGCTTGAGGTTGGGGTGAGAGAACTGGCCGTGGCTGGGGTTTAACGGTAGTCGGGGCAGAGCTCTTGAGGATAACTGGAGCTGGTGCCATTTGAGACTGGGGTAAGGGTGGCCGATCAGACTGAGGTTTGGCGACAGGAAGAACAACCTGCTTAGATCTCGAAATAGATGGCGGTTCTACAGAACTGAGCAACGCTGTAGGAACCTCTAGAGGAGGCAGCTGGGTTTGGGGACTGTGCTGTTGCAGCAAGAACTCCGCCAGGTTGGTTACTTTCCTGTCGTTAAATTCGGCCCCGGCATCCCTCACGTTGAGGGAGAATAAACTGCTGGCCCGACGATAGGCAGCATGCATTTCCTGAATTCGTTTAGTGATCTGATCGGCTTTGAGTACCTGCTGAGTAGCAAAACCGGGAGGCCGCTGAATCACCCCAATGTCAGAAATAGCCACCAGCCCATCAAAGGGAACTGAGGCAAAGGTGAGTTGGAGCGTTAGCACCTTGCGGAAGAACTGATCAACGTGGTCGTTTAACAGGGCCTTGAGCAACTCTGCCTGACGCTCAACTTGCAGGAGAGGAGATGGCATGCCCTGCCAAACTGACCCCACCTGGCGCGACCACTCCCCCTGCTCATTGACCCGGATTTGTGTGGTGACGCTCTTACTCTCGATCAAAATAAAGCCGTGGGTGCTAATCAGCAGATGGTCAATTTGGGCCACCTCTCCCCGGCGCTCTAGCCGCAATCCGTTTAGTACCTTGATTTTGGGATCTTCGCCAAATGCCCGGCGCAGGTAAAACGCCATCTGTTCTTCAGCCCTGTGCCCCGCCTGCATCTGCTTATTGGCGTTAGGGGCGAGAGGATCTAGCTCTTTAACAATCATGAATAGTAGATTTAGGGCTTTCGCTTAATACAGTGCCCAATTTCTACTCTCCAGTCTCGTGGGTAGCTAGAAGCCCTGCTGTGACGTAGGGTCTGGCCCTAGGTAATATTCCCCAATTGGCAAAGAGGCTTTTGAAGAGATTGACTAGACTCTTGCGTGAGTTATCAGCCGATCAACCAAAATTACAAGCCTTGTGGGACAGCCAAGATGGCTGTCCCACAAGGTCATAAATACTCCTGTTTGAATAGGGAGCGGCGATCGCTTTAGGATTCAGTGGTGGCTTCTGGGGCTGGCTGGTCGGCTGCTGTGCCAACCAAGATAGCGTACGGAAATGTGGCTAACAGGTCCGACAGGGCGGCATCTTCGGTGGTAGTAACCGATTCGCCTGTGATCCAGTTTTGCCAGTGCTGAGCACCGCTGGGCAGGGCAAGAGTAGTCTCACCCCATACCTTGCCGATGGGGTATTCGCCAGGCTCAATGCGGCTGGTGAGAAAACGGGGGGCGATCGCCACCACCCACTGGTTGCCCCATTGGCGAGCAAAGGCCAAAATGTGCTCCTCTGCATCACCGCGCGCAAACAGCGGCTGGTAGTCGCCCTGCTCAAACAGCTCGGGGTAGGCTTGCCGCACCGACAGCCCGCAGTGGGTCACCCACAGTTTAATGCGTCCGTCTTGGCGGTACTCCAATAGGTTCTGGAGCAGGGCAGCGCGATCGTCGCCCCACTGCTGCAACTCTTGCAGCCAGTGACGGCGCAGATTGTAGTCAACGGGGCGGCGGTTGTCGGGGTCAACCAGGCTAAAATCCCACAGTTCTTGACCCTGGTAGATATCGGGTACCCCTGGCAGCATCAGCTTGAGCACCACTTGGGAGAGCGAGTTGTAGATGCCATATTCAGCAATGCGCTGCTGAAACTTGCGAAACTCGGGGAGAAAATTGTTCTTTTCGCCGGGGGTCAAAATGGCGCGAGCAAAGGCTACATAGCCGTCTTCGTAGTCGGCGTCGGGGCGCAGCCAGGCGGTGTGCACCTTAGCTTCGCGCACGGCTTTGACCACGTAGTCGGCAACGCGATCGCTAAAGCTAGCCAGCTCGCTATCTTCAAACGGAAACGCCCCCACCAGGGTTTGGTAGAGAAAATATTCGTCGTTGGCGTCGGGCACCACCTGGTCGCGCACCACCGTTTTGTGGCTGCCGTTGAGGCTGCGCCAGAGGTTGACGACCGTCTCCCATTCGCTGGGGATTTCAGAGAGCACATTGAGCCGGGCGCGCACGTCTTCGCTGCGCTTGGTGTCGTGGGTCGAGCTGGCGTTCATGGCGTGGGGCCACTGCTGCTGCCGCTGCTGCTGCCGCTGGTGAAACTGCCGCATCGAAAGGCCAAAATGCCCGGGTGTGCCACCCACCTCATTCAAGCTGATAAAGCGGTTATAGCCGTAGAACAGGGTGTCTTCTAGTCCTTTGGCCATCAGCGGGCCGGTAAACTGCTGGAGGCGCATGACGAAGTGCAGCCACTGGGCCTTTTCCTCCTCGGGCAGCGAGCCTTCAAAATTGAGCGATAGGAATCGCTCGATTAAATTTAGCTCGTTGATCAGCTGAGGAATGCGCTTGCGGGCGGCCTCGATCGCCTCCTGCACGTAGGCCAGATCGCGCTCAGAGATCTTCTCCTGGTTGACGTAGGTGCAATAGATCGGGAAGGCAATCAGCACCTCTTCGATGGCAGTGCGCAGACCGTAGAGGGTGAGGTCGCGCCCGTAGCGATATTGCTGGCAGACGCGCTTGAGAAACCGCGCCAGGTTGTTGATGTCGCCGACCAGGTTGGTCTCGGCAATCAGCCGTTTCTTGGCGGCTACTAGCTCGGGGTAGGGAGTGGATTCGCCGGTCAGCTGTTGATAGATGCGGGTAAAGGCGTCTTGATTATCCTGCTGACAAAAGACGCCGTTAAGCTGAATCAGTGAGTCGTAGCCCGAGGTGCCTTGAATTGGCCATTCGGGAGGTATGGTTTCTTCGTCTTCAAGAATTTTTTCGATGACGATGTAGGTGTCGCCTAGGCGATCGCGCAGCCGCTCTAGATAGCGAGTGGGGTCGTAGAGCCCGTCGATGTGGTCGATTCTGACGCCGTTAAACTGATCGTTTTTGACCAGTTTGCAGATCAGATCGTGGGTCTGATCGAAGACTTCCTGGTTGTCGATCTTGAGGCAGATCAGCTCGTTGACGGTAAAGAAGCGGCGGTAGTTGAGTTCCTCGGCTCCCACTTTCCAGAATGACAGGCGGTAAAACTGTTCTGAGAGCAGTTCGTCGAGGAGATCAAAGCTGCTGGGCTGGTCGGGGGTGCCGTTAAAGATCACCAGGTTTTGGTCGATGAACTCGCGAACGGCGTCGCTTTCTTGGTAAACATCCCACAGCAGCCCTTTGGCAAACTGAGCCTGATCGCGGTATTCACGGCCCTTGAGATCGACGATCGCATTTTTGACCAGGTAGAGAATGCCTGAAATCTTGACGAAAGTGCGATCGCTGGTGTCGAGCTGCTGGGCCAGCCGCCCCGATTGGTAGCTCAAAAACCGCCCGTAGGACTCGATGCGCATCGGAAACCGCAGTCCGTAGTAGTTAACACTCAGCCCAGTCTCGTCGTAGCTAAGCTGAATTTCGCCCCGCTCTAGGCAGCGATCGTAAAAATCGCCTAGCATGGGAGCCAAAACTCGGCCCCCCAGCTCCTCGGGCCCTTCCCACTCAATGTCGAAGAAGTTGAAATATTCTGAGTCGGGGCCGTACTCCATGATGTCCATGAGGTACGGGTTTTGGCCGTCGTAGGCCATGTGGTTGGGCACAATGTCTTGCAGCCAGCCCAGGCCGTGGTGGTGCACCGTATCAATCAGCGGCTGAAACGCCGCTTCGCCACCCAGCTCGGGGTTGAGTTGGGTGGGGTCAACCACATCGTAGCCGTGGGTACTGCCCTTTCGCGCTTTGAAAATCGGCGAGGCGTAGATATCTGAAACCCCAAGGTTTTTGAGATATTCCACAATATCTTGGGCCGCAGCAAACCCAAACTCTGAGTTGAACTGAAGCCGGTAGGTCGCGGTAGGGATACGCATAGCGAACTCAGAAAAGATGAAGGATTAAATAATTTGTGCCAGGCCGAAATTGCCGTTGGGGTCCATAGCTTTCTAAACGCTCTGGTTAATGCTAGAGCGTTTAGAAAGACAACCGTTCCTACGTTGTTGTATAGAGCACAAACCCAAGAGGTGGCACTTCTAAGGACTGGGCCTCAGTGATTTTTTCAGGAAGGGAGGAGCCTGGCCCAGCCCACTCGGTGGCGGCCGAGTCAAAGGTCAGCACCCAAGGCTGCTGGGGCGGCGCTAGCTCAATTACGCTAGCGTTTGGGTTGAAGTTCATTAGGCAGAGCAGTTGCCCATCGGCGATCGCCCGGCGATAGACAATCACCTTGGTGTCTTCGTCGCTGCTAATCTCCATATCTTTGGAATAGGACGGCGCATTAAGCTTGAGCTGTCGCCGCAGCTCCAGCAGACGTTGGTAGTAGCTCAACATCGTTTTGTGCTTGCCTTCGCCGCGCAGGTGCCAGTTTAGTTTTGACGCTTCGTAGGTGGCCACCTCGTGGGCGGGGGCGGGTTCACCAAAGCCATGGGCTTCTTTAAACTCGCGTTTGCGTCCCTCATAGACGGCTTCAATTAAATCGGGATCGCTGTGGTCAATGAAGTAGTTAAAGGGGGCTTCTTCACCGTATTCTTCACCCATGAAAATTAGGGGAATATAGGGTGAGGTCAGCAGCACCCCCGCCGTCAGTTTGAGGGCATCAAAGGGCACCAGTTTAGTGAGGCGATCGCATCCCTTCGCGTTGCCAATTTGGTCGTGGTTTTGAGCACAGACAATGAATTGATCGGAGGGCAAATCGGTGGCTGAGTTGCCGTGTCGTCGATGCCGAAAGGGCGAATAGGTGCCGCTATAGACAAAGCGATCGCGAATTGCTGTCGCCAGGGCTTCGCAGGTGCCAAAGTCTTGGTAATAGCCGTAGCGTTCGCCGGTAATCATGGTGTGCAACGCATGGTGAAAATCGTCGCTCCACTGGGCGCGCAGGGCAAAGCCCCCCTGCTCGGCGGGGCGAATGATACGGGTGTCGTTGAGGTCGCTTTCGGCGGTGACGTACAGCGGCTTGCCGACCTGCTCAGATAGCTCTGCCACGGCCTCGGCCATCTCGGCTAGCAGGTGCTTGGCGCTGAAGTCGTAGATGGCGTGAATGGCGTCGAGCCGCAGCCCGTCGATGTGAAACTCGCGCAGCCAGTAGAGCGCGTTTTGAATGCAGTAGTGCCGCACCCCATCCGACCAGGTGTCGTCAAAGTTGATGGCATTGCCCCATGGCGTGTTGTATTTGTCGGTGGTGTAAGGGCCGTAGCTGCCGGTGTAGTTGCCCTCTGGCCCCAGGTGGTTGTAGACCACGTCTAAAATTACCGCCAGCCCTTCGCGGTGGCAGGCATCGACCAGGCGCTTGAGCCCGTTGGGGCCGCCGTAGGAGTTTTGGGTGGCGAAGGGAAACACGCCGTCGTAGCCCCAGTTGCGCTCGCCGGGAAACTGCGACACCGGCAAAATTTCGACGGCGGTGATGCCGAGGGCTTTGAGGTCGGCTAGCTGGGCGATCGCCGAGTCAAAGGTGCCCTCAGCCGTAAACGTGCCGATGTGCAGCTCGTAGATGACGTAGTCTGACCAGGGAATATTTTGCCAGCCGTCGTCGTTCCATTTGTAAGTATTGAGGTCAACCACTGCCGAGGGGCCATGCACCCCCTCGGGCTGATAAAACGAAGCTGGGTCGGGCCGCACATCGGCCTCGTTTATGCAGTATTGATACTGTGTGCCTTCGGCTACGTCATCAACCGAAATTGTCCAATAGCCTTCCTCACTTTTCTGCATTGGAAAAGAGGCTTTTTTAGGCGAGAGAAGCCGCAGCTCGACAGAGTCTAGCTCAGGCCCCCAAAGTGTAAAATGGCACTGTCCATTGTCTTGGAGAATGGCTCCAACTTTGAGGTCTGATCTCATGGGGAATAATATTTGGTGGCTGAAGTAGGGGGCAATGCTCTAAGGGAAGCATCACGCTCCGCTACTTTATCAGCGCCGAATTGATCCCCAATCTCCTCTTAGATAGATCTTGCTCTTCACTTCGACGGAAATCATGGCCCTGCGTAAGCGCTCTATAGTCAGAAGGATTAGAGACTTCTCTGGCCGTGTCTGACCTACCATTTCATTTGCTCGATGCCTTTTTAGACGGGGTGCGGCTGTCTGCTCTAGAGGCGGCTGACTACTATTACCAAGGCTATTGTCCTCGCACGGGGCAGCACTACCAACTGCCCCGCACAGCAATGGCTCGGGCGATCGCCCAAACCCTCATGGCCCAGCTCGGCGACGCCCACTTGTCTGAGGGCAAGATGTTTGGGGTGCTGGTGGTGCAATCGCCGGAGGGGCAAACCGGGGTGCTCAAAGCGTTTTCGGGGCTGTGGCAGGGGCAAGAGCGGGTGCCCGGCTGGGTGCCGCCGATACCGGGGCGATCGCAGGTGGCGCTGCAAGAGGCCCGCACCCTCGACGCGCTGGGGGCAATTAAAGACCAGCTGCTGGTGTTGCAGCGGTTGCCCGAGCGAGAGACCTACGCTCGGTTGCAGGAAGAGCAGGCCCGCGATCGCACCCAGCTCAACCAAAGGCACCGCGATCGCAAACATTGCCGCGATCGCCAACGCCAAACCCTAGTCTGCACGCTAGCAGGAGAATCCCTCACGGCAGCCCTAGCAGCTCTGGAGCAGGAGAGTCGGGGCGACAAGGCCGAGCTGCGGCAGTTTAAGCAACGGTGGCGCGATCGCATTGCCCCTCTAGAAGCCACCATTCAATCTGCCGATGCCGAAATCGTCATTCTCAGGCAGCGGCGACGAGATCTCTCCCGCCAGCTCCAGGCCGAGATGCACGCCGCCTGTACCCTCACCAACTTTGCGGGCGAATCTCTGGCCATCCAGAATTTAGTGGGGCAGGGCAATCTGCCTACGGGCACGGGCGACTGCTGCGCTCCTAAGCTGTTGCACGCGGCGGCTCAGCTCGGCCTTGAGCCACTGGCGATGGCCGAGTTTTGGTGGGGGCCACCCCAGGGCGACAAGCAACCGGGAAAGTTTCACGGGGCCTGCGCCGATCGCTGCCAGCCGATTATGGGGTTTCTGTTGTCGGGGTTGTCGGCTCAGGTGTTGGGATCAAGCGATATCCCCGTAGGGGCGCAGCATGCTGCGCCCCTACAACTCGCGCAAACTGGGGACATCCAACCAGAATTGGGGATTTCCGTTCTATATCAAGACCCGTGGATAATCGCGGTGGATAAGCCTGCGGGGCTGTTGTCGGTACCGGGGCGCTACAGCGATCGCCAAGACAGCGTGCTCACCCGCCTGCGATTCCCCTTGGGATCGCTTCGCGAATCGGCCTTGCCTGAGGGAGCGTTTTTGCAGCCTGTGCATCGGCTCGACCAAGACACTTCTGGGGTGCTGGTGCTGGCGCTCGATGCCGAGACTCACCGCCTGCTCGGCCAGCAGTTTGAGCAGCGCCAGGTGCAGAAGACCTACCAGGCGATCGTGGTGGGGGATATTGCCGCATCGGCGGGGATCATTGACTTGCCGCTGTGGGGCGACCCGACGCAGCGGCCCCGGCAGCAGGTGAATTGGCAGCACGGCAAACCCAGCCAAACCAAGTTTGAGGTGCTGGACCGCGAGGGAGAGCTAACGCGAATCGCCTTTTACCCGCTAACGGGGCGTACTCACCAGCTGCGCGTCCACGCCGCCCATTCTCAGGGGTTGAACGCGCCGATTTGGGGCGATCGCCTCTATGGTCACAGCGAACCGGGGCAGCGCCTGCACCTCCACGCCCAAACCCTGCAATTTACGCATCCCCACAGCCAGAATGCAATTCTCCTAAACTCCGCTGTGCCGTTTTAGCTGAAGCAGCTTTTAGGAAACAGTTTATTTGCTGGTGGGCAGTGCCCTACCAGACACGGAGTCGCTTGTCGCCAACCAGCCCATTGGCAAAACCTAAATTTAAACCGATGATCAGCCTGGTGAATCTCAATGCAGGCCATTACTCGACCCTACGCCCGTTCTATGGTTGCCTGCCTTTTTCCCAGTCTTCGCGCAGCAGACCGCAGAGAGCCACATCGCGATACACTCCCCACTTCGGGGTTTGCCGCCGCCGATAGCCCTCCTTTGCCATGCCCAACTTTTCCATCACCCGGCCTGAAGCGAGGTTGTCGCCAAAATACACAGCATTGACGCGGTTCAGCCCCAGGGCGCTAAACCCAAAGTCAACCACGGCGGCCCCAGCTTCCGTGGCATAGCCCTGCCCCCAGTAAGGCCGCCCGATCCAATAGCCCAGCTCGGCCATGTTGTAGACCGGGTACAAAGCTAGCCCAACCGAACCGCAGAGAGTGTCGTCAGGCAGCGTAATGGCGTAGTTGATAGCTTTTTGCTTTGCCCAGGCCGTTGGCCGTTGGTTAATCCACTCCTCCGCCTCGGCTTCGCTATAGGGGTGAGGGATAGAGAGAGTATTCTCGGCCACGGCGCGATCGCCCGCCAGCGCCACCACCGCCGCCACATCCGCCAGCACAAACGGCCGCAGCACCAACCGCGACGTATACAGAATTGGTTGCTCAGCTGGTAAATCCATTGCCTCTGGGTAGGACGGTTCCGACTTCCCTCAACCTCTGGCAAGTGGCGTTAACTCCACCCTCTCACCCTCCAACTCTCCCACCCTCCAACTCTTTACTCCCAGCCAGCCTAGAAGTCGAAATAAATATACGGCAACGTCTCCGCCGGAGCCAGCAGCCAGGCCAGCACGCTAAACAACGGCACCAGCAGCAGCTTCACCGGCCAGCTCAGCTCTAGCTTTAGCCCCCGCTTGATCACGTAGGCCCCCGCCATCAGCCCCACCACACCACAGAGCAGCAGCAGCAGCTGCGTAAAGGTAAAGCCCAGCGACTCTAGATAGACCAGCTGACTAAACTGGGCATCTGACGGGGTGCCCCAGAGCCGCTGTAGGGCCAGGGTGTAGCGATCGGGCTCGGGCAGCCGAAAGAATAGCCAGCTAAAGAACACCAGCCCCTGGGTGAGCAGCCAGCCCAGCCCCGTCCCCGGCAGCGTGCCCCAAAACGCCTTGAGTTTGGGCACCGCTTTGCCCCAGGCTAGGCTCAGCCGGTGGATCACCAGACCCGCCCCATGCAGACCGCCCCAGATTAAAAAGCCCCAGTTGTTGCCGTGCCAGACCCCCGCAATCAGCATCACCGCCATCAGGTTGAGGCAGGTGCGCACCAGCCCCCGCCGCGACCCCCCCAGGGGAAAGTAGAGGTAGTTGCGCAGCCAGTCGCCCAGAGTGATGTGCCAGCGCCGCCAAAAGTCGGCCAGGCTGGTGGTGAAGTAGGGGGCGTCGAAGTTTTGGGGCAGGTTAATGCCCATCAGCAGGGCGCTACCGCGGGCAATATTGACGTAGGCGCTGAAGTCGAGGTAGAGCTGCAGGCCGTAGGCAAAGGTGGCCAGCCAGATGTCGGCGCTGCCCGCCCGCTCCAGGTTGTCGAAGCTGAGGTTGACCAAAATGGCTATGTGGTCGGCAATCAGCAGCTTTTTCATTGCGCCATAGGCGATCAGCCACAGCCCCTCGACGGCGGTGTTGAGGCCCGGCGGCTTCTGCTGCTCAACCTGGTCGATAAAGGGGTGAAAGCGGGTGATGGGGCCAGAGATCAGCTTTGGGAAGTAGAGCTTGTAGGCGGCAAAGTCAGAGAAGTTGAGCGCCGCTGGCGACCCCCGATACACGTCTACCAGGTAGGCGATGCACTCAAAGACAAAGAAGCTCAGCCCCAGGGGCATGATGATGCGGGTAAGAGTATCGTCCGGGGCGGTGCCCAGCTCGATCCCCAGCCAGCGAAACAGTCCTTCGGCATACTTAAACCCCAGCAGCAGCGCCACGTTGATGCCTACGCCCAGCCACAGCAGCTGGGTGCGCCGCTGGTTCCAGCCCCGTTCAGCTAGCTGCCAGCGGGGGTTAGGAATGCGCCAGTCGAGGGGGGCGGCGATCGCATTGCCAACAAAAAACGTCACGATCAGCACCGCCACCATCAGCAGCAGATACTGCACCTGAATCGAGGCGTAGAAGATCAGGCTGGCCACCACCAGCAGCCACAGCCGCGCCTGGAGCGATTCCAGCGTCCAAAACACGCCGACGACGCTGAGCAAAAACAGGGCGTAGACCAGGGAGGGCAGGGTCATGGTAGAGCGGGGGGAGCAGGGGGAGTGGCGGGGCGGGGCCAGGCAATTAGCGGGTCTTGCCCCAGCTGGCTAGAGACCTGATAGGCGCCGTAGCGGTTCAGGTGGCTGGGGTCTGAGAAGTAGTCGTAGCGATCGGGCCAGAGCTGGGCAAAGTCGCGAAAGAGAAACCCGGTCTCGGTGGTGGAGAGCTTGAGCATGTGCTGCAAGAACTCGGCCTCAGCATCTCGCCGGTAGTCGTCAAGGTATTCATCGGTGAGCGGGGTATTGATGAACACGATGGGAATGTCCTGCTCTTGGGTAAAGCTGAGCAGATTGGCGAAGGCCTCCACCTGTTGGCCCTCTAGGCGAAAGCTGTCGTAGTCGCCGTCGTAGCGACCGGAAACTCGAGCAAAATCTTGGTAGTAGGTGGCCGGGTTAAACCGCACCGAGAGGGCCAAAAAGCCATCGAAGTCGATGGTGCTGCCCTCGGGCATGGCGGCGTCGAGGCCCTCTTCACTGGAACCGGTGGGGGTAGGGGTGGCAACCATCAGCTGCTGCTGAAACCAACCCTTGAGGCGATCGCGATCGGCATACACCGCCGAGACCGTGGCCAGTCGACCGCTGAGCCACTCATCCATGGCGGCGTAGCTCTTGGGCAACGACCCGGTTGAAGTTTCGGGGCTACCCGGGGTCGTGGGGTCGCCGGGGGTGGCGACGGCCTCCAGCTCTTCGGCGCGGCGGTTGGCCACCTCGCGGTAGCCGGGGGAGGCCGCAATGGCGTTATAGGTGGCATCGACTCGGCCGCTGTTAAAGGCCCGCGCCCCGTCGGCCCAAATAATTAGCTGGGGCAGCTGGTCGGGCTCCAGCACCTGGCGAATCACCAGGTCAACCACCTGGGCGGTGGCCCCGTTAATGCCGAAGTTGAAGATGCTGACATTGTCGTAGCCGATGGTAGCTAGCTCCTGGCGCAGGGCCACGGGGTCAACCCCCCGCAGGGCGCGGGAGCTACCCACGATCATCACATCGGGAGGGCCAGACTGCTCTAGGCGCTGGTAGTAAAGCGCTAGCTTCTCGTTCATCTGGTCGCTGTTAAAGCTGGAGAACGACGCCTGCTCGACCAGGTCATTGATGGCGACGATGGGCTGACTAGGGCTGGTGTCGAGGGATTGTGCCCCAGCGGTATCGCCGTTTGAATCGCTGGTAAAGCCACCTTCGCCCCAGCCGTTGTCGCTGCTTTGGGAACCGGGCCAGTCAAGCTCTGCCAGATCTTCCGCCAATGGGTCGCTGGCTAGAGGAGCCTCGGTTGGAGGGGGGGCAATGTCTTCAGCCTTGGCCTGCTGGCTCGGCGGGGTGATAATCTGCCCCAGCAGCCAATCCACCTGAAGGGCGACGAGGACGCCTACTGCGGCCCACACGACAGCAATTTTGAACCCGTCGGAGCGGCCCAGGTTGTCTAGGCTCTCGACACCGTCGCCCAGGTCGGGGGTAGCGCTGGTCAGCAGCTGCGATCGCAGCAGCAGGTGGCGGCCCTGGGCCAATACGTCTTGCACCCACTGGCTGAGGGCAACGTCCTCCTCTAACTCGGCTTCAATTTCGGCGGCAGTGACGGGGCCGTCGGGCCGCACCAGCAGCTCGTTGACGTAGGAGTCAGAGGCGGTGAACTCTGGGGTGGCCTCGGGCACCAGGCGGCGGCGAGCCAAAAAATCTTGGCCGAAGGTCCAGGCGGGCTGCGACTGCCCCGATCGCCTGCCGTAGATCCTCACTCCTTCAATGCCCATGGGGCTGAGGGAGTGCAAATAGTCGTTGATGGGCGGGGCCACTAAACGGCGGCGGGGGGCCACCGGGCCATCGACCATGACGTGCAGCAGCCCGTCGCGGCGCAGCAGCTGCACCCGCTGGCCGCCCGTGGCCAGGCGGTCGTCGAGGCTGGGGTTGAGCAGCCGGGTGAGCAGGAAGGCGATCGCGGGCAGGTCGCCGGTCTGGCCTAGGTACTCGGGGGTGTCGGCTAGGGCACTGTGCTCGGCGGCGGGCAGGTCGAGGTACTGCACCCAGGCGGGGGTAGCGTTGGCCCCGGCTTGGCCGTAGATCACGGCCCGGGGAATGCCCTGGGGGGCGAGGTCGTTGAGGGGTGTCGTCAGGGCTTCGAGCACGGCCTCCTGGGCGGCTAGCCCCTCGGCCTGCTGGGTATCGTGGTCGCCGCTCTGGGGTGAGCAGATCAGGTGCAGGGTGCCGTTGGTCAACTCGGCGGTGACGCCCAAGTGCCAGCTGGCCACCGCTGCCGAGAGCAGGCGGGCGATCGCATCGGTATCGCCCCAGCGGCCCCACTCCCGCAGCATTTCCTCGGGCGGGGTGAGGTCAATGCGCAGGCTCCAGTCGGGCTTGGTTTCGCCCCGCACCTGGAGCAGCAGCACCGCATCCTTAAACTGGGTGAGCTGAAGCTGCCGTAGCCGTTCTGCCGTGGGGCGGGCAATCAGCGAGGGGTCGGGGCTGTAGGTAGCCTCGCAGAGAATCCACAGCCGAGAGATGGTTGTGTCGGTGCCCGCTGGGTCGTCTGCCGTGGCTTCGCCATCATCGCCGGCGATCCGCGACGCTAGCCCAACGGGAATCGCCATCCGGTGCAGGTGGGCGGTGCCGGGTATGGCCTTAATGCTGACCCACACCCCAACGTCAAGGCTGCTGAGGGTCTCGCTCAGGTACCAGGCGATTGCCTCGGGATCGCCCTTGCGGGCCAGACTCAGGTTCGACAGTACGATCGCCCCGCTGCCGCCCTCAACCCCTCGGGCTGACTGGCCCTGGTTATATTTCTCCAGCAGCGAGTGGGTGGCCTTGATATCGGCCTCATCCTGGTTTTCGAGCACCAGCTGGGCCAGGTGACGCTCCAGCCGGTTGAGATAGATGGGGGCCGTCCATTCAGGGGTAGGGTTGCCCTCTAGCCGACTGTAGACGTAGAGCTGATACACCTGGGGGTAGTGCTGGCGCACCAGGTCGTCGCCGCCTTCGATCAGCGATCGCACCAGCTTGAGCAGCACCGCCGACTGATCTAGCGCCGCTGGGGTCTCGCAGAGCACGTGGAGAATGTTGCCCCGCAGCTTGATGTGCAGCTCCGCCGTGGGCAACCCCATGGCCTGCTTCAGCCAGCCCAACACGGTGGCTGTTGGTGAGTTGGGGCTAAGGGTGGGGTTGGATAAAGACACAGGCATAGGGGGTCAGGGTAACGGCTAGGCTAGGGCCACACTCCCGAATTGTGAGACAGCGCCTGGCCGTGGCGCAGTCGGTTTAATTTATACCAACTCCAGCGCCAATCAGCCGATTTCTTTTGGGGCAATTTCAAAACTGGGTCAGCCCAGGGGTGCTCAGCCATTGACCCCATCCTACTTGCCCCATCCTACCTGCTCAACAACCTGGCTCAACAATGGGGGGGATGACAGGGACGCCCTGGCCAAGGCTGCCTAGTCAAGCGTAAGGCCCCTTGTCTAATATATTAGTGATCAATTGCGCCGACGGTACGCTTGGGCGATCGCTCCCCGAGACCCCTCTAACGGAGCTTTCAGCGGCGGCCTTGACCCTAGATTTTCCTCCATTTGTGCCCCAACTTGTGATTATCCTATGACCTCGTCGCGCCGTTCTGATTCTGCCCCGGTTAACCGCCAGTCTGCTGAGGTGGCGGTGGGTCTGTTGGTGCCCCCGGTGCTGCTCGGTATTTTGGTGACCCGTGCCCTGGCCGATGGGCTGACCCAGCTGGGTCTAGTCAGCGAGCAGCTCTTCGCAGGCGATCGCTTGCCCAACTTAAAAATGCCGCTAGGTGCACCCGATATCGCAACCCCGGCATCGGAGAGTTAGGTCTGTTTTGACAGGGTTTTTGCTTTCTCGAAAACCTTTGCCAGAGAAGGATCTGACAGCTTTGATAAGCGCTGATAACGCTGTAACGATTTCAATTTGTTCATCTGGACAAACTTCTTCCGGTCAGGGTAATCCTATAGAATCTTTGCGATATCCCCGTTCTCTCTGCTGTCATACCCATGAGTTCAACGCTCCACTCCTCCGGGGATGCCCGGCCCGCAGCTCAGACTGACCCGGCTAGCCTGCCCGCAGCGGTGGATGATCAGTCCTCGTGGCAAGATTTGCTGCTGCGCCACCGGCTGCGCGTGGTCGAAGACCTGTGGGAAAACGTCTTGGAGCACGCCTGTGGCCCTGAACTCCTAAAACTGCTCCAGCAGCTGCGGCGCATGTGCTCCCCTGATGGGCAGGCCCCCACCGCCGCTGAGGCTCGGGTTAAAGCCGTGGTCGACGTGGTCGAAGCTCTTGACCTCGAAGACGCCATTCGGGCTTCGCGGGCCTTTGCCCTCTACTTTCAGCTGATTAACATCGTCGAACAGCACTACGAGCAGCGCGATCAGCAGCAGCAGTACCGGGCCGCCTACGAAACCTCGGAGCTGGCTCAGCGCATCGGCCAATCGATTTTTGGCAATAGCAGCAGCGACAGCGAGTCGAGCAACCTCTTCCAGGCTGACCTGCTGACCCGCAGCATTGCCGACCCCCCCAGCAGCCGCAAAGAGGCAGGTACCTTCCACTGGCTATTCCCTACCCTCAAGCGGCTGAACGTGCCGCCCCAGGTAATCCAAAACTTGATCGATCAGCTTGACGTGCGGCTGGTGTTTACCGCCCACCCCACCGAAATTGTGCGCCACACTATCCGTGACAAGCAGCGGCGGATCGCCAGTATTTTGCGCCAGATGGATCAGGCTGAAGAGAGCGCCCAAACCCTAGGCCTGGCTTCCTCTTGGGAGATCGAGGAACTCAAAGAACAGCTCACCGAAGAAATTCGCCTCTGGTGGCGCACCGACGAGCTGCACCAGTTTAAGCCCTCGGTGCTCGACGAAGTTGACTATACCCTGCACTACTTCAACGTGGTGCTGTTTGATGCCCTGCCCCAGCTATATCAGCGGTTTGAGCGGGCGATCGCCACCACCTTCCCCGAACTTGACCCTCCCCGCCACCGCTTTTGCCGGTTTGGCTCCTGGGTAGGGGCCGATCGCGACGGCAACCCCTCCGTTACCCCCGAGGTCACTTGGAAGACCGCCTGCTACCAGCGCAACCTGGTGCTCAACAAGTACATGGCATCTATCGATCGCCTGGTCGAGTTGCTTAGCCTTTCCCTCCACTGGAGCGAGGTTTTGCCCGAGCTGCTCGAATCGCTGGAGCAAGACCAGGTCAAAATGGCCGACATCTATGACGAGCTGGCCATTCGCTACCGTCAAGAACCCTACCGCCTCAAGCTGGCCTATATCAAGCAGCGGCTCAAGAACACCTGCGATCGCAGCCAGCGCCTCTATCAAAGTGACCCCTTTGCCGACCACTCCAACGACCCCAGCGGCTTGCCCATCTACCGCTATGGCCACGAGTTTCTAGCCGAGCTGCGGCTGATTCAGCGCAACTTAGAAGCCACCGGCCTCAACTGCCAAGACCTCAACACCCTGATCTGCCAGGTCGAAATCTTTGGTTTTAACCTGGCCCAGCTTGACCTGCGGCAAGAGAGCACCCGCCACTCCGACGCCCTCGACGAGATCGCCGAGTACCTGCAAGTTTTGCCCCAGCCCTATAGCGAGCTGCCCGAGGCCGACAAAATTGCCTGGCTGGTCAGCGAACTCACCACCCGCCGCCCCCTCACCCCCCGCGAGCTGCCCTTCTCCGCCAAAACCCGCGAGACCATCGCTACTCTGCACATGGTGCGCCAGCTCCACCAGGAGTTTGGCCCTGACATCTGCGGCAGCTATGTGATCAGCATGAGCCACACCGTCAGCGACCTGCTGGAGGTGCTGCTGTTGGCCAAGGAGGCGGGTCTCTACGACCCCAGCGCCGAGCTGAGCAGCCTGCAGCCGGTGCCCCTATTTGAGACCGTCGAAGACCTCCAGCGCGCCCCAGCGGTCATGGAGGAGCTGTTTCAGTTGCCCCTGTATCGCAACCTGCTAGAAGGCCAAGCCAAGCAGCCCGCCAACGAAGGCCCCGGCAGCGTGGCCACGCCCCGAGCCGTGCCCCTGCAAGAGGTGATGCTGGGCTACTCCGACAGCAACAAGGACTCCGGCTTTCTCAGCAGCAACTGGGAAATCCACAAGGCTCAGCAGGCGCTTCAGACCACCGCCGATCGCTACGGCGTTTCCCTGCGGATCTTCCACGGACGCGGCGGCTCGGTAGGGCGCGGCGGCGGCCCGGCCTACGAGGCGATTTTGGCCCAGCCGGGCCGCAGCATCAAAGGCCGCATCAAAATCACCGAGCAGGGAGAGGTGCTGGCTTCTAAGTACAACCTCTCTGACCTGGCTCTCTACAACCTGGAGACGGTGACCACTGCCGTCATTCAGGCCAGCCTGCTGAGTAACAGTGTCGACGACATTCAGCCCTGGAACGAGACCATGGAGGAGCTGGCCACTCGCTCCCGCAGCCACTACCGTCAGCTGATCTACGAACAGCCCGATCTGGTCAACTTCTTCCACCAAGTCACTCCCATTCAGGAAATTAGCCAGCTCCAGATCAGCTCGCGCCCCTCGCGCCGGGGAGGTAAGAAAGACCTCGGTAGTCTGCGGGCGATTCCCTGGGTGTTTAGCTGGACCCAGGCCCGGTTTTTGCTGCCCTCCTGGTACGGGGTGGGCACGGCTTTGCAAGAGTTTGTGGACGAAGCGCCTGAAGAACACCTCAAGGTGCTGCGCTACTTCTACAGCAAGTGGCCTTTCTTCAAGATGGTGATCTCCAAGGTGGAGATGACTCTGGCTAAGGTCGATCTGCAAATTGCTGAGCACTACGTGCGCGAACTCACCACCCCCGAAGACAAAGAGCGGTTTTTGGATCTGTTTAGCACCATTTCTCAAGAGTTTTACTTGACCCGTGACATGGTGCTGCGAATTACCGACTGCGAGCGGCTGCTCGATGGTGACCCCGATTTGCAGCGATCGGTCTACCTGCGCAACGGCACCATCGTGCCTCTGGGCTTTTTGCAGGTGGCCCTGTTGAAGCGCCTGCGCCAGTACAAAGACCAGGCGGCGACGGGGGTGATTCGATCGCGCTACAGCCAAGGCGAGTTGCTGCGCGGCGCACTGCTTACCATCAACGGCATCGCAGCAGGGATGCGCAATACCGGCTGATTACGGGTTTCAGCTAGTTGAGATTCGCCTGCTGAGCAATCTGGTGGGCAGTTTCGGCCTCTTGCCGCAGCTGTTCTGCTTCCTCTTGGGATTCCTCGGCTAGCTGTTCAAGGCTGATGGCCATCGCCCGAGCTTCTTGCCCCAACTGTTTGACCTTCTCTAGCTTGGAGTTAAAGCTATCGGAAACTGTTTCAATTTCGGCAAATAGGGCCTTGTACTCTTCGGGCGGGTTGGCCAGCCAGGCTCGAAAGTCCTGTTGGTTGGCACTCAAGAGGGTGAGAGCCTTTTCCCAGGACGTTTTGAAGCTGAAGTTAAGTGCTCTTAAATGCTCGTACTTAGTTTTGAGCTGCTGAGTTGTGGAGACCTGGGCCAGCGTATAAACCTCAGCTCTTAACTCGGCGATGGTTTTGGCTGGGGTGCTATCGCTGACTGGGTTCGTCTGTAGAACGGCGCTCGCCTCTTGCCAGGAGGCTTTAAGGCGGAGGTTGAGTTGAGCAATCGCCGCGTATTTAGCTTTGAGCTGCCGGGTAGTAGTCACACCGGCTAACTCATAGGCTCTAGCCTTTAAATCATTAATTCCCATTGCGGCGAATTTCTACAATGCCTAGCTTGGTCTGCTGACGGAGCTGAGATAGTTCTGACTTTAGCGCCTCGTTTTCGCTGTGGAGGTGCTGGTTATGGTCTGTAACCTGAGCTAGCTTTTGGCGCAGCTCTTCTGCCGCTGCCCGCGCTGCGTCGCGCTCGTTCCGGAAGCGGTTAGTATGGCTTACTCGACCGCCAAGACTCTGATTGTTTTTGGCAAGTTCCTGCTTGCGCTTAGCGACTTTCTCAAATTCTTTCTTGAGGGTTTCAAACTCTTGGAGAAGCTCGCTATACGCTTTGGCCTGCTCTGTTTCGGCTCTTAAGGTCTCGTTTTCTGTCTCCAGAATAGAGATGCGGTTTTGCAGCGCCTGAATATCTTGATCCTTACCAAAGATGATTTCCTGCAGCGCTTGGATAATCTTTTGAAACTTGCCCTTGGTATGGGCGAGATCTTGAACTTCGCTCTGAAGTTCTGCAATATGGCTGTTGAGAAAGCCTGCCCGCCGTTGAAGCACTTGGGCTGTGCACTGGTATTTGATGACGGCAATGACCTGACTGCGTTCTAGCTCGTCTAGCAGCGCGACTTCGCGGCTGGCGCGGAGGTTGATCATAGTTGGTGCAATCGTGGCGCAGGCGATGGGTCTCAACGTGGCCAGGGGAAGAGACAATGCTCAGATTTTTGAGGCGTACTTTGCTGTGCCAGTAGTCAAAGAGGGCTTTGGAATCGTTCATCACAGCGATCGCAGTGTTAGTTGTCAGCTAGTTAACCTCAGAATACCCGTCTGCCATTGAGTCTGAGTCCTCCCGTTGGTTCCTTCACTTAAGCTATATAGACTTGGTGCTTAGACACGCCATTTGCGGTAGATGGACACGCCTTTTTCGTCGATGTGCTGCTTCTCTAGCGAGACCTCTGCCCCTGCCTCGGATTTCTCAACAATCTTACCGACTGGGAAAATTCGGTGTGTCGAAATCTGAACCATGCAGTAAGCTTATCGGCAGACTAAGGGTATAAGGGCCAAAATCGCCCTACAGCCATGGGTTCGGGTCGGCATCGGTAAGCCCGCACAGTCAGCCAACACACAATCGTTTGAAGGGTTGAGGAGTAACTCCATGAAAAGCTTAGGGCGTTGGATGGGGCGTACGGCAGGGGCTGCTCTGCTAGCAGTGGCCGCTACCGCTACGGGTGCGGCGATCGCTCCAGAGGCCGCCGAGGCCCAGGTAGCCTACGGTAGCTATGTCGGCATTGGGGCCGGCATAGGCTTAACCAGCGACGCAGCTACCGGCCAGGGCGGCGGTGTACAGGGTGTGATCTCGGGCCGCTATCGCCTGTTGCAGTATCCGGTTTCGCTGCGGGCTCAGGGCTTTGTTTTTGGCGGTGACTTTGCGTTCGTGCCCACTGTTTCCTACGACGTGCCGCTGAGCTGGAATACCGATGTGTATGTGGGAGCCGGGGCCTCGTTTGTCGGCGGCGGTGGCGACGACCCCTCTATTGTGGGTGACAAGACAGCTTTTGTCGTTCAGCCGGGAATTGACCATCTGTTTCCCAATAGCAACTTAGTCGCCTTTGGCAACGCTATTTTTGCCTTCGATGCCTACCGCCAAGGTAACAATATGGCTATCTCGGTGCAGGGCGGCGTCGGCATCCAGTTTTAGCGGCTTGATTTGGTTTTAACTCTACTCTTTGAACTTGCCAATGTCTTGGTTACGATTTTGTCCTGAGCTATCGAACTCGGTAGCCCGGGACATTTTTGATCAAAGTTGAGCCAACCAGGACAAGTGTATTAGAATTGGCGGAGTTGACGAGGCGAAAGCGCCGTCAAAAGAAAACTGAAGGGCTGCGTAGGTTGGGTGAAACAAAGTGGAACCCAACTCCAAGGCATGTTGTGTGCCGCTGGCGCTCCACTCTAAGCCCTTAGGGGCAACACAATACGTACGAGGACTGCCTGATGGGGATGAGTCAGCCGCTGGGGTCGGTCATCCAGGGTTCGCTGAGCCAGGGGCTAGAGGTGCGCCTGCACCCCGATATTTCGGTAGAAGACATGCGGGTGGGCAAGTTTCTGGTGGTGCAGGGGCAGCGATCGCAGTTTTTCTGCATGCTCACCGACGTCACCTTAGGCACCGGCAGCCAGCGCATTTTGGCCCATCCGCCAGAGCCGTCGAACCTGTTTTTGCAGGAGGTGCTGGCCGGGACGGGCACCTACGGCACGATCAACCTGACGCCGATGCTGATGTTTACGCAGCAGGAGAGTGAGGGAGTAGGGAGCAAGGGAAAGGCGAAGAAAAAAGGGGCTGACAGCAGCTACGGATCGATGGAAGTGCAGAGTAGCGCTGACGTGGAATTGCTGCCAGTGAAGACGATTCCGGCCCACTTTAGTCAAGTGTATGACGCCAGCGATCGCGACTTTCGCATCATCTTTGGTTGGGAAGATGACCCCCATCGGCGGAACTTTGCGATCGGTCAACCCATCGACATGGAGGTGCCAGTCTGTCTGGATCTCGATCGCTTTGTGGAGCGCAGCAACGGCATTTTTGGTAAGTCGGGTACGGGCAAATCGTTTCTCACCCGGCTGCTGCTGGCGGGCATTATTCAACGCCAGGCGGCAGTCAATTTGATCTTTGACATGCACTCCGAGTACGGCTGGGAGGCCGTTAGCGAGGGCAAGCAGTTTAGCACCGTCAAGGGGCTGAGGCAGCTGTTTCCTGGTCAGGTGCAGATGTTTACCCTCGACCCCGAGGCTACCCAGCGACGCGGCGTGCGCGATGCCCAGGAGCTATACATCAGCTTTGACCAGATCGATGTGGAAGACCTGAATCTGGTGCGGGGCGAGCTGAATCTATCGGAGGCCAGCCTGGAAAACGCCATCATTCTGCGCAACGAGTTTGGCAAGGCCTGGATCAATCGCCTGCTAACCATGACCAACGAGGAGATCCAGGAATTCTGCGAGACCAAGATGGGCAGCAAGTCATCAATCATGGCGCTGCAGCGCAAGCTCACCCGACTGGCCGACATTAAATATATGAAGGCGGCCAGCGGCACCAACTACATCACCCAGATTCTCGCAGCCATCGACGAGGGCAAGCATGTGGTGGTGGAGTTTGGCTCCCAGTCGAACATGCTGGCTTACATGTTGGCCACCAACGTAATTGCCCGGCGCATCCACGCCAGCTACGTCAAAAAGGCCGATCGCTTCTTGCAGACCAAGAACGTGGTGGACAGGCCCCGTCAGCTGATGATCACCATCGAAGAGGCCCACCGCTTTCTCGACCCAGCCACAGCGCGGCAGACCATCTTTGGCACCATTGCCCGAGAAATGCGCAAATATTTTGTCACCCTGCTGGTAGTTGATCAACGGCCCTCGGGCATTGACAATGAGGTGATGTCGCAAATTGGCACCCGCATCACCGCCCTACTCAACGACGAGAAAGATATTGACGCTATCTTTACCGGTGTGTCGGGGGGGCAGAGTTTGCGATCGGTGCTGGCCAAGCTCGACTCCAAGCAGCAGGCCCTGGTACTGGGCCATGCCGTGCCCATGCCCGTGGTGGTGCGCACCCGTCCCTACGACAGCACTTTTTATACTCAAGTAGGAGCCACTGCCTGGGAAGAGCTGCCTGACGAGGTGGTGTTTAAAGCCTCAGAAATGGCCCGTGCCGATCTGGGGTTTTAATGAAACTTTAGAGGCCACGCAGGAGAGGGGATCCGTTGTGGTCAGATCCCTGGAATGGTTCTAACCGTTGCGACGAGGTCGCTTTGGGGCATGCTACCTAAGGGGGCAATGCGGAAAAAACAGTCTCGGCATCGCCCGATCAACACAGGAGCCAAATCCTTCCGGAGGAAAAGTCCACCTTTGGATAGAGATGAGACCTATAGCTGAGTAGAGCTGGCCTGTCGTGATACCCTAATTTCAATCGTTGCTACTAATGTAGTATTGCCGCCACTCAACTATTAAGTTTCTAAGTATTGTTGGGAGAATTGGTAAGGTAGTGGATAACCCTGCACTGCGGTTAGCTCCGGATGTACTAGCGTTTTGTGTTCCTGCGCATTTTTAGCTGCCATTGGGCTACGGCCCGGTTGGCTCATCATTGAACCGGGAAACAGGCATCTTCCCCTCTTTTGAGGCCAGGACAAGCATATATGGTCAATTCACCGGGCCAAGCCCTCGACCGGGCAGCCAATTCTGAAATTCGCCACTATTACCAGTCGCACCGGCTGTTTCGCGATCGCTACCGCGTGCTGAAGAAGCTGGGCCAGGGCGGTTTTGGTGTTACCTATTTAGCTCAAAACGCCACCCTGCCCGGGGAACCCTACTGCGTGATTAAGCAACTTTGCCCCAAAGCGGGCAGTGAGCTATCCCTAGAGCGCGCCAAGGTACGGTTTCGCCGCGAGGCTCGGGCCTTGGCTAATCTTGGCAGCCATTCGCAGATTCCGCAGCTGCTTGACTACTTCACCACTGGGGGCGAATTTTACCTGGTGCAGGAGTACGTGCATGGCGAAACCCTGGCCCAAGAGGTGCGTCGTGCCGGGCGGTTAACCGAGGCCCAGGTCAAATATTTTCTGCGTGAAATTATTCCGGTGGTGAAGTTCATTCACCGCAATCGCATCATTCACCGCGACATTAAGCCCCCCAATATTATTCGCAGTGAGCGCGATCGCCGCCTGGTGCTGATCGACTTTGGGGCCGTGCGCGAGTTCCTGTCCGACGTGGAGGAGCAAGGCTCGATGCAGGCTCCGGCCACCCAGTTTGTCGGCACCCCTGGCTTTGCCCCGCCCGAGCAGCTAGCCCTGCGCCCTTGCTACGCCAGCGACGTCTACGCCCTGGGCATGACCTGCCTATATCTGCTCACCGCCCGCACCCCCATCGAGTTTGACCAAGACCCCCACAGCGGGGTGATTCGCTGGCACCACACGGTCACCGTCAGCCCCCACCTGACCATGGTGCTCGATCGCATGCTGCTGCCCGACTCCCAGGACCGCTACACCACCATCGACGAGCTGGAGCGCGCCCTGGAGCTAGAGCCCCACCTCGACGTGCTGGCCGGCTGCATGAATACGCGTCAGCACCCGCCCGACGAATTTGGCGATCAGTCTGCTGATCTACCCAGCGATGCCTATTTGACCCCCATTCAGCGGGAGGCCCAGGCGATTCGCAAGTGGCGCAAAAAGCGAGCGCTGCCCCAAGAGCAGGGGCGTTCTGCAGGGCCGGTGTCGCGGCCCTAGGCAACCTTAGGACTGCTGCAAAGATAGGCTTGCTCCCTGCAGCCATACCTGTATGCGAGCGTTGAAGTCAACGTCAGATTCGTCATAGAGGCAGTGGCCACCATCGGGCACCACCTCTAGGGAAAGCTGCGGGTTTAGGGCCGTTAACCCTGCGGCCAGCGCTACAGGGATGACACGGTCTTGGTCGCCCCAGAGCAGCAGTGTGGGTACCGGCAGCGTGGCGACCATGTCTTTGACTGAGGGGCTAAAGCTGGAATTGGTGCGCGATCGCACCAGATAACAAAGCGTTCGGGCCGCACCGCGATCGTTGGGGGGCAGCGCAAATAAATTCACTAGGTCATCGTCTACCCGTTCAGCCACTGTGTAGATGCCCGCCAGCGCTCGCCGCAAAATGCTGGGACGACGCACCAGGGCAAAGAGCGATCGCATCAGCAGCGGGTTGGCCACCCAACTCTCGACTCGCAGCGCCAAAGCCGCCACCCAGCCCGCCACCAGATCCTCGCGGTTGGCCTCCAACGGCAGAGTAATCAGCGCCAGCTGCTTCACCCAATCAGGGTGGTTGTGGGCAGCCGTTAGCGCCACTAAAGCCCCGAGGGAATGGCCCAACAGTGCTACTGGCTGACCAATTACCTGACGAATGAAATCTGCCACCTGCGCCGCCCACAGCTCTGCGCCGTAGAGCGTTGCCGCCTTCTCAGAATCGCCGAAACCTAGCAGGTCAATGGCATACACCGGAGCCACCCGACTCAAGGCCGGCAAGTTGTGCCGCCACTGGTTAAGGTTGGCCCCAAACCCGTGAATCAGCAGCACTGGCGGAACCGCTGCATCCCCTGGCCCAGGGTGAAACCAGTAGCGAATGCGCCAGCCCCGCCAGTGCCAAAAGCGCTGATAGCCCGCCTCGCTGAGGCCAGAAGATAAACTGCTGAGTAACGTTGGAGGTTGAGGCACGGCACAAAGCCCAGTTGAGGATGGTGGGCACTACCCACTCTACGATGTTAGCGAGTCAGAGGCTCCTACTTCAAAGCGGATCACCCCCCTTCCCAGCATCAAGAATCCCAACAAATTGAAACATCCCCCACCCATCCACCCATCTACTCACCCACCCCTTACCCCTCCCTATGCAGCCGCCCCGCTTTAGGTCATGCTAGATCCCGAAAACGCAGTGATTTGCAAGAGGAACTAGAGCCATGACCGAGATGGATCCTGTCAAGTTGATGAAGCAGGAAGTGGGTCGCCAGGCGGCGGCGCGGGTGCAGTCAAACACGGTGGTAGGCCTAGGTACTGGGTCGACTACCGCGTATGCCATCCAGTTCATTGGCGAGCGGCTAGCTAGCGGCGAAATCAGCAACATCAAGGGCGTGCCCACCTCCTTTCAAGCGTCAGTGCTGGCCAAGCAGTACGGCATTCCCCTCACCACGCTTGACGAAGGCGACGAGATTGCTTTGGCTATTGATGGAGCCGACGAAGTTGACCCTCAAATGAACTTGGTGAAGGGAGGTGGCGCTGCCCACACCCGCGAGAAAATCGTCGATTCCCTTGCCAAAGAATTTATCGTCGTTGTCGATAGCTCGAAGCTGGTGGATAAACTGGGCACAACCTTCGCTTTGCCCGTGGAAGTCATGCCGTTGGCCGTTACCCCGGTTTCCAAGGCGTTGGAAGCCCTCGGCGGCAAGCCCGACTTGCGCATGGGCATTAAAAAAGACGGTCCCGTCATCACCGACCAGGGCAACATGATTTTAGACGTGAAATTTGATGCGATCGACGACCCTGCGGGCTTAGAAAAGACCATCAATAATATCCCCGGAGTGCTCGACAACGGCCTTTTTGTGGGCGTAGCCACCGAAGTGTTGGTAGGCGAAGTCAAAGACGGCCAGGCTAGCGTTCGCAAGCTGTAAAGCGAACCTAGGGCTTCTGCTTGCGGGTTCCGAATGAGGTTTAGGATGCTGGGCGATCGCCCAGCATCCTAAACTTAAGAGCAAATGATCAACCCTAAAAGCTCGCTGCCAACGTCCACAGAGTTTGAGCAGCAGTGGCTTAGCATTCCTCACGTTAAACCACCTGCGATAGGTGTCGTTCCATGTGCAGGGTCAGAATGGTCTGATTGACTGGGGTGCAATAGGGGCTACTCCCGGACATAGCGATCGCACAGAACTGTTCCAAAAACGGCGTGCCCACCACCTCGAACCTCACCTTGGGTTCCTAGGCATTTTGCAGACAGATTCGATTGAGGCAATGCAGAATCTAACAGCACAGTTGCACCCTGCGGCGCGTCGGCGCGCCGCAGGGTGCAACGTCTAGCAACACTTACGCTTGAGCGTCAAGAAACTCTACTTCTTAGGAGTGGAGTAAAGTTTGGGGTTGGGAATCGGAGCCTCACCCTCAGGACCTTGAGGTTCTGGATTTTCCAGATACTCAAACTCACCTTTGCCATCAGGGCTAGGACCTTTGGCCCAACGCCCCTGCTCGCTTTCGGTGCCTTCTGACAGATTCCAGAACTGGTAAGAGACGTCCTGTTTCTCCTGCGATCGCGAGAATCGGCTGGGCACCGGCACGTCTTCTAAGCCATCGGCCTTGAGTTCTTCGATCGCTGCCAGCCACTGATTTTGGTGCATAGTATCGCGAGCAATCATGTAGCTCAAGGTGTCTTTGACGCCGGGGTCGGTAGACATTTCGTACAGGCGCACGGCCTGGAGACGGCCCTGAGCTTCAGCCTGCACGTTGGAGTAAAAGTCAGCCATCAGGTTGCCCGAGGCCACGATGTAGTTACCGTTCCAGGGATAGCCTGTGCTGTCGGCGGGCAGCGCACCACCGCCAGCTACGATGGCATGTTTGGGGTTCATGCTAGACATGATGATATCTTCAGTTTTCATGCCGCCCATTACCCCTTCTACAATGGGGTCCAAAGCGGATTTTTCTTGAACATCCGCAGGGGCTTTGTCAACCAAATGAGCAATCATATTGGCCAACATCTCAACGTGGCCAATTTCCTCGGTGCCAATGTCGAGCATCATGTCTTTGTATTTTGCAGGACCTCGGCAGTTCCAGCCTTGAAATAGGTACTGCATCATCACAGACATTTCACCGAAAGGCCCGCCAATCAACTCTTGTAGCTGTTTTGCATAAACCGGATCGGGCTTTTCAGGCTTAGTGAAATATTGCAAGCGCTTCTTGTGGTAAAACATGAATCTTTTTGGTGAACAGCATTGGAAAGAGCATTAGAAGTTTGCTCCTCTACTGCACACATGGTTGCGAAATGAAAATGGTTTCTTATCTCTCAAAGGGGTCATTAAAACGCACTCTTGATCAATCTGCCCCCATAGCTGTAGAGAGGCTCGTGCTAAAGGTCTATCTGCTCCTCCTGCTAAATTAGTAGAACGCTTTAGTCTCTGTGGTTACATTGTTGTTCGACGGGCTGAGCATTCCTACAACCTCCTTTCTTCTCACCCCTGCCTCAGGCGCACCTTTACAACCAGCAATCCCTTAACTACCGTGAGGGATAGCCCTTTGCCCTTTTGTGAAATTCTCCTATGCAGTACCGCCGCTTTGGTCGCACTGAGCTTCAGATGCCCGTATTTTCCTGCGGTGGCATGCGGTATCAGCACTCATGGAAAGATGTACCGCCAACCGATATTCCTCGCAAGAATCAGGAGAATTTAGAGGCCACTATTCGCCGAGCGCTGGAGGTGGGCATTAACCATATCGAAACCGCGCGGGGCTATGGCACGTCTGAAATTCAGCTGGGACAGATTTTGCCGGGGTTAGAGCGAGAGAGCCTGATTGTGCAAACTAAAGTCTCCCCCACGGCTGACCCCGCTGAGTTTCGCCAAAATCTAACTCAATCGCTGGCCAACCTGCGCTTAGACACTGTCGACCTGCTTGGCCTCCACGGCATCAACACCGCCGAAATTTTAGATTGGACCCTGCGTCCTAGCGGCTGCATGGAGGTGGCTCGCGAGTTTCAGCGCCAGGGGCGGGTGCGGTTTATTGGCTTTTCGACCCATGCGCCGACGGCAGTGATTCAGCAAGCGATCGCCTCCGATGCCTTCGACTACGTCAACCTGCACTGGTACTACGTGAATCAGGATAACTGGGCTGCGCTCGACACCGCCCAGCGCCA
Source organism: Nodosilinea sp. FACHB-141 (assembly GCF_014696135.1). Taxonomy (NCBI): domain Bacteria; kingdom Bacillati; phylum Cyanobacteriota; class Cyanophyceae; order Nodosilineales; family Nodosilineaceae; genus Nodosilinea; species Nodosilinea sp. FACHB-141. The sequence goes on along the minus strand of NZ_JACJPP010000021.1, from coordinate 63,039 downwards.
CGATGTCGGCGTCTTCATCATTAGCCCATCCGATAAAGGGGGCCACCTCTACAGTCCCCCGGCCAAGCTAGTGGACCTGTGCAATCCGCTCAGCCCAATGGTGTTCAACGATCTGTTTTGCCTCAGCCATCCCCAGGTGCACACCCTCAGCATTGGTGCGGCGCGCCCCACTGATTTTGACGAACACCTCAAGACCCTGCCTCTGCTAGAAGACGCCGACGCGCACCTCAAACCCGTGCTCGATCGCCTGCACCGCCACGCCCAAACTGTACTGGGCGAGGACTGGCTGCACACCTGGAAAATCGGTTTGCCCAGCGCCGACGAGACTCCGGGCCACATCAACATCCCTGCTATTTTGCGGCTGCGCAACCTGCTGCTCGCCTTTGATATGGAAGACTACGCCAAGGCTCGCTACAACATGCTGGGCAACGCGGGTCACTGGTTCCCTGGCGAAAAGGCCGAGAATCTGAGCCAGGTAGATCTATCCGAATGCCTATGCCGCAGCCCTCACGCCGAGAAAATTCCGCATCTGCTGGCCGAGACCCACGCCGCATTGGCCGGTCAAGCGATGGCTCGACTGTCGAATGCCTAAATGGTTTATCAAAGTTGAATATGTAGGTTCAGCAGATTACAGACATGCTTTCTTGTCTTCATCTAGCCCCCACCCTACATCCCTCTCCCAAGTTGAAAGAGGGCTTTGAAGTCTGATTCCGGCTCCCCTCTCATCCCTGCGAGAGGGGCCGGGGGTGAGGCCTGCGGAGAATTTGCAATCTACTGAGTCGAATGGCGCGATCGCAGAATTCAACAAAACCCAGTCCGGCGCTGGGTTTCGCTGCATTTCACCAACCTACGGGGAGCTAATTTTTTAACTTTATGAAACCACTGCCCCATAGGCCATGCCAGGGCTTCATCATATATTGATGGTGAATTCTCTCAAATTCAGAACTTTTCTGAGAAGAGATTTTAAGACTTTGTTACGATAAACACAAATGCACAGGAGAACCATTCCCCATGCCTCACACCTCTTCTCAAAAGTCCGTTGTTATCTCTCCCTCCATTCTCTCGGCGGATTTTAGCCGCTTGGGCGAAGAGATCAAGGCCGCTGATGAAGCCGGTGCCGACTGGATTCATGTGGATGTGATGGATGGTCGCTTTGTGCCCAACATTACCATCGGCCCCCTGATCGTTGAGGCGATTCGCCCCGTCACCCAAAAGCCCCTCGACGTGCACCTGATGATCGTTGAGCCTGAAAAGTATGTGGCCGATTTCGCTAAGGCTGGCGCTGACATCATCACTGTTCATTGCGAGCACAACGCCTCACCCCACCTGCACCGCACCCTGGGCCAGATCAAAGAGCTGGGCAAAGAGGCGGGCGTGGTGCTTAACCCCGGCACCCCGCTGTCGCTGATTGAGAATGTGCTCGACCTCTGCGATCTGGTACTGATTATGAGCGTTAACCCTGGCTTTGGTGGCCAGAGCTTCATCCCCACCATGGTCGACAAAATTCGCGCCCTGCGCACCATGTGCGACGAGCGTGGTCTAGATCCTTGGATTGAAGTGGATGGTGGTCTGAAGGCCAACAATACCTGGCAGGTGCTAGAAGCTGGGGCCAATGCGATCGTGGCTGGTTCAGCGGTGTTCAATGCGCCCGACTATGCGGCGGCGATCGAAGGCATTCGCCACAGCAAGCGCCCTGCTCCTGAGCTGGCCGCTGTCTAGTTCGCTCAACAGTGGAATTTAACACTGTCTACTTCTCTGAGTTGTAGACGCTAGGGGGGTGAGATCAGCATCTAAGCTGACTCCCCCTTTTTTGTTGTGGGAAAGCGTCCGTCAAGACCATCCAGAATTGCCAAAATCCAAGTCTATTCCCTGTTCTTCACCCTGCTTTCTTTCGCAACGTCACACTAAATTCTGCTTGGTTAAACCTCCGATTCTATTGGGCAAGTGCCATAGAGCCTCTGGCTCGACTATGCCTAAGCCCTTACGGTTTCGCTTGTCGGGAGTCGGGGTTATGTGATGCGGGTTTGGTATCAGGTCGGTTTTTCCCTGCTGGTCAAGGTGATTGTCTTCGGCTGGCTCAAGTGTTGAATGAGGTCTTTTTGCACCTGCTGGTAGAGGTCATCGCTTTCGCCCTTGAAGGCCACGACGCCGTACACCTGAACCGATTCTTGCTCGCGCCCGGCCAGGAAGTGGGTGCCGTGATCGACGGTGATGATGTGGTCTTTCACCAGGTCGTAGCAGGGCTGAGTGATGAGCAGATCGGTGCCCACCATTTTGGTCAGCCCCTCAATGCGGCTGGCCACGTTCACGGTGTCGCCAATGGCGGTATATTCTAGCCGCTGCACCGACCCCACATTGCCCACCACTAGCTCGCCATAGCTGATACCAATGCCGTTGTAGAGCGGCGGCAGTCCTTTTTCTTTGAGAATAATGCGCAGGCTGGCGAGCGCCTTTCGCATGGCTAGGGCGGCAGAGATAGCCCCCAAGGCATCTTGCTCTGGCCCGAGGGATTTGGGTGCGCCGAACTCGGCCATCACCGCGTCGCCAATGAATTTGTCGATGGTGCCCCGGTGCTCCAGAATGGCATCCACCATCACATCCAGGTAGGAGTTGAGCAAGCTGACGGTTTCAACTGCCCCCAGCTGATATGAAATGCGGCTAAATCCGCGAATATCTGAAAACAGCACCGCCGCCTGAAACTTTTGCCCCACGGTGAGGCTAGTAAAGTCTTCGGGCTGGTTGAGAATTTCTTGGGCCACCGACGGGGCCACGTAGCGCTCTAGGGTGCGGCGCAAGCGCTGTTCTTCGAGTCGGTTGCTGACGGCCCCGGTGGCGATGTAGGTAACACCACCCATGCCCAGACAGGCGACGGGGATAGCGACGGGCATGAGGCGATCGCCATGCACCATCAGTAGATAGGCCAGCGCTCCCCAGGTGGCGATCGCACCCAAAAAGCCCACTAGCCTGGGCACGGGCTGCGTAAAGCGATAGCCGAGCCATAGACCGATGGCCCCAATGGCGACCGCCGTCAGCAATCCTTGGGCTAGAGGGTTGGCAATCGCAGCGTTGACCACCCGATCCTCCATCAGCGCGGCGAGGGCGTGGGCATGGATTTCAACCCCCGGCATGGCCTCATCGCTGGGGGTGCGCTTGCGGTCTTGAAACGACGTGGCCATGGGGCCAATTAGCACGATCTTGCCCTCAAACTGATCGGCGATTAGGGGCCAGTTATTAGGGTCAAGCAACTGCACAAACGACACCACCGGAAAACTGCCTGCTGAGCCGTAAAAGAAGAGCTGTTGGCTCTGGCGCTTTGGGTTGGGGTAGTTGGCTGCCGCCAGGGTGGCGCCTGCGAGGGACGGTAAATCATCGGAGAATTTGTGGGCCTGCCGCAGGGTTTCAATGCCGCGATCGGGAAAGGCGCGATGCTTGCCGTCGGCATCGACCTCTAGGTTAATGAGGCCCACCTGAGTCTGGCTGCTATAGACGGGCTGTAACAGGTTGGTAAATAGACCAAAGTCGCTGCTTGAAACGTCGTAGGCGGCGGCTAGGGCTACGCGATCGCCCCACCGAGTCAGGGTTTCTTCTAAAACCGCATCATCGTCGGGTCCGTAGCCGCTAGGGTCAACTAGCAACACGTCAAGGGCCACCGCCTTAGCCCCAGCGGCCATCAGCTGCTCAATCGCTTGGGCATAGGCTTGGCGCTGCCACGGCCAGATCGCCAGAGGCTCCAAAAACGGATAGCGTTCTGGATCGGCTTGGTACAGGTCGCCCTGGGTCAGCGAATATTCGTCAATGCCCACAATCACAATTTCCTCGGGTGGGGGCACCGGCCCCCGCAGCCGCAGCAAAAACGACTGAGCCTGGCCCTCAATCAACACAATCCACGGGTGCTGGGAGGTGAGGGCGATCGCCCCAAACACCGCCCAGCTTACCATCAGCCCATGCCCAATCTGAAAGATACGTCGATAGGATTTAACCATGGCAACCGCTCCCTAAGACGCCAACGCTGAACGAGTGGCTCTGGGATGTGCCAGAGCCTGGCAGCACCCCTATTCCTCACTGTCTGCAAGCTTCCCATGCTGGAAGCTTACCTCTAGAACGGAAAGGGAAATCGGATTGGCGGGGTGGGAATGGCGGGCACCCAATAGTAGGGCAATGGTATCCCTGGGAACAGTTGCTCGAAGGAGCGGCGCAGGTTAGCCATGCCAGGTATTTCTACCGCAAAACCGTCAATCAGCGGACCTTCTAAAAGGTCAATAAAATCCTCTGGGCTTAGGGGTGTAATCACCGCCTCGTCATCTTCGGCATCCACGATGACCTGCTGCCCCTCTGCCAGGGTAATCGAATCCGCTGGCGCAAAGTCTACGGTTTCTGACTGGGTTTCATCAGTTGGTTTAGCGTCTTCGCTATCGACCGGTGAAGAGTTGCTCTGCTTAGGGGCAGTGAGGAAAAGAGACGGTCCAGTGAATGGCCCGCCGGTCGGTGTAGTTGGCGTAGTTGGCGTAGTTGTTGGCGTAGTTGGTTCAGGGGTAACGACAGGGTCAGGGGTGACGACGGGGTCAGGGGTGACGACGGGGTCAGGGGTAACGACAGGGTCAGGGGAGCCTACAGGTGATGGCTCAGCCGGAGACGTAGATGGCTCCATAGGATTAACGAAGGGTACTACCGGGTCGGTGGAAGGCACCGCCGGGTCTAGGGATGGGTTACGTGGGTCAAAGTCGTCGGCCATCGGCTCAATGGGTTCGGGGTTGCGCGCCACCACCACTTCCCCTTCGAACACCTGAACAATGGTTTCCCCAGTCTCGGTGACTTCGATGGTATAAATTGTGCCTCGCACTCCAGCAACGACTGAGGTCGAGCAGCCGTTGAGGTTGCCGTTGACCAGTAGCGTGCCTCGGTTGAGTTGGGCACATTGACCCACCACCAGACTAGAGTTGTGGGCTAGGCGCGCCACGGCCCCAGTGTTGAATCGCAGCGACGCCCGAGCATCCCTCGTTCTGACCTGCTGGCGCTGCTGAGCTACGCTGTTGACCTGGGCTGCGCGGTTTTGAATGTAGACCTGGTTGCTGTCTAAAATTTCGGTCACGGTAGCGGCCGAGATCGACTGGCCCTGGGCCCGCTGCCCCGGTATGGCTAGCAGGCTGCTGCCTACCAGCGCCGCTCCCATGAGTCGCGCAAAACGTCCCCAGCTTGTGCTGGATTGTAGTCTAAGCCCCGATATCCAAAAAGACGCCATCATAAATTCCACTGAGTTGCCTTGATAGGATCTATACACAGGCAACATCCCAAATTCAGCATAGATTGCGAAACTTAACCTGCCAGAAAGCTAGCTGAACACATCGGGCAGATTGGGGTCGTGCACCTGGCCCAGGTCAGGCAGCAGAGCGCTGACCTCATCGGGTGACTCGGCAATCATCGTCAGTAGGTCATAGGCCTCCATCGGCTTGCCAGTTTGTGCCGACAGACGATGGGCGTAGTAACGCAATTGGGCCATAATGCGCGGTTCGGCCTGGCGCAGATACATACACAGGCAGGCCCGCGCCTGGGCCTCTGGATCGCGCCCCAAAAAGTAGGCTAGGGCAGCCAGCAGATCGCGCTCGTAGTCAGGCAGGGTTTGGGGATCAATGGGCATATTGATGCGAATAGAAAGGGCCTAGGGCAGAAACCGCTAAGGGTTGGCGTTGGCTTTTGATACTACCCGTTCGCCCGTAAAGCGGTCCAGAAGGCGATCGCCTCACCGCCACCTGGTTCTTCAAAGTAGGGTGATGCAAAGAAGCACCGGACAGTTTGTCTGGTGCTTCTTTGCATCACTTGCTAGCCCCGATTCCTAGCCAGGGGTTGCTGGGGCGCGGGCTTCACCTTTCTCGAACACCTTCTCGGTAATCAGGCGTGACCCCTGCTTGCGGGTGAAGTAGTTGGCTACCCACTGGGTCATGACCACGAGCTTGTTGTCAAACTCGATCAAGTAAAAGATGTGCACAAACAGCCACACGAACCAGGCAAAGAATCCGGTGAGTTTAGCCCAGGGTAGGTTGACGACAGCGGCGTGACGACCGATAACCGCCAGGCTGCCGGTGTCTTTGTACTCAAACGGGGGAAGGGTATCGTTTTTGAGCTGCTTTTGAATGAGTTTGGCTACGTATTTGCCTTCCTGCATGGCGACGGGGGCTACTCCGGGCAGGGGGCGATCGCCCTGGTGGGCAAAGTGGGCCAGGTCACCAACCACAAAAATATTCGGGTGGGTAGGCAGGCTGAGGTCATTGTTGACGATGACTCTGCCTGAGCGATCGCGCTCTGCCCCGGTGCTCTCAGCCAAAATGCCGCCCATGCCGGGGTCACGCACTCCGGCTGCCCAGAGCACGGTGCCTGCCTGCAGGGTAGTGACCTCATCCCCTTGCTTCAGGGTAATTTGGTGACCCGAAATATCCGTTACCAGAGACTGGGTTAGCACCTCGACACCCATTTTCTCTAGGTCGGTGTTGGCACGGGTCGATAGCTCGGGTGGGAAGGGCGGCAGCACCCGATCCATGCCCTCAATCAATAGAATGCGGCTATCGGTGGTGTCAATGTGGCGAAAGTCGTTGGGTAGGGTATGAAAAGCCAGCTCAGCCAGCGCTCCGGCCAGCTCTACCCCAGTGGGTCCGCCGCCCACAATCACAAAGGTGAGCAGGGTTTGTCTAAGCTCGGGGTCAGCAGTGTTCTCGGCTTTCTCAAAGGCGGCAAAGATGCGGCGACGCATTTCTAGAGCATCTTCTACAGTTTTGAGACCGGGGGCTACCTCGGCCCAGTCGTCGCGGCCAAAGTAAAAGTGGCTCATACCCGTGGCCACAATCAGGCTGTCGTAGGGCACAATGCGGCCGTCGGCGAGGCTGACCATCTGCTGGCCAGGGTCGACATTGGTGACCTCCCCCATCAGTACCCGTGTGTTCTTTTGGGCGCTGAGGATGCCGCGCAGAGGAGAGGCAATGTCGCCGGGGGAGAGGCCGCCGGTGGCCACCTGGTACAGCAGCGGCTGAAACAGATGGAAATTGCGCTTGTCGATTAGGGTGACTTCCACGTCGGCGCGACCGAGCTGCTGGGCGGCGTAGAGACCACCAAAGCCGCCACCAATAATCACCACCTGATGTTTGCCGGAGGTAACGGGCGGCACCTCAACGGTGGGAGAGGTGTCTTCACGGGCTGTGTCTTGGGCCCTAGCGGCTTGGTCGGAGCGTGAGACAGTCTGCATGGCAATACCAGGGAAGCAGGTCGTTACTTTTCGTTATAAAGCAGGATACCGCTAAATACTGTGCGCTGTGCTATATCCGTGCAGCTTCATGCAGCCTGTCCAAGATTATGACAAGTTGAGTCTGAGGGGTTTCGATCGCAGGGGTCAGGCTGGTAAATTAAAAGATCTGATTTTTGTGGGCCTTATCCGATCAATCTGGACAATATCGCGTTTGGGCTGCGGTAAGGGGGCTAAAATTTGGGGAGCTTTCCTGCGCCTCGACGAAGGGGTGAGGAGGGCCGACCTCGCGATCGCAGGGAGACGAGAAATAGGGCTATGACGCTGATCGTACAGAAATATGGCGGCACCTCCGTAGGCACCGTGGAGCGCATTCAGGCGGTGGCCCAGCGGGTGAAAGCCACGGTAGAGGCTGGTCACTCGGTAGTGGTGGTGGTGTCGGCCATGGGCAAAACCACTGACGGCCTGGTGAAGCTTGCCAACGACATTACCGATCAGCCCAGCCGCCGCGAGATGGATATGCTGCTGTCAACTGGCGAGCAGGTGACCATTGCCCTGCTGACCATGGCCCTGCACGCCCTGGGGCAAGAGGCCATTTCCCTGACCGGTGCCCAGGTAGGCATTGTCACCGAGGCTGAGCACACCCGCGCCCGCATTCTAAAAATCAAGACCGATCGCCTCCAGCGCCACATCAACGAAGGTAAGGTGATTGTGGTAGCTGGCTTCCAGGGCATTAGCCAAACTTCTGACCTGGAAATTACCACCCTGGGCCGGGGCGGATCTGACACCTCGGCGGTGGCGCTGGCGGCAGCACTTCAGGCTGAAAAGTGCGAAATCTATACCGACGTGCCGGGCATTCTCACCACCGACCCGCGACTAGTGCCCGAGGCCCAGCTGATGGATGAGATCACCAGCGATGAAATGCTGGAGCTGGCTAGCTTGGGAGCCAAAGTGCTGCACCCCCGGGCGGTGGAGATTGCCCGCAACTACGGCGTTACCCTGGTGGTGCGATCGAGCTGGACCGACGAGCCAGGCACCCGCGTGGTTTCTCCACGGCCTCAACCCCGGCCCTTAGAGGGGCTAGAGCTGGCCCACCCGGTGGATGCCGTGGAGTTTGACACCGACCAAGCCAAGGTAGCGCTGCTGCGCATTCCCGATCGCCCCGGTATTGCCGCGCGGCTGTTTGGTGAGCTGGCCACCCAAGCGCTAAACGTCGATTTGATCATTCAATCTATCCATGAAGGCAATACCAACGACATCGCCTTCACCATGGTCAGGGCGAACCTCAACCGAGCCGAGGCGGTGGCCGAGGCCATTGCCCCAGCGCTGCGCAGCAACCCCACCGACACCACCCAGGCGGAGGTGATGATTGACCAGCGCATGGCCAAAATTAGCATCGCTGGGGCGGGCATGATTGGTCGCCCTGGGGTGGCCGCCAAGATGTTCTCCTCCTTGGCAGCGGCAGGGATCAACATTCAGCTAATTTCGACATCAGAGGTGAAAGTTAGCTGCACCATTGACGTGGCAGACTGCGATCGCGCCATTGCGGTCCTCTGTGGTGCCTTTGAGGTCACCTCGTCTCCCATGCCTCAAGGCGCATCGTCCACGGGCGCTGCAGCCCCAGTGGTGCGCGGCGCAGCCCTAGACACTAAGCAAGCTCGGGTAGCTATTCGCCGCGTGCCCGATCGCCCTGGTATGGCGGCCCACATCTTTCAGCTGCTGGCCACCCACGGGGTCAGTGTAGACATGATCATTCAGTCACAGCGCTGCCGGCTGGTGAATGGCCAGGCCACCCGCGATATTGCCTTTACTGTGGCCCAGGGCGATGCCCAAACCGCCAAAGCCGTAGTGGAGTCTGCCGCTGCCGAGCTAGGCTTGGGGGATGTAGCGGTGGATGAGGCGATCGCCAAGGTTAGCGTCGTCGGCACCGGCATGATCTATGCTCCTGGCGTGGCCGCGCGCATGTTCAAAGCGCTTTCAGAGCAGGGCATTAACCTGCAAATGATTGCCACCTCGGAGATTAAAATTAGCTGTGTAGTGACCGAAGATGAGGGCGTTACGGCTCTGCGGGCTGTGCACAACGCCTTTGGCCTCGCGGGTCTGGAGCGCACGGTGGTGCCTGCCTAGAATACCTGCCTGATCCAGTTGTCCTCACTGTTTAGCAGCGCTCCTGAGGTTATGAATGGCTGGCTGAGGGGAGGCGCGCGTTTTGCAGAAGGCTTTGCAGGAGGCGTTTCCTATAACCAGACTGTCGCTCCTTAGGAATCGCAGTGCAAATCTGACAATTTCTTGGGCGTGTTGCTTAGGTCGTAGTTTGGCTTAGTAGGGCCTAAATACTAAAAAACACCGATGCTCACAGCGGTGCTCAGTCCCCTAAGGGGGGCAAAAGTATAACTTTCACAAAAGGCTCTACACGACCGAGGGGTGCTAAACCCTGCTAGGAACCACTTTCTTAGCCCCAGCAGGCTGAACGCGGAACTTGACCAGATTGGCCAACTCTTGCAGTTGGTGAATGGCCTCGGCGCCTTCCAGCTTCATCAGCTCGCGATCGTCGCGCATTTCGGTCCAGGTGATGCCGTAGTCGGACACCAAAAAGCGAATCAGGTGGTCATCGCCCAGGCTCACCATGAAGGAAGCGCTGTTCATTTGGCCGCCACAGGTGTAGCAGGAGGCTAGATAGCCCATTTCCTCAAGCACGGTGGCCAGTGCTTGCAGGTTCATAACCAGGTCTCTAACAAATTGACGGTGCTGCTCGGCTAGTCTGACAAACATAACGACACTCCTCGTTACCCATAGAAATTGTAGCCCAAAAATTAATTAATTCTTAAGATACTAAATATGTTGCTCACCTTTTGGTTAAGCAATCCATCCATCTTAGCTACCCTGACGCAGATCTGCCCTCTCAAAAGCTAAATCTATCCTTCACTGGTTGTCATGCCCCCGCAGACGTAGGCTGTGAAAGCATTGTGTAGATTGTGAAAACTTGAGAACTTGTGCGTTTTAGCGTGAAGGCGGGCTTTAGCGGGATCTGAAAATGCACATTGCATAGGTTAGACAGTAAATTGAGACCCCACGGTAGCCGTCACAACTAAATGGCGGTTTATGGCCACAATGTCATGCAATGTTATAGATCTGCGGTGGCTAAGCTTGCGGGTTTGATAGCCCAGGAGTGGTCCTCTGCCAGCTCTAGGGTGACTTGGTGATAGTCAACTAGCGATTCGCGGTGCCCCACGCTGACAAAGGTGGTGCCGGTGTGATGCAGATGGTCGTAAAGCTTGGCCTCGTTGGCCAAATCGAGGGCGCTGGTGGCCTCGTCGAGAATGGCAAATTCGGGCTGGCTGACTAGAATTCGGGCAAAGGTAAGTCGCTGCTGCTCGCCTAGAGAGAGCACGTCGCCCCATTCTTCTACGGCATCAAAACCGCCAAAGCGCTCGGCCAAGTTCGCCAAATTGACCTTTTCTAGGGCAGTTTGGAGGCTAGCATCGTCTACCGCTTGGCTGGTGTTGGGGTAGAGCAGCTGCTCTCGCAGGGTGCCGAGAATCATGTAGGGCTTTTGGGGCAAAAAGAGAATGTTGTCTAGCTCGGGGCGGTAAATGGTGCCGCTGCCGGAATGCCAGAGACCGGCGATCGCCCTCAATAGCGAACTTTTGCCGCAGCCGCTCGGCCCCACAATTAGCAACCCGGTTTTGTCAGGAATATTGATAGAGAGATTTTCGACTAGGGTGCGCTGGTAGTTGGGGGTTTGCAGAGTGAACTGCTTCAGCGCTAGGGAAGCTGAGGTCTCAATGGCGATCGTGGGATGGTCTATGGATTCTGGAGAGTCTTCCGCTGTGGAACCGTCTATGGATGCTGATGGCTCTGCTACCGCTTCAACCTCGGGCTCTAGGTGATTGAGGGCTTCGGCAAAGCTATAGAGGCGATCGATGCCCGCGCCAAAGGAGGTCAATTCTGAGAACCGAGCCACGACGACGTTGAGGGAAAAGAACACCCGCACAAAGGCTCCCTGGGCCTCAGAGACTTTGCCCACTTCGAGATCGCCGGAAAACACCGCTGGAGCCACCACGATCGCCGGCAGCACAAAGGGAATGAACTCGTAGGCGTTGGTCAGGGCGTTGAGGTTGAGTTCCCAGATGATTAGCTTTTTGAAATTTTCAAAGGCGGCCATGAAGCGGTTATTCACCTGGCTGGCCTCTTGGGCTTCGCCTCGGTAAAATGCGATCGCCTCGGCATTCTCACGAATGCGCACCAGGCTAAAGCGAAAGTTGGCCTCGCGCTTAAGCTGCTCAAAGTTGAGGCGTACCAGGGGCTGACCAAAGATCCCTACCGTCACTAGTGTTCCTAAAACGGCGTAGAGCACCAGGAAGCCCACCAGATTTTTGGAGATGCCCCACAGCACGCCGCTAAAGGCGATTACCTGCAAGACGGAGCTGACAACGACTAACAGGAGCGCCAAAGATTGCTGGGTGAAGTTCTTCACGTCCTCAGCAATGCGCTGGTCGGGGTTGTCGATGTCGGGGTGGAACTGCTGAATGTCGTAGAAGGCGCGATCGCCAAAGTAGTCGGCCACAAACCGCCCGGTCAGCCAGCGTCGCCACTCTAGCCCCAGCCGCTTTTGCAGGTAGTCGTAGCCCGCCATCAGCGGTGCGTAGGCCACAAGCACGCCGACAAACACCAGCACCGTCTCCCAAAAGCGGGCTTCGTCTTTGGCAGAGAGGGCCGAGATCAGCACGCCGCGCTTGTTGTTGAGCACCACGCTGAGGCCAGTGTAGCCCAGCAAAAACACCGCAATCAGCAGCAGCAGGCCCCCGGCTTTCCACTTTTCGTCGCCAAACCAGTAGGACTTGGCGATCGCCCAAAACCGTCTGAACCCTTTCAGGTTAAATCGTTCCATGCCGGTGCAAAATCTCCCGCTGCGCTAAGGGTGCTTTGGGGATCTTACAAAAGTTAAACCTTTTGTGCCGGGCTACTGAGCTGTCAGTGCCCCCATTTTGCCGCTTTGGTAATCGGTTACAGCCTGGTAGATTTCTGCAGAGGTGTTCATCACAAAGGGGCCGTGGCCGACGATGGGCTCGTCGATGGGGGCACCCGAGAGCAGCAGGGCCTTGGTGTCTTGCAAGCAGTCGAGGATGAGGGTGGTGTGGGCGCGATCGCAGATGCCAATCTCCGCTTCAGAAATTGGCTCCGACCCACCGACGCGCACCGATCCCTTCAGCACTACCAGCAGGGTAGTGTGGCCCTCGGGCAGTTCAAGAGTCACCTGTCTACCACCGCTCAGCCGCAGATCCCACATATTAATGGGGGTAAAGGTCTGGGCTGGCCCCTGGGCGTTTTGGAATTCTCCAGCAATCACCCGCAGGCTACCCTGGCCCTCGGGCAGCTCGATGGTGGGAATGCGATCGCTTGTAATGCCCTGGTAGCGGGGCGCAGACATTTTGTCTTTGGCCGGCAAATTCACCCACAGCTGCACCATCTCAAAGGGACCGCCATGCTTAGCGAAGTTTGGCCCGTGAAATTCTTCGTGGACCAAGCCCGCCGCTGCCGTCATCCACTGCACATCTCCAGGGCCAATGATGCCGCCGCCCCCGGCCGAGTCGCGGTGCTCGACCTCGCCGTCGTAGACGATGGTGACAGTCTCAAAGCCCCGATGGGGGTGTTCGCCCACGCCGCGCCGGGCAGTGGTCGGCGAAAACTCGGCTGGCCCGGCATAGTCAAGCAGCAGAAAGGGGCTAATGGTTTGGCCCAGACCGTTGTAGGCCATTAGCGTCCGTACCGGAAAACCATCACCCACCCAGTGGCGACCTTGGGATCGCTGAATGCTGCGCAGGGTTTTAGCGGTGCTGGGTTGGTTGAGGGTCGGCATAATGGCGGCCTTGCTTAGCGGAGGACGGTTACAGGAGTTGGCTGATATTTTCGTAGAGGGTTGCGATCGCACAGGTAAACCCAATACTGGCAAATTCGACTGTGCTCCCCTCTTGATAATTGTAGGAAATCCACAGGTTGTCTGACTGGTACTGAAATTGCTCGAATAACACCTGTTTTTGATGAATGAGAGCGTTGAAAGATAACTATCTGTCTATGACTTACATTGGTCATTAAGGATTGGGCTAAACCTATGACCGCAACGTCTCTGGCAAAAACTGCTCCGCGCACAATTCCCCAAAACCAGTGGCATCGAGCAACCTGGGCCGACTATGTAGCGCTGCGGGATGACCCGAGCGGAGAGCACACAAAACTGGCTTTTAACGAAGGATGGCTGTGGGTCACGATGGATGCAGAAGGCATTAGCCACGCGGCAGTCAGCGATTTGTTCACCAGCTTGCTTTTTCTGTGGGCTATTCAGCACCCAGAAGAGGTTTTCAGCTCTCTGGGACGGTGCTTGTTGGAACGGGCAGAGGTGAGGGCCAGTGCGCCCGATCTTGTCCTGTATGTCGGCGCTGACTATCCTCAGTGGCAGCCGGGGGAGCCGCGTCGAATTGATTTGAACCAAATCCGAGTGCCTAATCTGGTGGGCGAAATCTCTGACACCACCCTGGCCAGCGATCTTGATGAGAAGAAGCACCTCTATGCCGCCCTCGGCATTCCGGAATATTGGGTAGTAGATGTGCGGGGGCAGCGGGTGTTTGCCTTTTTGCGGCAGGAGAATGGTGAGTACTTGCCCTGCGAAACCTCTCAGGCGCTGGCAGGTCTGCCCATTGCCCTGCTGGATGAAACCCTGCAACGGCTGGCCCAGGGCACTAATACCAGCGCAGCAGCTTGGTTCAGTCAGCAAATGACAACATTGACCCAGGAGCAGCCCCGATGAGACCTGCAACTAATTTCCCGCGTCGATCGCTGGCGATCGCCCGCCGCCAACGCAAAATCATGGCTCTGCTAACGGCCCTGGGCGTAACCCTAATAGCCCGACCGTTGGCTTCTCAAACCTTGCCCCTGCCCGACCACCTGGTTCCGCTAACCTCAGCAGAGGGGCAGATGCTGTTGCGAGACAGCGAAGCTCTGGCGGATTATGTGCCGCTCACGAGCCAGTTTGTCACTCAGGTGAACCAGGCGTTTTGCGGGGTGGCTAGCACGGTGATGGTGCTCAACGCGCTGGGGGTTCCGGCCCCCTTGGCCCCGGAGTGGGAGCGCAACTACTTCACCCAGGAGAATGTGTTTAACGAGCAGACCGAGGCGATTATTGCTAAAGATGCGATCGCCCGTCAGGGCCTCACCTTGTCAGAGCTGGAAGGGATTCTCGAAACCTACCCCGTGCAGGCTGAAACTCACCACGGCGGCGATGTAAGCCTAGAGGAGTTTCGCAGCTTGATTCGCACCAACCTAGAGACTTCCAACAGCTACGTGCTGATCAACTACCTGCGCCGGGCGATCGGCCAGGAAAGCGGTGGCCACATTTCGCCCGTTGCCGCCTACGATGCTGATACTGACCAGTTTTTGATTTTGGACGTGTCGCGCTACAAATATCCGCCCGTGTGGGTGCAGGCAGAGAGACTGTGGCAGTCCACCAACACAGTAGATTCGGTGTCGGGCAAGACGCGGGGGTTTTTGCTGGTGCAGGCGCGGTAGCTAACTATTTCAGGCTTCCAATCCAACCATCGTTGGCCCTGCCCGAGTTGGTGTAGACCGATAGGTCAGACCTCAAACAGGCGATCGCCCCGGTGCAGACGGTAGGCAATGTCGTAGGTTTGAGCCTGCGATCGCGTCGTTGGCGAGTGGGCCGCCAAGTACCGGGCCGCAGCTACCAGGGCATTGATGCCCTCAGGGCCATGACCCAGGACCGCATAGAGCTGAAAGGCGGCTTCTAGGGATTGAATCACGTGGAAATTGCGATCTTCTCGCAGCATCAACTGACCCAGCTGCGCCATCAACCGCTGCGGATTGCCACCGCTGTAGAGGTATTGGGCCACCAACTTGCCCATAGCCTGCACCTGCTGTTGCCGATCCAACAAATCTGACAGTTGCGTGAGCAACGCCTCGGGATCGTCTACGGTGTCGTCACCGTCGGGTAGGCGGGCCGGGGGCACGTTGAGGAAACGGTTTAGGTATACCGCCACGGCGGCATCAAAGACCCCCCGTAGCAGCTCGGGGCTAGGGCAGCGCGTCAGCCCCTGGAGTACCGTATTAGCGTAGGTGAAGGGGTGATGGGCCGCGTTCCAGTCGCCGTGGTCGTTGTTGGTGTTGAACTGGGCCACCCGCAGGGCCGCCGCGTAGGTGACGAGGCTGGCCAGTTGGGGTTCGGTGCAGCCCTGGCGGAGGGCGTCGACCAGAGCGGTTACGGTGGCCTGAGGGTCATCCCCCAGGAGCAGAGGCAGCAGCTCAGATACCCCTGACCATTGCCCCCGTTGAGCCTGGCCAGTCTCTAGGGCAGCGGGTAGGTCGGCAAAGGCGGCCTCTACCATGGCGACCAAATCTACCGGGTAGCGCCAGGCGTTGGCCTCTTCCATGCGAGTAGCCTGGGCTAAGCTCGGCATCAGGCTGGCGAGCACGGACTCGGCCTCCTGCCACTGCACTTGATCTAACGCCTCCAGGGCCTTATTGATGAAATCTAGCGTATGGCCCTCGTCGAGGTAGCGATGGTCAGTGGCGGCAGCAAACAGCATCTCGGCAATTTGGGCGGGGGAAAGTTTAGCCCGGACGGCGGTTAATACACAGCGTTCTGCCGCCTCGCTGTCGCGCCGTTCAATGAACTGTCGAAACCAAGCTTTGAGGGTGGCAAAGTCTGGCTGCGTTTGGGGTAGGGGATGCACAGGAAAGTGGGGCGGGGCTCCAGCACTGTCTCGGGCTACGGCAGATAATCCTTGATACAACGCTCGGGGGCGATCGCTCTCCTCCAGGGTGGGCAGCAGATTCATCAGGGCTGTCAGGATGGTTAACCCCGTATCCCAGCCAGATTTGAGGTGGCGAGTGCCAAATGCTAGCCCCACTCGAAAGGGCTCACGGGCGGAAACCTCATCCGCCAGCAGGGCAATTACCGATTTGGCAATCACCAGCGACAGGGTCTGCTCCAGACCGTCCTGGAGACGCTGCCGTTGGTGCGATCGCCCATCCACCCGGGGCGACAAATCCAGCCAAATCTCTCCGTCTTGAAGGTGCACCGGAAAGGCCCGCACATCATCAGCCCAGGCATCGAAGGTGCCACCGCTGGCCAGATCAAAGCGAGCATAGTGCCACGGACAGGTGAGAATGCCATCTTTGCAAACACTGCCCTGCAACGGAAACCCCATGTGGGGGCAGCGGTTGTCAATGGCGTAAACCTGACCGTCGGTATAAAATAGGGCAATAGCGTGCCCCTGCAACTGAACCCGAAGGCTACCTTCTTGAGCCAGGTCAGCCAGGGTAGCTGCACGAACTAGGGACGCGGCAGAGGATACCTGCGGGGCCGTAACCATAATTAGTAATGAAAGGCTATAGGTATTACCAAAAGCTTATCCCCTGCATTTGTTGACGGCAGAAGCATATTGCAAAGTGTGTATGCCCTTAGCTCGCGCCAATAGCTGACGCTGCGCTAGCACTTCACGGCGGAAATGCATCCATTGTCACGCCAGCCCTGGCTTGCGGCAGGCGTCTCGCCTGAACGACGATATTTGAGAAATTTCCATTGCCTAGCAATAGGCAGCCAGCGATCGCGCCACCGCCCCATGCTTTTCCAACACCACCGGCAAATCCAGCGTCAGTAAACCCTCGGGGTTCAGCACCTCTCTGCCGTGGATGAAGCTGTAGTCGACGCGATCGATCGTGCAGAAAATGAGCGCTGCGACAGGGTCGTAGGTGGTGCCTGATAGCGCTAGGCGATCGAGATTCACAGTGACAAAATCCGCCGCCATACCGGGGGCTAGGTAGCCAATATCGGTGCGACCCAGCACTTTAGCACCGCCGCGAGTGGCGATTTCTAGCGCTTCACGGGCGGTCAGTGCCCCGGCATTTTCTTCCCGCACACGAGCCATGAGAAAGGCCTGGCGAACCTCGGCCAGCAGGTGGCTGCCGTCGTTAGAGGCCGACCCATCCACCCCCAGTCCCACGGGCACGTTGTGATCCAGCATTTTCCGAATTGGGGCCATGCCACTGGCCAAGCGCATGTTGCTACAGGGACAGTGGGCCACCCCGGTACCGGTCTGACCAAAGCTGTGGATGGCTTTGTCGTCGAGCTTGACGCAGTGGGCGTGCCACACATCTTCCCCCAGCCAGCTGACGGAGGCGGCGTAGTCGCCGGGGGTGAGGCCAAAGGTGTCGAGGCTGTATGTGACGTCGGATTTGTTTTCGGCCAGGTGGGTGTGCAGCCGCACGCCGGGATAGCTACGGGCCAGGGCCGCCGATTCTCGCATCAGCTCGGTCGAGACGCTGAAGGGCGAGCAGGGAGCCAGGGTAATGCGCACCAGGGCGTAGGGGTCGTTGTCGTGGTACTGCTCAATCAGCCGCTGGGAGTCTTTAAGAATGTCGGCTTCGGCTTCCACAATCGAGTCGGGGGGCAGGCCGCCCTTGCTCTCGCCCATGCTCATGCTGCCCCGGCTGGCGTGGAACCGCAGCCCGGTTTGGCGCACCGCCTCGATTTCGTCATCCAGGGTGCAGTCGTTGGGGAAGAGGTAGAGGTGGTCGCTGGCAGTGGTGCAGCCCGAGTAGATCAGCTCGGCAGCGGCGACCTGGGCGCTGAGGGCGATCGCCTCAGGGGTGAGCTGCTGCCACAACGGGTAGAGGGCGCTGAGCCAGTCGAACAGCGACGAGTTTTGTGCCCCTGGCACCACTCGGGTGAGAGTCTGAAAAAAGTGATGGTGGGTGTTGACCAGGCCGGGCAGCACCAGGTGGCGATCACCCAGATCCAGCACCCGATCGGCTGTCTGGGGAAGTTCTTCAGTAGTACCTACCTGCTCAATCACGTGGTCGCAAATGAACAGCGCTCCCGAGCGAATTTCTCGCCGCTGGTCATCCATAGTGACCAGGGTGTGAATGTTCTTGACTAGAAGAGTTGGCACGGTGAGCAGCCTTGTAACGCAGCATTAGCAGCGGACTGTAGCAGGTCGTTCGCTAATGCTGATGTTTTCCCCCATGCAAAATTAGATTTTGAACGGTTGTAGCAGGATCGACGGCCCCAGCCTAAGATAGCCCGATAAATTTCTGAAATAGCTTTACCTTGTCGCCGTAGGGGGGGTAACGCCAGTCCATATCCATCCAGAAGGGCTTTTTGAGCACACTCTTGAGGTGGGAGAAGGTATTGAAGCTGTGTTGACCGTGGTAGCTGCCGACGCCGCTGCTGCCGACGCCGCCAAAGGGTAAATCCCAGACGGCGATCTGCAAAATCACGTCGTTGATGCACACCGAGCCCGCCGTGGTGCGGTCGAGCACCTGTTCCTGCATCTGGCGATCGCGCGTAAATAGATACAGGGCCAGGGGTTTGGGCTGCTGGTTGACCGCGGCGATCGCATCCCCCAAATCCTTATAAGTGAGAATTGGCAGAATGGGGCCAAAGATCTCCTCCTGCATAATCGAATCATCCCAGCCGATGCCGTCGATTAGGGTAGGAGCGATGTAGCGATCACTGCGCTCGTGCTGCCCCCCAGCAAGAATATTGCCCTGGTTCAGTAGGCCCACCAGGCGGTCGAACTGGCGATCGTTGACCACCCGCGAAAGGTCAGGGCTGGTGGCGGGGTCATCCCCGTAGCAGGCCTGAATGCGCTGCTGGAGCGCGGCTACCAACCCGTCCTTAACCCGCTCATCGACGAGCAGATAGTCGGGAGCCACGCAAGTTTGCCCCGCATTGAGAAATTTGCCCCAGACAATGCGCCGGGCCGCAACCTCCAGGTTGACGTCGGCATCGATGATGCAGGGGCTTTTGCCGCCTAGCTCTAGAGTGACTGGCGTGAGATGCTGAGCCGCAGCCTGCATCACAATCTTGCCGATCCGCTCACCGCCGGTAAAAAAGATGTGGTCAAATTTCTCGGCCAGCAGCGCTTGGGCGGTGTCCACGCCGCCTTCCACTAGGGCTACGTAGGCGGGGTCAAAGGTGTCTGCTATCAGCCGAGCCAGCACTTTAGAGGTAGCTGGGGCCAGCTCCGAGGGTTTGAGCATGGCGCAGTTGCCAGCAGCGATCGCCCCCATCAGCGGCGACACAATCAGCTGAAAAGGGTAATTCCAGGGACCGATAATCAGCACTACCCCCAGAGGTTCGGGCTGAACCCAGGCAGAGCCGGGCAGCTGGCTCAGGGGCAGCGAGGTCTTGCGAGGTTTGACCCAGCGGTGCAGATGCTTGATCGCGTAGTCCAACTCGCTGATGGTGCCGACCTCAAAGTAGCCCTCAAACTCAGGGCGTCCCAGGTCTTGCCTAGCGGCATCAATAATGTCTGCCTGATAGTTGACGATCGCCGCTCGCAGCGCTTTGAGCTGGGCGAGACGAAAGTCGAGGCCGCGAGTGGCCCCGGTGGCCCAGTAGGCTCGCTGGCGTTGCAGCAGGTCGGCGATGGGAGCGGTAGCGGCAACGTTGGTCATGGTTAACCTCTGGCAGGGGGGCTGGTTTCAGAGCTAACTCATCTGCTCTATCCTACTAAAGAGCTACCTAAGGATTTGGACGTTTCATCATGTTGAAATCAGTTTTTCGCCTTGTCTTTGGGGTTGCTCTGGTTATGATTACTCTGTTGGGCAATGCATACCCCAGCGCTGCTGTTTCTTTGGATGATGGCCCGATGGGAGTACTACCGTTTATGGGCAGTTTGGCAGGTAAGCGCCCCACGAACTTAGGCGTCAAAGACGGTAAGCTGTCTCCCTGCCCCAACACCTCTAACTGTGTGATCAGCGAGAGTGATGCCGATCCAAAACATGCGATCGCACCCTTGGCCTATAGTGGCGACCCCGCTCAGGCCATGGCTCTGCTAGAGGCTGTGGTCAACGCCATGTCTCGCACTAAAATTATTGAGAAAACCGATCGCTACCTCTACGCCGAGTTCACTAGCAAGCTGATGGGCTTTGTGGACGATGTGGAGTTTTACCTCGACCCATCTACGCCCGTCATTCAGGTGCGATCGGCGTCGCGCCTCGGCCAGTCTGATGGGGGCGTAAACCGCAAGCGCATAGAAGCTATTCGCCAGGCCCTGGCCTCAGCGTCGGTCGTTGAATAGACCAGATCCGTTCTAACACTCGCCAAAAAGATTCCCCTGGCCTTATCGAGGTCAGGGGAATCTTTTTGGCATCTCTTTCAGGTTGGAGGGCTAGAGAAAGCCTGGATTTAGTCTCTAAAGATCGCGTTCTCTAGCTGCTGAAGGGCTACCTCTAGGTCGTCATTGACGATTTGCTCGTCAAACTCTGAGGCAGCATCGATTTCAACCAGTGCCCGCTGGAGCCGTCGCTGAATGGCATCGTCGGCATCCTTCCCTCGCAGGCGAATGCGGCTTTCTAGCTCTTCTAACGAGGGGGGCAGCACAAACAGCTGTAGCGCATGGGGAAAGGTGGTGCGCACCTGGCGAGCACCCTCTAGCTCAATTTCTAAAATCACCCACTGGCCAGCTTCAATCTCCTTCAGCACCGGGGTCTTGGGAGTGCCGTAGAGGTTGCCCGCGAACTCGGCCCACTCCAGCAGTTCCCCCTGCTCGACCATGGCGCGAAATTCGTCCCGGCTGACGAAGTAGTAGTCTTGGCCGTTAACCTCGCCGGGGCGGGGCGATCGCGTGGTGGCCGACACCGACAGCTTGAGCGCCGGATAGCGGTGGCGCAGCGCCCGCAGCAGCGTGCCCTTGCCCACCCCGCTAGGGCCGGTAAACACAATCAGCCGACCCCGGCGCGGGGCGAGGTCGGTCTCGGTGGTTAGGCTCAGGGTCTCTGGGCTGAGGGTCTCTAGGGGTGCTGGGGTGCTGACGGTCATGGCGACGGCTGTATGGCTAAGATTTCTTATTCTAGTGAACCCAGAGCCTATGGAAGGGCTAAATTCCAGATGACTTTATACCGTTGGTAAATCAAACAGCACGGTGGTCATATATCGCTCGGCCCAGGCGTCGCCAAAGGCTTTTTCGAGCACTCGCCGGGTTTTGTCGTTCTTTTGCTGCTGCTCGCAGTAATTGCGCTGGCCAGCCAGAATGCTCTCTAGCTGGGCCGGAGTCGCTGGGGTGGCGATCGCCTGCTGACAGTGCAGAGCCAAGTAGGTGGCAATCAGATCGACAAACGCCGTCTCTTCATCAGGGCTGGCTGGGCGAATAAACCGACAGTAGGGCGAAAAAATGGTGCCCCATCCCGGCAGATCGCGCTCTTCACTAAAGCTCTGGGCCGGCAGGGCCTCCAGAACAGCGGTGTAGCCCGCCGGTAGAACGTTGCCCACGGGGGACAGATCAACAATGGCGGCGCTGATGTTTCCACGCCCGCCCACCAGGTCGCAGCCAAACATGGGCAGGGCGTACTCGGGGCGGGGAAACATCACGCAGTGCAAGATGTCCAGGTTTTTGCCCACGCGAGCCAGCTCCAGGTGCAGCTTACGAAACTGGGGGGTCTGGTAGCACTGGTTTTCAATGGTGAGCCGTTCGCCCTCCAGGCGGCCCTCAATGTAGCCGAGATCCTCTGGCAGGTGGTAGGGCGATAGGTCGAGATACTGCCGCCAGGTGGCTTCAATGCGATCGGCTAAGCCCCGAATCATCGGGTGCTGCTGGTCGCGCAGGGAGATTGGAGTTGGGGCTACCATGACACCCAAAGAAAGAGCGATAAGTATTCAGCATACCAGTCGCAGTCAGGATAGATACTAGAGCTCTCTGTCACTACAGCCAGCTACAATTTGGCCACGGGCGTCGTTAACTGCATAAGGTGCCATTGCCGTGAAGCTCATCGATTGGATCAACCTGGTTGCTCTGGGCATTGTCCTCGTCATTATTTGGCAGTTTCGCCAGATCGTTTTACTAATGTTTGCCGCGGTGGTAATTACCATTGCGCTCAACAGTCTGGTGCGACTTTTATCGCGGGTGTACGGCTGGCCGCGCGATCGCGCCGTGCTAGTCACCGGGGCGCTGGTGCTGTTGGGCGGCGTGGTTTTTTTGGGCTTAGTGCTGCCTTTATTTATCAACCAGTTCCAAGAACTGCTGCTGCTGACGCCCAAAGGGTTTGAGCAACTGGGGGGGTGGTTTGAAGCCTTCCAGGAAAACCCGCCTGCATGGTTTCCTGAGCAAGATTTACGGGTGCTGCCGCCCCTGCCCGACCTGCTGCGTCAGGTGGCTTCCATCGGCTCCACGGTGTTTGGCAACTTTCTGACGTTTTTCTCTAGCTCGATGGCGATTTTGCTCCAGCTGCTGCTGCTGGCCGTGCTGACGCTGATGATGCTGGCTAACCCCCCGGCCTACCGCAGACTGCTGCTGCGCCTGTTTCCGTCGAGCTACCGTCGCCGGGCCGACGAAATTTTGACGAAGTGCGAGCATTCTCTGATGTTCTGGCTGGGTGGGGTGGCGCTGAGCTCAATCTTTGTGGCCACAATCAGCTTCACCGGGCTGGTGCTGCTGGGGGTGCCTTACGCCTTTGCCCACGCGGTGCTGGCTGGGGTGTTTAACTTTATTCCTAACCTAGGGCCAACCCTAAGCGCGGTGTTTCCGGTGTTTGTGGCGCTTCTCCAGTCGCCGGGTAAAGCGTTAGCCGTTGTTGTGCTCTACGTGCTGATTCAAAACGTTGAGAGCTACTGGTTTTCGCCAATGGTGATGCAAAAGCAGGTGTCACTGCTGCCCGCCGCTACCCTAGTGTCTCAAATCTTCTTTGCTACTTTCCTAGGCCCAGTGGGGCTGGTGTTAGCCCTACCCCTGGCGGTGGTCTGTAAGACCTGGATTGAAGAAGCTTGGATTATCGACGTGCTCGATCGCCCCAGAGGCCATGCGGCTGAGCCCCTATCTAGGTCGCCCGAAGGCCTGGAACCGATTGCGGAACCTTTGGCCTCTGAGGATGTTTAGGTCAGCTAACTTAATTTAACTGGAGCTTGAGTTCAACTAGGTGTTTTTATAAACCATCCTCCCGCCCCAACTTTCCTATAGGCCGAACTGACGTTTTTCAAACTTTCAACCCCAGACTAAGTCGTCCTAAGTGTTGGGAGGCCACAGTTGCTAGCGGAAGTATAATTTGAGACATCAGGGGCGATCGCCTGCTGCTGACAACGGTAGAGACTTGTCAGCCTGAGGGGATCTTCATAGACTAGCTAGGAACTGCTGCGGAGAGACCTACGTCTCGCCATTGACGGGTATACGTAGACGAGCAGGTTTGGTCTATGGCTATACCTGCTTCCTTAAAATCTATATAAATTCATATTGACAGCCCTATGCTGAGCGTTATTATCCCGGCCTACAACGCTGCAACCACGATCGCAGACCAGCTAAATGCCCTATCTCAGCAAGCATTCGCTGGACCTTGGGAGATTGTAGTTGGCGACAACGGTTCGACCGACGGCACCCTAGATGTGGTGCGGCGTTACCAGCAGACAATGCCGCATCTAAAGGTGGTGGACGCCTCAGCCCGCCGGGGAGCTGCCCACGCTCGCAACATGGCCTGTGCCCAGGCTCAGGGCGACGCGCTGTTGTTCTGTGACGCTGATGATGCGGTAGCTCCCGGCTGGCTGGCGGCGATGGCCACCGCTCTAGAAAAGCACGACTTGGTCTGCGGCCGACGCGAGATGGCGCAGCTCAACGATCGCAACGAATTTTCTGCTGCGCTGACCAGCATTGAGGGCACCGGGAAGCTCTACCATCCGTTTCGGCCCTTTGGCTCAGCCAGCAACCTAGCGGTTAAGCGGGTGCACCATGAGGCGGTGGGCGGGTTTGACGGGCAGTTTTTGGCCTTGCAAGACATCGACTACTGCTGGCGCATTCAGGCGCTGGGGGTGACGCTGCACGAAGTCAAAGATGCGGTGGTGAATTTTCGCTTTCGCGGTGACGTCAGGTCTAACTTCCGGCGGCTGAAAAAGTTTGGCTACTACTCTGCTCGGCTATACCGCAAGCACTGGGCCTATGGCTTTCCAAAAGGGATGCTGTTCAAGTGTTTTCTGTCGCTGCCGCTAGTGCCGGTGAAGTTTGTGGTGCGGGTGCGCGATCGCCCCACGCTCTTCCTTTGGTTTCTCAACTTGGGCTGGAGCCTAGGCTACTGGCACAGCTGGCTTGACATGGCGAAGGAGGCCGTGGTGGCTCAGCTCGGTCGTGGTAAGGCCGCTCCGGAGCTGTCGGCGGGCTAGGACTGTTATTCAGCAAAAAGGGATTGGGGTGTTGTCGAACCCCAATCCCTTTTTGCTGAGACCTCAGCTAGCAAATCTGGGGCCTAGGCGTCGTCTAGGGCAGCGATGCCGGGCAGCTCTTTGCCTTCGAGCAGCTCCAGGCTAGCGCCGCCGCCGGTGGAGATGTGGCTCATTTTCTCGGCCACGCCCACTTTCTCGACCGCTGCCACAGAGTCGCCGCCGCCAATGATGGTGGTGACGCCCTGGCCGGTAAGCTCGGCTAGGGTGTGGGCGATCGCCTCGGTACCGGCCGCAAACTTGTCGAACTCAAACACGCCCATGGGGCCGTTCCAGATCACCGATTTGCACTGCTTCAGCGCATCTTGGAACACTTTGATCGAGTCGGGGCCAATGTCGAGGCCCATCCAGCCGTCGGGGATGGCGTCAACGCTGGTGGTTTGAGCATTGGCGTCGGGGGCAAAGTTGTCGGCCAGCACCACGTCGGTGGGCAGCAGCAGGTCAACGCCCTTTTCCTTGGCCTTGGCTTCGAGAGCTTTGGCCAGCTCCAGCTTGTCTTCTTCCACCAGCGATTTGCCCACGTTGAGGCCCCGCGCTTTGTAGAAAGTGAAGATCATGCCGCCGCCGATCAGCAGCTTGTCAACCTTGTCGAGCAGGGTCTCAATCACGCCAATTTTGCTGGAGACCTTAGAGCCGCCGATGATCGCCGCCAAAGGCTTTTGGGGATTTTCGATCGCCGCCTGCAAATACTGAAGCTCTTTCTCAATCAGGTAGCCCGCTACGGAGGGGCTGAGGTATTTGGTCACGCCCTCAGTGGAAGCGTGGGCTCGGTGGGCGGTGCCGAAAGCATCGTTCACATAGAGGTCGGCGTTGGCGGCGAGCTGCTTAGCAAACTCAGGGTCGTTGGCTTCTTCGCCGGCGTAGAAGCGCACGTTTTCGAGCAGGGCCACCTGGCCATTCTCCATCGCGCTTACGGCGGCGGCAACTTCGTCACCGATGCAGTCGTCGCACTTGATGACCTCTTGACCCAGCAGCTCGCTCAGGCGAGTAGCAACCGGGGTGAGACGCATGCTCTCTACCACCTGGGCCTTGGGGCGACCGAAGTGGCTGGTGAGAATCACCTTGGCCCCTTTGCCGGTGAGATCTTGAATTGTGGGTAGAGCAGCCCGAATGCGGGTGTCGTCAGTGATCGCACCCTGGTCGTCAAGGGGCACGTTGAAGTCGGCCCGCACCAGTACCCGCTTACCCGAAAGGTCGGCTGCCGTTAGGCTCGCCACCGATTTTTTAACCACGCTATATACCTCCTAAAACGGTTTAAGACTCTGCATTTATTACGTTATGCAGCGCGCGGGTGGCGGCGGCCCCAACCTTGACTAAGGTAGATTTGAGGGAGCGGTGCAGCCCAGCCCAGGTGCTGTGTCTGTCGTAATATTTACCTATTGCCGCCCTCATTTTACCGGAGTGTGAGTTCCCTTCGATACGCCATGTTCAAGACGGTTTTATTTCCCATCGACATGAGTTCTGAGGCGCAGCAGGCGGCTCCCAAGGTGGCAGAACTGGTCAAGGCTCACCAGAGTCGGCTGGTTTTGCTGTCGGTCGTCGAACCGAGGGAGGAGGCGAGTCAGCCTTCGGCCCAGTCATCCCCCGAGGCGGTGGCTAAGTTGCTCGGGCAGGCCAAAGCCCTGTTCGCAGCCCAATCGATCGACACCGAAGTGCTTGAGCGAGAAGGTCAACCGGCCTTTGTCATCTGCGATGTGGCCGATGAGCTCAATGCCGATCTAATTGTGATGGGCTGCCGCGGTGTAGGCCTGATCGAAGACGTGCAAGATGAGAGCGTCACCACGCGGGTGATTAATCTATCGCCCTGCCCGGTGCTGATTATTCCGTAGGGGAAGAGGTGGATGGGTAGGCGGGTGGATGGGTAGATGGGTAGATGGGCGGTAAGCGCCACAATCCCTAGAGAAGGACAGCACATAGGGGCATTGCCAGCCTGTAGGGTGGGCAATGCCCATCAGACTCTCTATCGTCATTCAGATCATCTTGACCCACCTATCTCCATAGGCCTCCAAAAAATTCTCCCCGCCTTAGATCCTGACGGACGATCGCGAGCGACTTCTCCCGGCTGAGTTCGGGCGGGTAGGCGATCGCCCCTAGAGGGTTGTCCTGGCCTTTAAAAGTACCCGCTTGGGTAATAGGCTCGCCAGCAGATATTTGCCAAACTCCAAGGAAGTTTGACGCGCCCGCTGCTGGGCACCGCTGGCCTCAACCCCAAGGGCAACCTATGACTTTCACAGCCTCTACCTACGCCAACTTTGTTGCCGCTGCAACCCCGGCGCAGGAGCGCCTCTTTTTGCAGTACATGGGCTCGCGCAACGACTTCGATATCATCGTGGTGGGTTCTGGCATCGGCGGCGGTCTGCTGGCCGACGACCTGGCCGATCGCTTCGGCCAGCAAAAGCGCATTCTTGTTTTAGAAGCCGGGTCGTTCATCTACCCGACCCACACCTATAACCTCTGCCGATTTCCCAACGCCAGCGTGGCCAAACACTTTGCTTGCGACACCTTCTGGCAAAACGGTAACTCCAACTCCCAAAACTTCATCGGTGAGAAGCCTCAGCTCAACTTCGGTGGGCGCTCAATCTTTTGGTCGGGCCTGATTCCCAGCGTCCAGGAGTGGGAGCTAGACTTTTTCCCTGATCGCGTGCGTCAGGCCCTGGCCGGAGGGCTGCTCAACCAAGCGGGCGAGATCATGAACGAGTCACGATCGATGGGGGCTACTGCCCAGGCGATTGTCACCCAGCTGCGGCGCTCGCCCCTGGCTCTCGACTTCTCTATTCAAGAAACCCCTCGGGCACTGCACCAGCCCTATCTGGAGTCCGACGGCACCCCCAAAGACCAGTTTTTCACCGAGCCCACCGGGGTTTTTAACACGGCGGAGCTGCTGATTAACGAAATGGGCCTCACTCCTGGGGTCAGGGACAGCGACGGGCCAGGGCTGCACCTGCTGCTTAACCACTTTGTTGAAGACATTCAGCAGCAGGGCAACCAAATTGCCCTGGTGGCCCGCAATACCCTGACCGGGCAGGTGCGCGTCTTTAACGCGGGTAAGGTGGTGCTCGCTGCTGGGTCGATTGAGAGCCCGAAGCTGCTGCGCCGATCTAGCCTCTACCCATCGCTGCCCGCTGAAACCCAGGCTCTAGTGGGGCGCGGGCTAACCGATCACCCCACCTCTAGCGAGATTACTACCTTCGCCACGGGCATCGGCAACGTCAGTCTTAACTCCGACCACCACGCCAAAATCGTGCTCTACTCCCGCGGGTTGCGCGACGCCAACGGCCAGATTCGCTATCCGTTCAACGTTGAAATGAACATCAACCACGAATACTGGCACCTGCGGGAGAATGATCCCACCGCCGCCTCAGCTAGCAACCCCGCTGGCCCGGCCCGCATCGACATCAAGTTCAGCTTTGGCAACTGCCTTGATGACACCAACGAGGTCAAGCCTGCACCTCCCTTCGGCTACGTGCCAGAGGTGCAGTTCGGCAACCTGAGCTGGGCCGACCGCCTGGCCGAGTCGCGCTTCCCGGCCTTGGCGGGGTGGAACAAGGGCACCCCAGAGATCTGGGCCGTGCTCAATCAGGTCACCTTCCAACTCTTCTCGCAGTTTAACCACAATGGCCAACCGGCTCGTCCCGTCAACGAGGTCTGGTATGGTCAGGGCGGCAAGGGGTTTGGCTGGGGCACCGTGCACCATGCTGCTGGTACCCTGCGCATGCCTTACCGGCCCCGATTCAATGCTCCTTTTGCAGCCGCCTCGGTAGTAGATGAGGACCTGCGCGTCAATGGCACCCAGGGCCTATACGTCTGCGATATGTCGGTGATGCCCTTCAGCTCTGCCGCAAACCCAGTGCGTACGCTTGCCGCCCTGGCTCTGCGCCTCTCCCAGCATCTGGGCTGAGTGGCCTGAGTCTGGAATGCCGCTCATCTTTTGCTGCTAATCGTTGTCGAAGAACTTCCCCAGCCCCAGTTCTTGGCGGACGATCGCTAGCGGTTTGTCCCAGTTGAGTTCGGGCGGATAGGCGATCGCCGCCTGCCCCCTTACCCCCATGCGAAAGCCGCGCCACAGCGCCCGCAGCAGTGGCATCGTCCACAGCGGGTTGGTCAAACTCAGCGGCACAAAGGAGAGCACAAACACGTTCAGCAAGTCTCGATACTGCACCAGGGTGTAGGCGGCTACCCCAAACTCACCAATCGGGGCAGCATCGAAGCCAGTGTAAATGTGGTAGATATCGTGGCTAATGGCGATGCGCTGGCGCAGCCACTCGCTTTGGGCCTCATCGGCAATAAACGTTTCAGGGTCAAACCCGTAGCGGATCATATGGCGGGCGTAGGCACCGCCTAAGGTGTCGGGCGGTAGCTGCACCAGGGCATTGAGATCGACTGAAATTGTGCGATGGGCTAGGTGAGATGCCTGTTGTTCCAGGCGCTGCTCGACCCAGCGTTGCCACTGGCTGCGGCGTTCAGCGGCGAGAATGTGTCGAATACCGGCGGCGGGATCGCTTAAAAAAGCTCGGTAGGCAGCCCTTAGCTCTAGCCAGTTGATGCCGCTCAGGGGCAATCGAGTACGTCGATCATAGGAGGATGGCTGAATTCGGCTAACCACGACGTTTCTCCAGTGAGGAAAGGATGTGAACAAATGCGATCGCAGATAGGGGCGATCACTCAAAACAGACATAATGAAAATGCAATTGAGTGTATATGCAACTTTTTGCATTCCAAATATCCCAATACTATATGCACTTAAATGCATAGTCAATATTTTGCATATTTAGTTTTGCAACTTGCTCTATGGCTCTTTCCCACGCAATTCTTTCGGCCCTCACCGATCGCCCCTGTAGCGGCTACGATCTGGCCAAGCAGTTTGACGGCTCAGTGGGCTTCTTTTGGCACGCCAGCCACCAACAGATTTACCGCGAGCTGACCAAGTTAGAGCAGCAGGGGTTGGTCACTGCCGAAGCGATCGCCCAGGCGGGCAAACCCGACAAAAAAATCTACAGCGTCACCGCAGCGGGTAAAGCTCAGCTCAAGGAGTGGATTGCTCAGCCCACTAAATGCGTACCTACCAAAGACGATTTGCTGGTCAAGCTTTTTGTGGGCTACCTGGTGCCGCTGGAAACCATGGAGGCTACCCTTGAGCATGAGCGCGCTCAGCATGTGGCAACGCTGGAAGCCTATCGGGATATTGAGCAAAAATACTTCTCCCAGCCCGAGGCTATGCCTCTAGCGTCGCGATTCCAGTACATCACTCTGCGCAACGGCATCCACTACGAAACCAGCTGGCTCACCTGGTGCGACGAAACTTTGGCCACCCTCAGCACCCTTCCCACCCAGGATGCCTCTGCACCCTCGGCAGAACCCTGCGAAGAACCCCTTCTCCAAAAGAGCGATATTAGGTAAGGGAAGCCGTTTCCCAAAATAGGTTTATTCTCAGTAGGTGCGTCGCCGTGGAATTAGTTGCAAGCTACACATTGGTCTCGCCTCACCTTTTGGCTTGATGCACCCTGCGATCGCTAAAGAGCTTTTCTCTACTCCCCACCCCATCACTCCCTCACCCCCACCCCCATGTCCACCCCCGAAATCCAGTGGTATCCCGGCCATATCGCCAAGGCAGAAAAAGCCCTGGTCGATCAGCTCAACCGCGTGGATGTGGTGCTCGAGGTGCGCGATGCCCGCATTCCGGTATCGACGCGGCACCCCAAGGTTGATACCTGGGTGGGCGAGAAACCTCGCGTGCTGGTGATCAACCGGGTCGATATGATTTCAACCGAGGCCCGCACCGCTTGGGAGAATTGGTTTCGTCAGCAGGGGGAGGTGCCCTACTTCACCGATGGGCAGCAGGGTAAGGGGGTGAAGGCGATCGCAAAAGCCGCTCAGACCGCTGGCGAGGCCGTCAACCAGCGCCGCCAGGCTCGCGGCATGAAGCCCCGCCCTGTCCGCGCCGTGGTGATCGGCTTTCCCAACGTGGGCAAGTCAGCGTTGATCAACCGACTGCTAAATCGCAAGGTGGTGGCTAGCGCCCGCAAAGCCGGAGTCACTCGCCAGCTGCGGTGGGTTCGTCTGTCGGGCGATCTCGACCTGCTCGACGCGCCAGGCGTCATTCCCTCCCGCATGGATGACCAGGCGGCCGCCCTAAAGCTGGCCATCTGTGACGATATTGGCGAAGCCTCTTACGATACCCAGCGCACAGCCGCCGCGTTTCTGGATGTGATCAAGGGCTTGCAGCAGACGGGCTCCCCAGACGATTACCGCGATGGTTTGCAGGCTCGCTACGGCCTGACGCTGGATGACTGCACCGGGGAAGACTTTGTAATTCAGGTGGCGACCCAGAAATTTCAGGACAATGTAGAACGCACGGCTAAACGCATTCTCAATGACTTTCGCACTGGGCTGCTGGGGCCATGGGTGCTGGAGTGGCCTCCAGTCTGAGATGCTGTTTGCGAATGGAACAGCCCCGTAGGTCTACAGCAAAATGGCAGAAGATAGTCATCCTCTGCCACTGCAACTGAATAATTTAGTTGTGTCTAGGCGATTTACCAGCGGGAAAACTCGCGGTTGCCACCATCTCGGCCGCCGCCGCCACCGCCGAAGTTGCCGCGGGGAGCACCACCACCGGCGCGCTTTTCTTTGGGACGAGCTTTGTTAACGCGCAGCTCGCGACCCATCCACTCAGCTCCGTCGAGAGCCTCAATGGCAGCGTCTTCGTCAGCTTCCTTCTCCATCTCGACAAACGCGAAGCCCCGGGGGCGACCGGTTTCGCGATCGGTGGGCACCGTTACTCGGCTAACGGCCCCGTACTCGGAAAAGACTTCAGTGATGTCTCCTTCCGTAGCATTGTAGGCGAGGTTTCCTACATAAATCGACATGGCACAACTCCAAAATTGACATGTAATGTAGACAAGTTCGATTCGGAGTGGTACACATCGATTACCCGAAAACTGAAATCAGACTGTGATTGCCAGCCTACCGAAAGCAAAACATGTTACCCGCCTACTTTAGCATAAGGTTTCTGGAGATTAATCGTTCTGTAACACTGTGACAGCAGTCGTTACAGCCATTGAGACCGGGGCCTCCCATAAGTTTTGTAACACGCTGTTTAGAGCACTTGCTAGGGCTCGATTAGCGTCTGCCGTAGAAGGTAACCTCAACATCAGCACACCAACCGGCGGCCAAATTTTCGTACAAAAAGACGCGCTCTACTCGGTAGTACACGCCGTCTCTAAATACGCAGTCACCGATACGCGGAATAATGGGATAAGTGGCAAACCACAGGGCGTCTTTGGTGGGAGCGCTGGGACTGTTGCTGCTAGCTGCCAGATAAAATACCTGAACCTTAAACCCCTGGCCCGCACTGGTAGGAGTCGAGATAGGGCTTTCACTGGGCTGACTGCTGCTTTTGCCGGTGGTTTTTTTGGTGGCCACAGAGTTGGCGATGAGGGGTACGGGTGCTTTGAGGGGGATTGCACCAGTAGTCTACCAAGACTATGGACGGGAGTTTGTGGAGATGGAGAGTTGAGCGCAAGATTTAAGGTTGAGGGTGCAAGGTTTGACCTCAGAGTCTGACAGCTTAAACCTTGCACCCACTAGCTCTGGTAGTTAAGACTGCCCTAGGGCCGGTCTTTGACCACCGCAGTTTTAGCTGTTGCCGCGACGCTTGAGGGCAGCAACCATCTGCTGGCGCACGGCCCTAGCCCACTGGTCAAACTCGACTGCGGGGCGAGCGTCTTGGTCGAGGGTGGCTCCAAATCCCTGATTATTCCTGTCCTGCGTCATAGCCTTGTCCTTGTTGTCTTTATAGATAGTTAGGTTTATTTTTCTGACCTAGACCATTATTCCCTGAGGTCAGTTCGCTAGGCTATGCCCCCGGGTAGGGATTTCATAACCTGGAATTAGGGGAGAAGCGCTAATTGCAGCGGTAGGATCGCTACTGTAGGCCGGGTTGAGGGCTAAAAGAGTATGAAAAGCCATGGCTTCACGACCGCCCCAGGACGATAGAGGGCAGAATGGCTCTATATGAAATCTTTGCAAATTTTCTCCTATGCGCCCCATTCGTACGTTTAATGTGACTCCGGCCCTGCCCCAGCGGCTAGAGGCGCTGCGCACCCTGGCCTACAACCTTCACTGGGACTGGGATGTGGAGATGGTAGACCTGTTTCGGCGACTGGACGGCGATCTGTGGGAGTCGAGCCGCTACAACCCAGTATTGATGCTGGGCACTATCAGCCAAGCGCGATTGAATGAGATTGCTGAAGACGAGGGGTTTTTGGCTCAGATGGACCGGGCGGCCCAGCGGCTGGAGGACTATCTGAGCGATCGCGCCTGGTACAAAAAACACCGCAAGGCCCCAGTCTCGGGCGAATGCTACGCTTACTTTTCCATGGAATTTGGTCTCACCACCTGCATGCCAGTGTACTCAGGCGGTTTGGGGGTGTTGGCGGGCGATCACCTCAAGTCGGCCAGCGACCTGGGCCTGCCCCTGGTGGCGGTGGGCCTGCTTTACCAGGAGGGCTACTTTGCCCAGTACCTAAACGCCGACGGTTGGCAGCAGGAGCGCTACCCGATCAATGACTTTTACAATATGCCCCTGCACCTGGAGCGGGATGCCAACGGTCAGGAACTCAGGATCGAGGTGGAGTATCCGGGGCGGGTGGTGTACGCGCGGGTATGGCGGGTGCAGGTGGGCACGGTGCCGCTCTATCTGCTCGACACCAATATCGAACCCAACAACCAGTACGACCAGGACATCTGCGATCGCCTCTACGGCGGCGACATCGACATGCGCATTCACCAGGAGGTGATGCTGGGCATTGGCGGCATTCGCATGCTCAAGGCTTTAGGGCTGACGCCGACGGCCTACCACATGAACGAGGGCCACTCGGCCTTTATGGCCCTAGAGCGCATGCGGGTGCTGATTGAAGAACAGAGCCTGACCTTTGCTGAGGCGCTTCAGGTGGCCCAGGCCAGCCAAATGTTTACCACCCACACCCCGGTACCCGCTGGTATCGACCTGTTTCCGCCGGAGAAGGTGCTGCACTACCTGGGCCGCTACCGCGAGCGATTTGGCCTGGGCGATGCCGAGTTTTTGGCCCTGGGCCGCACCGATACAGGAGATTTTTCGGCCCCCTTTAGTATGGCGGTGCTGGCGATTAAGACGGCGACCTTTATCAACGGGGTGAGTAAGCTCCACGCCGAGGTGTCGCGCGATATGTTTGGCGAACTGTGGACAGGGCTGCCCCTGGGCGAGGTGCCGATCTACGCCATCACCAATGGGGTGCACGCCCGCAGCTGCGTAGCTCGATCAACCCAGGCGCTCTACGATCGCTACCTCGGCCCCAACTGGGCCGAAGCCAGCCCTGGTGCATCGCTGTGGGAACGGGTGTACGCCATCCCCGACGACGAGCTGTGGCGCAACCACGAGCAGTGCCGATCGCACCTGGTGGTGACGGTGCGCGATCGCCTGGCCAAGAGCACGCGCGATCGCGGCGGCTCAACCCGTGAGCTAACCGAAGCCCAGGAGTGCCTCGACCCCTTTGTGCTCACCATTGGCTTTGCTCGTCGCTTTGCCACCTACAAGCGCGCCACCCTGTTCCTCCACGACCTCGAACGCATCCGCAATATCATTAATGGTAATGGCGGCGATCGCCGCGTGCAGTTTGTGATTGCGGGCAAGGCCCACCCCAAAGACATTCCCGGTAAAGAACTGATCCGCAGCATCATTCACTTCACCCGCGATCAGGGGTTGAGCAAATCCATTGTGTTTGTACCCAACTACGACATTCACCTGTCGCGGGACATGGTGGCCGGTTGCGACGTGTGGCTCAACAACCCCCGTCGCCCCCGCGAGGCCAGCGGCACCAGCGGCATGAAGGCGGCGATGAACGGCCTACCCAACCTCAGCGTGCTCGACGGCTGGTGGGATGAGGCCGACTACATTCGCACCGGCTGGCCCATCGGCCACGGCGAAGACTACGACGACCCTAACTACCAAGACGACGTGGAGGCCAACGCCCTCTACGACATTTTGGAGAAAGAGGTGGTGCCGCTGTTCTACGATCGCGACAAAGACGAAATCCCTCGGGGCTGGGTAGCCAAAATGAAGGAGGCGATCTACTTCAACACGCCCCAGTTCAACACTGCTCGCATGGTGAAGGACTACGCCAATTTGGGCTACTTTGCGGCCAGCGATCGCGCCTCTACCCTAGCCTCGGCGAGCTACAGCCCCGGCAAAGAGCTGGCCACCTGGCAAGCCCGCATGGCTGACCACTGGTATGACGTGCGCTTTGAAGAAGTGGCTATCTCTGACACGACTAATCTCCAGGTGAACCAACCCTTTAAGGTGACCGCCGCCATTCAGCTCGGTGCCCTCACCCCCGACGATGTGCAGGTCGAACTCTACCAGGGCACAGTCTCAGTAGATGGCGAAATTCACTCGGGGGTAGCGGTGCCCATGGCCCATCAGGGGCCAGATGCCAACGGCAGGAGCATCTACGCCTTGGAAATGGAGTACACCGCCAGCGGGTTACAGGGCCTGTCGCTGCGCATTTTGCCCCGTCACCGATACCTCAACAGCCCTTATGACCCCAAGCTAGTGCTCTGGGCCGATCCAGATTCGGTGCGGATTGTCTCGGGAGTGGTGACGCCTACAGCAGCGCTGGTGTAGGCAAGGTCTGTCTGGTTCACTATGGGCTAAGCGCTTGTGGATCAAATGCCGATTGTCAAAAACGGAGTGCACAGCGCGCGGACAGGTCGGAATCTGGGGCAGGGGCGATCGCCCTGCTGCTTTCTGGCCATCGGCTTGGGTGACGGGGGCAATCTGGTCCGTGGACAGCGGCGCATAGCCAAGCGTAATCACTACGCTTGAGATGGTGTAGTGATTGGGTTTCTGGGGATAAGCAGCAGATCTAAACGTCACCTTAAAAGCCCGGTTTCTAACCGCAAGCATCAGTCGCACTATGGAGAAATCGCCATGGCCTCAGTTCAGGTTTCGTCGAACGCATCGCGCTATGGCCAAGACGTGGCTATCCGCAAGTTTCAGCTGGTTGCCGACGAGCCAACCCACCTCGGCGGCAGCGACCAGGGGCCGACTCCAACGGAGCTAGTTTTAGCAGGACTGGGCAGCTGCAAAGCGATCACCATCAAAATGTATGCCGAGCGCAAGGGCTGGCCGGTGGAGAATGTCTACGTCGCGGCGGAGCTGCAAACCGTGGAGAAACAGGCGGTCATTGTGGCCTACCTAACTTTGGTGGGCGACCTGAGTGCTGAACAGCGCGATCGCCTGCGAGAAATTGGCGATCGCTGCCCCGTGCACCGCTTGCTCAGCGCCGGCACCTCGATTCAAACCGTTTTGACCCCTGCTGCAATCCCGTTGCCATAACCCATGAACCCATCCCCCATTCAGACCGGGTTTGATCGCATGTTCCAACCCAATCAGCTGACGGTCGGCGTGTTCTTTCCTATCGAGGCGTACAAGGGCAACATTCCCACTATGCAGCATCAGGTAGAGCTGGCCCAGCGAGCTGAGGCCCTGGGCTATGCCGCTCTCTGGGTGCGAGATGTGCCGCTCTACGACCCCACCTTTGGAGACGTGGGGCAGATTTTTGACCCCTGGGTTTATTTAGGCTACATGGCGGCGAAGACCGATCGCATTGCCCTGGCCACCGGCAGCATTATCTTTAGCCAGCGCCACCCGTTGCACCTAGCGAAGTCAGCGGCTTCGGTCGATCAGCTTTCCGGAGGGCGCTTGGTGATGGGGGTGGCCTCGGGCGATCGCCCGGTGGAGTTTCCTGCCTTTGGGGTTGATTTTGAGACGCGAGGCGATCGCTTTCGCCAGACCTTTGCCGACTTCAAACAGGCGCTGGCATCAGAATTTCCCGTGATTCGTTCCTCCCTTACTCAGCTAGAGGGAGCTGATGTGCTGCCCAAACCCGTCCACGGCAGCATTCCCCTACTGGTAACGGGCCACAGCCGCCAAACCCCCGAATGGATCGCCGAGCACGCCGACGGCTGGCTCTATTACCCGCGCCATCCCCACATGCAGGCCCGCATGATTCAAGACTGGCGCGCCCTGGTCGATCGCGTTGCCCCCGGCCGATTCAAACCCTATGCCCAATCACTCTATGTCGATCTGGTGAATGACCCGACCGCTGCGGCGACGCCAATTCATTTGGGTTACAGGTTGGGGCGCGATCGCCTGCTCGACCTGCTGCTGCACTTGCGCGACATCGGCGTCAACCACGTAGGCCTCAACCTCAAGTATGGTGAGCGCCCGGCAGGTGATGTGCTAGAAGAAATTGGTCGAGAGGTGCTACCGCACATTCATTCAGAGGTTTTGACCCATGAACGAGTATCAGTCGGTTAACTGTGATCTCTACGACGAGCTAGAGGCCCTGGCCACCCTACACCAGACTTGCCCAATTCACTACCGCACCGAGGGCGGCGATGGCGTGAGCACTGAAGGCCAAAGTGTTGATTTCTTTGTGGTTGAGAAAGCTGAGTACCTGCGGCTAAAAGACGGCACCGAAATTCGCCTCGATCGCTTGATTTCTGTAGATGGCAAGCCGGTACAGTTTGCAGAAGTCTAACGGCAGAGCTGCTGGGGCAGGTGCTGCATAGTGCGCTCAAAGATGGCGGCATCGTCCATAGCCCGCGCCATAATCAGTGCGCCCTGAATGGCGATTAGAGCCTCTTCGCTACGTTCCTGGGCCAGGGATTCTGCCATACCAGCTTGGGTCAGAACAGTGGCGATCGCCCCCATCCACCGTTGCAGCATGCCCTGCACCTGGGGCTGAAAGTTTTCCTTGGCGGAGCCCAGCATTAGCGAGGCGAGCATACAGGGCTTTTGGCCGTGGCTGTAGGCCTCACAAATGCGATCGCCCATGCGCGTCAGCCGGGCCAGCGCATCTCCTTCGCTTTCCAAAGCATCTAGCGCCGTTGCTTGCAGCCACTGATCGAGGGTGTCTAGCACCGTCGTCACCATGTCATCTTTGCCGCCCGGGAAGTGGTGATAGAGACTGGCCTTGCCCAAACCCGTTGCCTGGGAGATTTTTGACAAACTAACCCCGTCGTAGCCGTACTGCCGAAACAGATCAAGTAGGGGCGGCACATAGGTCTGCTTAGCCGCAGTTGGCTTAGCCATTACCGCGCGTCTCCAAAAAATGATTTTCACCTATTGACAGTATACCGAACGATCAGTACAGTAGTCGTGTACCGAACGTTCGGTACCTAGTTCAGGGCTAACGTTGCCCTGCTGCTCACCGGCAAAATCGTCGGGGCATTAGTCCTTCAGCCTTTTGATCGCCCCCGCTCCCCTTTCCTAAGGAACCCACCATGATTCAGCTCTACGGTCACGAAGTCTCTGGCAACAGCTACAAGGTTCGTCTCTTTCTAGAACTGCTCGGCCTCGACTATGAATGGGTCCAGGTTGACCTGATGCAGGGCGCCCACAAAGCTCCCGAATTTCTTGCCCTCAACCCCTTTGGCCAGGTGCCAGTGCTGGTGGATGGTGAGGTTAACCTAGCTGATGCTCAGGCGATTTTGGTTTACCTGGCGCGGCAGTATGGGGGTGACACCTGGTTGCCCACCGAGGCGCTGCCCCTGGCTCAGGTGGTGCGCTGGCTCTCAACCGCTGCTGGAGAAGTGCGCCAGGGGCCTGAGAATGCGCGGCTTTACCACCTGTTTAAGGTGGCCAATATCAACATTGAGCGATCGCATCAAAAAGCCGAGCACATTCTCACCCAGCTCGACAAGCACCTCCACAGCCGCTTGTGGCTGGAGTTTGAGCGCCCCACGATCGCCGATATAGCGGTGTTCCCCTATGTGGCCCTGGCTCGCGACGGCAACATTGACCTCGATGCCTACCCCAACCTGCTCGCCTGGATTGAGCGCGTCAAGCAGCTGCCCGGCTTCATCGCTATGGCTGGGGTGTAAAACGCCATGACAAATCTAGGCTGGCCTCAGGATGACTCCCCTTTCCACACCGGAGAACTAGCGATTCAGACCCGACTGGGGGTGCAAGAGCGCATGGATAGGCAAGGGCGACGGATTATTCGAGACTACTTGCCTGACCAGCACCACGAATTTTTTGCCCAGCTGTCCTACATTTTGGTGGGCACGGTGGCGAGTGATGGTCAGCCCTGGGCCTCAATTTTGGTCGGGGAGCCGGGGTTCATCACCTCCCCCGATCGCGGCACCTTGCACATTGCTGCTCAACCCCTATTTGCCGACCCGCTGCACACTACCCTAACGGTGGGGGCTGATATTAGTTTGCTCGGCATTGAGCTGCACACCCGCCGCCGCAACCGCCTAAACGGCACCATAACGGACATTCAGCCGGAAGGATTTACGGTGGCGGTGGGCCAGAGCTTTGGCAACTGCCCCCAATACATTCAGGCGCGGCAGTTTGATCTGCAATCTTTTGATGCAGCGGCGGCTAAACCCGTACAGGCCCTGGTGATGCTGGGAGATGCGGAAAGGGCGCTGATCGCTGCTGCCGATACCTTCTTTATTGCCACCGCCTATCAAAATGCGTCGGCAGGATCAGCCAGCGGTGTGGATGTGTCGCACCGGGGTGGCAAACCGGGCTTTGTGAGAATTGACGACGCGCAGACGCTCACGATTCCAGATTTTTCGGGCAACTTGCACTTCAACACCTTTGGCAATTTGGAACTCAACCCTCGCGCTGGACTGATCTTCATCGATTTCGACCGGGGTGACTTGCTCTACCTCAGCGGCACTGCCGAAGTGATTTGGGATAGTCCCGAAATTGTGGTCTACGAAGGGGCCGAACGTCTGCTGCGCTTCTGTGTAAACCAGGGCTACCGCGTCGAAGGCAGCCTGCCCCTCACCTGGTCAACCCCCGAGTTTTCGCCCTTCTTGAATGACACGGGACCTTGGCGACATCCTGAATAATGGAACATGGCAAACACCGTTTCAGGGCGATCGCCGTTTACCCATACCCATCCACCCTCCCACTCATCCACCCACCTACCCACCTACTTCCCACAAACTCCACGCCGACTTTACCCAGCGCATTGTCCTCGCCACCCCAGAAGCAAGCGTATTACAGGCCGGTTACAGGGGCAGCACTCTAAAAAATCGGCTGTCTATAATGGGCTCTAAGTGGCTGCTGCAAGTCGATTCTAGGTTTGCAGCCCCTAGCACCCTCAAGGACCAACCCACCATGGCACGAGCAAAAACCGAAACAGCCTACATGCTCTGGACGCTAGGTTTCTTGGGTATCTGCGGGCTACATCGGTTTTATACCGGGCAGGTTGTGTTGGGAATCGTCTACCTCTGTACCTTTGGCTTGTTTGGCTTTGGCCAACTCATCGATCTGGTGCTGGTGCCCGGTATGGTCAAAAACCGCAACGATTACTTGCGGCGACAATATTTGACCGAGTGGGGCGAAGAAGGTTTGGTAATGCCAGTGCCGATGGAGCGAAACTTGGTCGCCGCCCAGGGCGTTGCCCAGCTTCAAACTGACTCGATGCAGCAGCTGCTAAGGGTAGCCTACGCCAACGGAGGCAAGCTTTCAAAGGCACAGGTAGCGCTCCACACCGGACTGAGCACCGATCGCGTAGACGCCCTAATTCATGAGGCGCTGCGCTGCGGCTATGCCGATGTCACCAACGATCCAGACTCTGGCGCAGTGCGCTACGTCTTCGATCTGTAGAGACTTAGTAGATCGGAAACAATCTCTCATGACGAGATCTAGCCCTTTCCCAAGCAGAGCGAGGAACTTCGAAAAGTTTTCCGGCTCCCCTCTCCTCCCTGGGAGAGGGGCTGGGGGAGAGGGCTAGCAGAGGCTTTGCGATCGCCTGAAGCTGCGATCGCAGTCAAACTCGTTCTTTCTGCAGCCCCAACCCTACTGCGCCTTCATCCAGTCGAGACACTTCTGCATGTGCTGATGCATGGTGGCTTTGTCCGCGTGGTGGCGGCGACCGTGGCCAGGCAGCACCCACTCAAAGTCGTAGGCAGCCAACCTTTCCATCGACTTGATTTGCTCAGGCCAGGAATACCAGCAGACAGAGCGAAAGGCGTGGAGCTGATGCAGTCGCACCGACCAAGCCAGGTGATCGCCAGTAAACAAGACGCGGTTGTCGTACAGCAGCACCGTGTGCCCCTTGGTGTGCCCCGGCACGGGAATAATTGTCAGGTCGAGCGCTAGCTCTACCGAGTCAGTGCCTTGAATCTGAATCTCTACCGATGCGGTGCTGGAGCCGATGTCGTCGACGTGGAGAATGCGATCGCAGCCAAACCGGTCATGAAACTGCTGGTGGTCGGCCACATCATCCTGGTGGGTGAGGTAGAGGTAGCGCACGCCACCTAGGGCTTCGAGCTGCTTCACTAGAGGGGCGGCAAAGCGGGGCGAATCGACCAACACGTTGCCCTCGGGCCGCTGAATGAAGTAGCTGGCCGCCCCGTAGGATTTTTCGGAGTGGTAGCCGCAGTGATAGATGTTGTCGGTGACAGGGATAGGAAAGCTGGCTTGCGCCGCCTTCATACCTTTGGGCGGCTCCACGGTGCCAATGGAGGCGGTGGGGCAGGCAAGCAATGCTTGCAAGGCGGCCAGCCGTTCTGCCGCTGTCTCGGGCTGGTGCACTACCGCCGACTGTCCAGCCTCACGGGTAAATACATCCGGAACCATCCAGCGGCAGGTGTCGCAGTCAATGCAGGAGCTATCGACGTAGAGATCGCCCTCTACGTTTTGGGGGCGGCGGGCGGTGAGGTGAGCCATGGTGATTACCCATCAATAGTTTGAGTCTATCGCTGGGGACCGGCAATCGTGGGGCAGCGTGCCAACAGATTTAGCCTCTGCCAAAGAGCCGCTTCAGCGGATTTGAGGCGATTTGTCCTAGCGGGGTGCGACTGCGCTTGGCCGCTTGCACCGGGTCGTCAGCG
The DNA here is from genome assembly GCF_014696135.1 of Nodosilinea sp. FACHB-141. NCBI lineage: Bacteria > Bacillati > Cyanobacteriota > Cyanophyceae > Nodosilineales > Nodosilineaceae > Nodosilinea > Nodosilinea sp. FACHB-141. The sequence continues at coordinate 21,703 of NZ_JACJPP010000021.1, read as the reverse complement.
GTGAGAATATCAACGGCGCGATCAAACTGTTTGTCGCTGTCGGATTGACTGGTGCTAGACGCAAAGGTGGCAGCCGGTGCGTCGGCCTGGGTATCAGATAGAGCCGTTTGGTAGGCCTGGTTCAAATGCGGCAGGCTGGCGGCGATCGTAGGCAGTTCTAAAATGCGAGCCTCTAGATTTTGACCAATGGCATGAATCTGTTTTTGCAATCCTTCTGGCAATGCGCTGTCTTGCTGCCCTAGGGCGGTGATGAAGGCTGACAGCGTTTTTTCTTGTTGGGGATTTAGTATAGGCATGGTTTTGGAGTCCAAACAGTACTGTAACGAGGTCGATCGCAGGGTGCTTTTATAGAGCGGCTTGACATACTAAGACCAACCCCGATGGCGCGTTGGGCTATTGCTAAAACACAACCTATAGCGCTGCTTAGATCGAGGTTTTCGCTCTAAGGTTTTACTCTTCAGGGCTTGCTCTTTGATAGTAAGAAACTTTGTCAGCGGTGATGGCGATTCATGACATAAATCCCACTTTGGGCAGAGCCGTCTTCTGTGTCGGACGGCTGATTGACTCAGCGGTAGGGGCATTGCACTGCAATGCCCCTACACAATATTGGCTTCGAAACAGGACTTTGTAAGTTGAGCGGTTGTGCATTGGCGAGCGCGGTCAGCAGCTCGAACGTTGGTTTAAAAACACGGCATTTCGGCAAGTTACTTAGAACTTAGGTGAATCAATCGACGTTCAAAGAAAATTACTCGGAAGCTAGCGTGAATCACTTGGCGTTCCGAGAAAATTACTCGACAGCTCAAGTAAATCACTCGATGCTTCGAGAGAATAACTCGGCGTCCAGAGCAAAAGACTCAATGTCTAGAAAAAACAACTCGGCTTTGAGAGCAAAAGATTCGGCATCCAGAGAAATTTACTCGGCTCTGAAAGCAAAAGACTCAGCGTTCTGAGCAAATTACTCAATGCTTAGAGCAAACGCTTGGCGTTTTGGGTTAAATGTCTCATCCCTTGCCCAACTGCTACCCATAGATTGACATAGCTTAAGCAATGTCAATCTGACTACGTTTTAGACGTTTCAGAGTAGGATGGCTTTATGCCAGTCAGGGTTAGACTGTTTGGCCCAAGGTGTGTGCAGCTCGGTAGCACGGTGCCTTGGCCCTGAAGCTTTAACGTCACCAAAAGGTTTATTGCGCCCATGTCCACCGCCCGCCGCACGTTTCAGATCGAAAGCTTGCAGACCGACAACAACGGCTACAAATCGTTTGAAATGCCGGGGGCCAAACCCCACTACAATCCCGATCGCCCTGGCCAGGTCGAGCACATTGCCCTAGACCTCAGCCTCGACCTGGAGCAAAAGGTTTGCGCAGGCACCTGCAAAATTCGCATTAATCCTGTGCGCGACGGCGTTGATAGTTTGACGTTGGATGCGGTGAATCAGCAGATCGAATCGGTGAAGGTGGGCAGCGCTAAGCAAGACTTTGACTACGATGGCGAACAGTTAATAGTGCGGCTCAAGAAACCCACGATCGCTGGGGAAAGCTTTACGGTAGCGATCGCCTACCGCCTCGTTCAGCCCGAGCGCGGCATCTATTTCATCGGTCCTGATAAGCACTACCCCGACAAACCTGTGCAGGTGTGGACCCAGGGCGAAGACGAGGACTCGCGCTTCTGGTTTCCCTGCTTCGACTACCCGGGCATGCTCTCGACCTCAGAGATTAAGGTGCGAGTCCCCGCCGCCTACCAGGTGGTTTCCAATGGCGAACTGGTGAGCACGACCGAAGATGGTGACCACAAAATTTACCACTGGCACCAGCAGCAGGTACACCCCACATACCTGATGGCCTTGGCCGTGGGCGAGTTCGACGTCATCCAAGACCAGTGGCAAGATATTCCGGTCACCTACTACGTCGAGAAGGGCCGCAAAGACCAAGGCCAGCTCACCATGGGCAAAACGCCCCGCATGGTGGAATTCCTAAGCGAAAAGTACGGCTACCGCTACGCCTTCCCCAAGTACGCCCAGGTGTGCGCTGCCGACTTCATCTTTGGCGGCATGGAAAACACGTCGGTAACGATTCTCACCGATCGCTGCCTGCTGGATGAACGCGCTGCGATCGACAACCGCAACTCCGAATCCCTGGTCGTCCACGAGCTGGCCCACCAGTGGTTTGGGGATTTGCTGGTGATCAACCACTGGAGCCACGCCTGGGTGAAAGAGGGCATGGCCACCTACTCCGAAGTAATGTGGACCGAGCAGGAGTATGGCCCCGACGATGCCGCCTACTACCGCCTGGGCGAGGCCCGCAGCTACCTGAGCGAAGACAAGAGCCGCTACCGCCGCCCCATGGTCACCCACGTCTATCGGGAGGCGATCGAGCTGTATGACCGCCACATCTACGAAAAAGGGGCCTGCGTCTACCACATGATTCGCGCCGAACTGGGCGACGCCCTGTTCTGGAAGGCGATCCACACCTTTGTGCAGAACAACGCCCACCAGACGGTGGAAACCATTGACCTGCTGCGGGCGATTGATAGGGCCACTGGCCGCAACCTGCGACCCCTGTTTGATCAGTACGTGCTGCGCGGCGGCCACCCCGACTACAAAGTGGCCTACAGCTGGGATGGCGACAGCAACCTGGCCAAAGTCACCGTCACCCAAACCCAGGCCAAAGACGGTGACACCAGCAGCACCAGCGGCTTGTTCGATCTGAAAATTCCGATTGGCTTTGGGTTTGTGGGCAAAGGAAAGGCTGGCAAAGTTGAGGTCAAGCCGTTCACCGTGCGCATCCATGAGCGGGAGCAGGCGCTGTTCTTCCCCCTCGACAAAAAGCCCGACTTTATTAGCTTTGACATCGGCAACCACTACCTCAAAACCGCCGAGCTGGAGTATCCGGTGGCGGAACTCAAGGCTCAGCTCAAACACGACCCCGACCCCCTATCGCGGATTGCGGCGGCGATCGCCCTGGCCAAAAAAGGCAGCCTCGAAGCCGTCACCGCCCTGAGCGCTGCCCTCACCGACGAACCCTTCTGGGGCGTCCGTGTCGAAGTGGCTGAACAGTTGGCTTCGGTGAAGCTCGATCAAGCCGTTGGGGGACTGTTGAAAGGGCTGCAAGACCCCGAAGCTCGCGTGCGCCGCGCCGTGGTGGAATCCCTCGGTGACATTAAAACTGCCGAGAGCTTTAAGTCACTCAAAAGCATCGCCGAAAAAGGCGACCCCAGCTACTACGTCGAAGCCGCCGCCATTCGCTCCCTCGGCAAGGTAGGTGCGGCCGATCTGGAGGGCAAAGCCAAAGACAAGAAAATCCTCAAGCTGCTAGAGAGCATTCTCAAAGAGCGCCAGGGGTGGAATGAGACGGTGAGATCGGGGGCGATCGCGGCCCTCAGCCAGTTCAAATCCTCCGAAGAAGCGCTGGATCTGCTGCTCAAGTACACCGAACCCGGCACTCCCCAGGCTCTGCGACTGGCGGCCATTCGTTCCCTAGGGGCGATCTCTAAGGGGCAGAGCAAACCCAACATAGAGCGCATCTTGGATCGACTGGAGGCCATTGCCAGCGAACCGTTCTTCCTCACCCAGGTATCGGCAGTGTCGGGTCTGAGCGGCATTGAAACTGGGCGGGCGATGGGCATTCTGCAAAGCCTGGCCGATCACACCCCCGATGGTCGGGTGCGCCGCCGCGCCCAGGAAGCGGTGCAGGATGTTCAGAAAGCGATCGGCAAAGACAAAGCGGTAGAAAAGCTACGCCAGGAGCTGGACGATCTGAAGAAATCCAATCAGGAACTCAAAAGCCGCCTCGAAACCTTGGAGGCGAAAGCAAAGTGATACTGTACTGTCATTGCTTTGCGTGACGCGTCTCAGCTACTGCGGCCTTCTTTGCTTTCATCATGCAAGATCAACAGTCACTCATTCTGTTCGACCAAACGGTTGCGGCTTCCTACGACGGGAAAACCGCTCTTTGAGTATCGGGACGCGATGCACTCTTTTCGTTGATACGCCTGATTTTCGCTGAGCTTCCGGCTGAGGCGCGGATTTTGTGTGTCGGCGTCGGAACTGGAACGGAGCTGATTGCTTTGGCACAAGCCTTTCCGCAGTGTCAATTCACGGCGGTCGAGCCTGCGCCTGCGATGCTAGACATCTGCCGTCAAAAGGCTGAAGAAAATGGCATCGCCTCGCGCTGCACGTTCCACGAAGGCTTTCTTGACTCGCTGCCCGCTTCTGACCCGTTCGATGCGGCGACTTGCCTGTTGGTGTCTCAATTCTTTAAAGCAGCGGACGAGCGGAGCCACTTTTTTAGTCAAATAGCCCAACGCCTTTGCCCAGGCGGAATTTTGGTCAGTTCTGATCTAGTTCTAGGCCTGTCGCCTTCGGTTCATCAAAGCTTGTTTGAAGTTTGGCTGCGAATGCTCGGAGGCTCCGGTTGGGGTGAAGAAGACATTGAGAAGGTGCGCGCTGCCTGGCGTCTGCATATCACGGCTTTAACTCCGTCTGAAATTGAAGCAATCATTGCAGCGGGCGGCTTTGATACTCCGGTACTGTTTTTTCAAACCCTTTTTATTCACGCCTGGTTTTCAAAGCGAAAATTGCCGGGCTAAAAGAGTTACTGTATCCAATCTCGCCCCGAGTTGCACAAGAATTGAGGCTGTGCTGACTTAGCGAAAAATCTCCAGCTATAGGAGTATTAATGCTTAGCAGTATTGGCGCACTCAAGTGTAAAAAAGCTGAAGAAATTTGCAGAAACTGGGGGCTGCTTCTATGGTGAAGAGGACGACAGCAGTAGCGTTATAGGCGTTACTCACCTATTCCTGCAACCCAGTGAGTATAATCTTAAAACCCCCGCGCTTCAGGGTTCCATGGGAGGGGTACTAGGGAAGCGCCCACAGCGACAACGTCTGAGCAGGTTCTCCCTGAATCGCTACGCTTGATAATACTCTTTGATATTTAGAATATTTTTTCTATTCAAAATATTTCAAACTCTGTAGTTTCGCTTCACGTTACTTTGCAAGTTAGGTTTCTACATGCCCATTCACCGAACACTTCTTGTCATTGCTGACTCAGAGGAAGGGGACCAAGGCTACAGGCAGCAATTACAGCAGGATAGGAGTGTTGAGTACAGCATCTTGTCGGAGCAGTATCAGCCCTCCGCGGGGATGCTGTCGGCATCGCAGCCGGTTGATGGCATTTTGCTAGGTCTTCACCGTCCCCAATCCAGTAGCGTCACGGTGCTGCGGCTCTTGCAGGAGCAAATGGGCGATCGCTGCCCCCCCATCGTCGTAGTTGACCGCGATGATGCAGAGCTAGCCGTGCGGGCATTCAAACAGGGGGCCGCAGACTACTTGGTGCAAGACCGCATGACGCCCGAGGATTTGCGTCTGGCCATGCGAGACGCGATCGAAAACGCTGAGCTACGCCAGGAACTACAGCGCAGCCAGGAGCAGTTTCAAACATCGGTTGAGAATATGCTGGACTGCTTTGGCATCTTCTCGGCCCAGCGAAACGAGTCGGGGCAGATCGTAGACTTTCGCATCGACTATCTCAACCAGGCCGCCTGTGAAAACAACCGGATGACCAAAGAAATGCAGCTTGGTCGAGGGTTATGCGAGGTGCTGCCCGCCCATCGTGAATCGGGGTTGTTTGAGGAGTATTGCCAGGTCGTCGAGACGGCTGAACCGTTGATTAAAGACTCCCTCGTTTACGAGGATAGTTATGGCGATGACAACGAACAGCAGCTGGTTCGAGCGTTTGATATTCGCGCCGCCAAATTGAAGGATGGCTTTGTTGCCTCCTGGCGAGATGTGACGGAGCACAGGCAGCTGGAGTTGCAGTTGAGCCAGACTGTGGCCAATCTGCAACGACAAGAGACAGCGGTTCAACAGCTCAACCAAGATCTGACCAACCGGGTTGCTGAACTACAAAGCCTGTTAGACCTCATGCCGGTGGGGATTGCGATCGCCACCGACCCCACCTGTGCCCAGATGCACAACAACGCCTACCTGCGGCAGCTGCTCGGCGTTAGCCCTGACAGCAATATCTCCAAGAGCGCACCCGCCGATCAACAACCTTCCTATCGGGTGCTTCAAAACGGCCAGGAAATTCCTGCTGCTGAGTTACCGATGCAGGTGGCGGCCCGACTGGGGGTAGAGGTGCGAGACGCCGAGTTTGACATTCTGCTGCCCAATGGCAAGGTACACCAGTTACTTTCCTATGCCACGCCCCTGCGGGACGAGCAGAACCAAATCAGAGGGGTTGTCGGAGCCTTTTTAGACATCACAGATCGCAGCCGGGATGCCGCTGAACTCAAAGCCAGCCAGCAGCGCTACCGGGAGTTAGCGGAAGCCCTGCCGCAAATGATTTGGACTGCCGATGCTGCTGGAATTGTCACCTATCGGAATCAGCGCTGGTATGAATACACAGGGTTGAGTGAAGCCGAGTCGATCGGCATCCCGACAGCCAGTACAGTCCACCCCAACGATCGCGATCGCGCCCTAGCGCAGTGGCAGGAGGCAATCGCCAATGGAGAGCCATTTGAGACTGAATGTCGCTTTCGCCATTGGGACGGGGCGTATCAGTGGTTTATCTGCAGGGCCATGCCGACCCGTGACGGTCAAAACCGAATCACCAGCTGGATTGGCACCATTACAAACATTGATGACATCAAGCGCAGCAAGGCCTTGTTGCAGCGACAGCTGGCAGAAATCGAAGCGATTTATCAATCTGCCCCCATTGGCCTGAACGTTCTGGATACAGACCTCCGCTTTGTGCGGATCAACCAACAGCTGGCAGACATCAACGGACTCCTCGCTAAAGCCCACATCGGTCATACCGTGCGGGAACTATTCCCCGAACTGGGGGACACGATCGAGCAACTGCTACACCCGATTCTGGAAACGGGAGAACCGCTGCTCAATGTCAAAATTCAGGGTGAAATGCCAGCGCAACCCGGCGTACAGCGCACCTGGCTAGAACATTTTCTACCCTTAAAGGTGAGCGGCGAGGTGGTTGGCATCAGCACCGTTTGCGAAGAGATTACGGAACGAGTTGAGGCAGAAGCAGTGCTGCGTCAAAGCGAAGAACGCTTTCGTCATATGGCAGACAATGCGCCAGTGATGATTTGGGTGACAGACTCCACGGGCTACTGTACCTATCTCAACCGGGGCTGGTATGACTTCACCGGACAAACGGAGCAAACCGGTTTGGGGCTAGGTTGGCTCGATGCCGTGCATCCCGACGACAGCGAATCTGCCAAAACCATCTTCTTAGAGGCAACCGAACGTCACGCCGCCTTCCGGTTGGAGTATCGCTTGCGGCGCAACGATGGGGAATATTGCTGGGCGATCGACGCAGCCAGTCCCTGGTTTGGCGAGGACGGCGAGTTTAAGGGCTATATCGGCTCTGTGATCGACATTAGCGATCGCGTGCGCGTCGAAGAAGAGCGCAAACAGGCCGAGGACGCACTGCGGCTCTCGGAGGAGCGCTACCGCGCCCTGTTTGAGAACATGAATCAAGGCTTCTGCATGGCTGAAGTGCTGTTTGACGCAGACAATCAGCCCATCGATTACCGCTTGTTAGAAATCAACTCAGTCTTTGAAAAGCACTCGGGTTTGAAAGACGCCCAGGGCAAAACAGCTCGCGACCTGCACCCAGAACTGGAACAGTACTGGATCGACCTCTATGGCAGGGTTGCCCTGACGGGAGAACCGGTTCGTTATGAAAACTATTCGGAAGCCTTAGGTCGGTGGTTTGGTGTGTCTGCCTTCCGCATTGAGCAACCCGAAAGCCGCAAAGTTGCCATTTTGTTTGAGGATGTCAGTCAGCGGAAACAAACAGAAGCCGCCTTGCAAGCCAGTGAGGAGCGTTATCGATCGCTGATTGAAGCCACCGCTCAAATCATTTGGAATGAGCTAGGCGATCGAGGCGAGTTTAAGACCCCGCAACCTGCCTGGAGCGCCTTTACCGGACAAACTTTCGACAAACTGAAAGGCTGGGGCTGGCTCGATGCAGTGCATCCCGACGATCGCGCAGCCACCACTCAAGCCTGGTTAATCGCCCTAGAGAACCGTGCCCCGTATGAATTTGAGCATCGCTTGCGGCGGCACGATGGCGTGTATCGTCACATGACTGTGCGAGCTGTGCCCGTGTTTGAGGAGAATGGCGCGATTCGAGAATGGGTCGGTGTTCATAGCGATATGACCGAGCGCAAGCAGGCCGAAGCCGCTCTGCGCCGGAGTGAAGACCGCCTTCGCATGGCGATCGAGTCTGCCCAGCTAGGCACCTGGGACTGGAATTTGATTACCAATAAACTCACCTGGGATGCGGGTTGTAAAGCGATGTTTGGGTTGCCAACCGAGGCAGAGAGCAGCGTAGAGGTCTTTTTTGCGGGACTGCATCCCGATGATCGTGAACGCTTAGAACAGGTCGTGCAGGGGGCCTTCAACCCGTCCAGCGGCGGCAGCTATGACACAGAATATCGAACGATCGGCATTCAGGATGGAATTGAGCGCTGGATTGCCGCCAAAGGGCAAACCTATTTTGAGGTGGACGGAAAGCCGCTGCGGTTCATTGGCACGGTGATGGATATCACCGCTCGCAAACAGGCGGAGGAAGCGCGACGCGAGAGCGAAAACCGGTTCCGCACCCTCACCAGTCACGCCCCTGTCGGCATTTTTATGACCAATCCAGACGGCAACTGCCTCTATGTCAACGAACGCTGGTGTGAGATGGCAGGCATGTCACCCAAGGCAGCTCAAGGCACAGGATGGGTGTCTGCGCTTCACCCTGACGACCGAGAGCGGGTTGCTGATGTTTGGTATCAAGCCAGTCGAGATGGACAAGTTTTCGCGGCTGAATACCGCTTTCAAACGCCGCAAGGCAAAGTAACTTGGATTCAAGGAACTGCAACCGCCCTACAGCGCGAAGCAGGTGAGGTTTCGGGCTACCTGGGTACGTTGACCGATATTACAGATCGCAAGCAAGCCGAAGCCGCCCGCGAACAGCTCTTTCACCAAGAGCAGGCCGCACGGGAAGCGGCTGAACGCGCCAATCGCATCAAAGATGAGTTTCTAGCCGTGCTTTCCCACGAGCTGCGATCGCCGCTGAATCCCATCCTGGGTTGGGCAAAGCTATTGCAAATACGGAAGCTTGACGACGCTAAAACGGCTGAAGCGCTGGCTACAATCGAACGCAATGCGAAATTGCAGACAGAGTTGATTGACGATCTGCTGGATATTGCCAAAATCCTGCGTGGCAAACTCAGCTTAAACGTCGATTCTGTCAATTTATCTTTTGTAGTTAAGTCGGCGATCGAAACAGTTAGCTCAAACGCTGCCGCTAAATCAATTTCGCTGCATTCAACGTTGCCCAACATTGGGCAAGTGTTGGGTGATGGTGCTCGCTTGCAGCAAATTGTCTGGAACCTGTTGTCCAACGCTGTCAAATTTACTCCCAAGGGCGGCCAGGTTGACATTTACATGGAAAGGGTTGGCCATCAAGCAGAAATCACTGTAAAAGACACCGGTAAAGGGATCAACCCAGAGTTTCTTCCCCATATCTTTGAGACCTTCCGGCAAGAGGACGCCTCGATCACGCGCCAATACGGCGGGTTAGGTCTAGGTTTAGCTATTGTTCGTCAATTGGTTGAGGCTCACAATGGCACAATCACAGCTAACAGCCCCGGTGACGGGTTGGGAGCTACCTTTACCGTTAGATTGCCTCTCCTGAACGTCACCCCGGCAATTCAACCGGCAGATGGAGGGCCACAACAGGAACTCAATCTCACAGGGATTCGAGTGCTGGCTGTTGATGATGAACCTGATGCCCGTGAGCTATTAACGGTGTTACTGACTGAATATGGAGCAGAAGTTCTAGCGGTTGCCTCCGCATCGGAGGTGCTAGCCAATTTGGAGTCGTTTCAACCCGATGTGTTAGTCAGTGATATCGCGATGCCTGACGTGGATGGCTATGCGCTGATCCAGCAGGTGCGAGCTTTACCGGCTGCAAAAGGGGGACAGATTCCAGCGATCTGCCTCACCGCCTACGCCAGAGAGGAAGATTGCCAGCGCTCCATCAAGAGTGGTTTTGCCAACCATGTCGCCAAACCGCTGGAGCCAGAATGCTTGGTTCGAACTCTGATGAGCGTCACAGGCACTAAGCTAAACCATGCTGTCACCCAAAATCATTCAATAGAGTCCTAAAGCATACAATTGCTGTCAAGGTTCCTCTCTCAGCTGGGCAGAGGAATTGAGGGTGTAGCTTGCTTCCCGCAGGGTGGGCTAGATCCCACTGCGAGGGTTTGCTTTCGATTTGCTGAGGCCGTGTTGGCTTAGCGAAAAATCTCAGCCATGGGAGTACTGAAGCCTGGCAATAGCGGAGACGAGAGTGTGTCGTCAACCAAGAGCGTACCGACCAGTTGGAGCTGGGCTTCAGCGCGACGATAGATTTCCAGGGTTTTGAGCTGCCAGTTGACAATCCAATATTCCTGTACCCCGTAGCGGGAATAGAGTTTGAGCTTGACTTCCTGGTCGCGCTGCTCGTTCAGGTCGCCAGGAGACAGCACCTCCACCATCAGCTCTGGAGCTACGATGAGGTGCCCTGCATCGTCTACACCATCAGCTAAGCGCGCCTGGCTAATCCACACCACGTCGGGAATCACAGCGTCTGTAGGGGTAAAAACGACCCCTGGGGCTTGAAATGCGGAGCCTAACCCTGTCTGCTCAGACCAGTTTTCTAAACGCACATGCAGCTTTCCGGCGGCACCTTGGTGGCGAATGTGGGGAGCACGGGTCACGTAGAGTTCTCCGTCGATGATTTCGTAGCGCTTCCAGCCGCCGTCGTCGGGCATGGCGGCTAGATCGCGGGTAGTCCAAGGTTGGGAGTAAGCGACCATAGCAGGTACCGATGGGCTTGTTTTAAGTTTAGGGTTCCTTGGGGGAAGCTGCTTCAATAGGCTGGGGTTTGCGTTCTCAAGTGCAAAAAAGCTGAAGAAATCGGCAGAAACCGGGGGCTGCTTCTATGGTGAAGGGGACGACAGCAGGAGCGATCGCCCCCCATGCCCCCATCCACCACATCCATCAACTGGGCCACACTGCAAAACGGCTCCGATATTCGCGGCGTGGCCCTGGAGGGGGTTGCGGGTCAGGCAGTTAACCTCACCCCTGAGGTAGCCACCACCTTGGGCAAAGCCTTTGCCACTTGGCTTTCTGCCGAGTTGAGCATTCCAGTGGCAGAATTAGCGATCGCCGTAGGTCGCGACAGCCGCCTCTCTGGCCCCATCCTAATGCAGGCGGTGATCGACGGCATGGCTTCCCTGGGCTGTCGGGTACTGGATGTGGCTATGGCCTCGACTCCGGCCATGTTTATGGCCACCGTGCTGCCCGAGTTTAGCTGCCACGGCGCGATTATGATGACCGCCAGCCATCTGCCCTTCAACCGCAACGGCCTCAAGTTTTTCACCCGCCAGGGCGGCCTCGGCAAAAAGGATATCTCGCGCATTTTAGAGTTGGCTGAGCAGGGCAATTTCCCGATTGCGACAGCTCTTGGCTCGGTAGAAAGCCGCGACTTAATCGGTGCCTATGCAGCGGGCTTGGTGCAGCAGATTCGCCAATCGGTGAACCATCCCGACAACTTTGACCAACCGCTGCAAGGGCTCAAAATCATTGTCGATGCAGGCAATGGGGCGGGCGGCTTTTTCGCCAGCCAGGTGCTCGAACCTTTGGGCGCTGACACCACCGGTAGCCAATTCCTTGACCCTGATGGCACCTTTCCCAACCACGTGCCCAACCCCGAGGATGCAGCGGCGATCGCCTCGATTTGCCAAGCGGTAGTCACTCAGGGGGCCGACTTTGGCCTGATCTTTGACACCGATGTCGATCGCGGTGCAGCGGTCGACGCCGACGGCCGTGAACTCAACCGCAACCGCCTGATCGCGCTAATTTCTGCGATCGTGCTGCAAGAGCACCCCGGCACCACCATCGTCACCGACTCCACCACCTCCGACGGGCTCACCCAGTTCATCGAAGGCGATCTGGGGGGCATTCACCATCGCTTTAAGCGAGGCTACAAGAATGTGATCAATGAGGCCATCCGGCTCAATGCGATCGGTCAACCCAGCTGGCTCGCCATTGAGGCCTCGGGCCACGGAGCAATGAAAGAGAACTACTTCTTAGATGATGGGGCCTACCTTGTCAGCAAGCTGCTCGTCGAACTGGCCAAAGCTCGCCTCACCGGCAGACGCCTCACCGACCTGATCGCCACCCTACAAGACCCCCACGACAGCCAAGAGTATCGGCTCACAATTCTGGCCCCCAACGCCCAAGCCTACGGCGCGGAGGTGATGAACCAGCTGCAAGCGTTTGTCGCTGCCCAGGCCGATTGGGCAGTGGTGCCCAACACCCATGAAGGAGTACGGGTCGCTTGCCAATTGCCCGCCGAGCATGGTTGGTTCATGGTACGCATGTCGCTCCACGACCCGGTGATGGTGCTGAATATTGAGTCGAATGTGCCAGAAGGAGTGGCTAAAATAGCGCAGCGCCTTCAGGCGTTTTTCTCTTCCCTGGCTGAGCTAGATATTTCGGCATTAGAACGGTAACCTATGGTCTCTTTGTCTCAGCTGCCCAAATGGGCGATCGCCGGCCTAGCCTTCCCCATAATCTGTCTCAATGGCTGGCTGCTCTACAAACTGGTGGGAGTGTTGCACCCCATTCCCAGCATCGTCATCACCGCTAGCCTGATAGCCTTTCTACTCGACTACCCCATCGACTGGCTCGAAAAGCGAGGGCTGGCCCGAGGGTTGGCGGTGGCTCTGGTAGTGCTACTGGCCGTTCTGCTCACCACCATTCTGGTCGTCTTTTTGGGGCCGCAGGTGTGGCAGCAGCTCAACGAGTTTGCCCTACGGTTACCAGGCTGGATTGATCAAGGTAAAACTCAGCTGCTGCTGTTAGAAGACCGGGCGATTTTTCAAACTCTACCTGTCAACCTTGACCAGCTGACGGAGCAAGCTGCCAATCAGCTCACCAACACGCTGCAAGCGACCACCACCCAAGCCATTAGCGTCACCCTCAGCACCCTCGACAGTGCCCTAAACTTGCTGATCACTGCTGTCCTGGCCCTGTTGCTGGTGATCAACGGCGACTCGCTTTGGGAAGGTTTGCTCAGCTGGTTGCCCGCCCCTTGGCGATCGCAAATTCGCAATGCGCTACGGCCCAGCTTTCAGGGCTATTTTTCAGGGCAAGCTACCCTGGCGCTGATTTTGGCCGTGGCCCAGTCAACGGCCCTCATTTTGCTAAACGTGCCCTTTGGTCTGCTGTTTGGCCTAGTGATTGGCCTGGTCAGCGTCATTCCCTTTGGCGGCACGGTAGCGGTCGTGGGAATCAGCACGCTGCTGGCCTTTCAAAATGTGTGGCTGGCCCTAAAAGTGTTGGGGGTAGCGTTTTTGCTGGGGCAAGTTAACGACAACTTGGTGGCCCCGCGCCTAATGGGCGGCATTACTGGGCTCAACCCAGCGGTGATTATCGTGGCACTATTAATCGGGTCAAAATTTGCCGGATTTTTAGGGCTGCTGCTGGCCGTACCCACCGCCAGCTTTATTAAGAAGATTGTTGACGCGGTGCGCGATCCGAGATGCGAGCCGGAGATAGAGCCCCTTCAAAGCGGTGTTCTAGAATCTAAGCCACTTTAGCAACACCTGAATTATTCATGACCCTAAGCCAAGGCAGTACGGGCCAGAGGCTCATCTCACAGGAGGGCAGTCTTTCAAATCTTGGGGTCCTCAGGAGAATTCTTGTGAGATAGCCGTTCCGGCTGTCCAATCCTCCGCCTTAGCCTTTAACTTTTGCGAGCCGCTTTCAATATGCTATCCAGTAAGCCAGGGAACGCTGCTTCTAAATCGTCGCGGCGCAGAGAATTCATGTGCTGAGTGCCCTGTTTGCGGCAGTGCAGCACCCCGGCCTCGCGCAAAATCTTGAAGTGGTGGGAGAGGGTTGACTTTGCCACCCCCAAATCTAAATCAGAGCAGCAGAGCTCGTCATTGCTGGCGAGACGCTGCACAATTTCGAGGCGCACGGGGTCGCCGAGGGCGTACAAAACCCCTTCGAGGGCAATGTCTTGGCAGTTGGGATGGTGAATGGGTCGCATAGTTGCATTATGCCACGGCAGGCGCTATAGTTTGATTGTTCGAAGTTTTCGAATAAATGAAATTCGCCTAGTTGGCGGAGGTATTCTATGTCCGCAGTTGCAAGCATTACCCAAGATACGTTTCAAACCGAAGTGCTGAAAAGTGACGTGCCGGTTCTAGTTGACTTTTGGGCACCGTGGTGTGGCCCCTGCCGTATGGTGGCAAGAGTTGTCGATGAGGTGGCCCAGCAGTACGAAGGGCAGCTCAAGGTGGTTAAGGTCAACACCGACGAGCAGCCGGGCATTGCCTCCCACTACGGCATTCGCAGCATTCCCACGCTCATGGTGTTTATGGGCGGCGAAAAGATGGAGCAGGTGGTCGGAGCCGTGTCCAAAGCCACTCTAGATAAAGCTGTTGAGCCGTTTCTCAGCTAACTAGTCACAGTCGATCGTAAGGGCAAACGGTTGTTTGCCCTTACCCAACCCATGCCGCTATTAGACCTCCCCTAACCTCAATCTAGTGTGGGCGATCGCCCTCTGGATCGGTCTTTACATCGCCGCTTACCCGGCCTGAGCATCGTTAAACTATTGTCCCGTTTCGGCCTCGATCCTTACTAGGGCTACTGGCTTTCGCCCTAGTGAGCCTTACGATTCTGCGGAATTCTTTAGCGCTAACCATCCCAAAGGAGATCCCATGTCCACTGAAAAGAATCTGTTCACCCCGATCAAGCTCGGTGCGTACGAACTGCCCAACCGCATTGTGATGGCTCCCCTCACTCGCAATCGTGCTGGAGAGGGCAATGTACCTCAGGCGTTGAATGTGACCTACTATGAGCAGCGAGCCTCTGCTGGGCTGATCATTACTGAGGCCAGTCAGGTCTCACCCCAAGGCATGGGCTACCCCTCCACCCCCGGCATTCACAGTGCTGAACAGATCGCTGGATGGCAAAAAATCACTGAGGCCGTCCATGCTAAGGACGGTCGGATCTTCTTGCAGCTGTGGCACGTAGGCCGCATTTCCCACCCGTCGCTACAGCCCGATGGGGCAACGCCCGTCGCCCCTAGCGCCATTCAGCCAAAGGGCGACGCCATGACCTACGAGGGTATGCAGCGCTTTGTCACGCCCAGAGCGCTAGAGCTGGATGAAATTCCTGGAATTATCGATCAATATCGCCATGCCGCCAAGCATGCCTTAGAAGCGGGCTTTGACGGTGTGGAGGTGCACGGGGCCAACGGCTATCTGCTCGATCAGTTTTTGCGCGATGGCAGCAACCACCGCACCGATGCCTACGGCGGTCCGGTCGAAAACCGCGCCCGCCTACTGCTGGAAGTGACCGAGGCTGTGGTGGAAGTTTGGGGAAGCGATCGCGTTGGCGTCCGCCTTTCCCCCAGCAGCACCTTCAACGACATGACTGACTCTGACCCCAGAGCCACTTTCGGCTATGCCATTCAGGCGCTCAACCGATTTAACCTGGCCTATCTGCACCTGCTCGAACCCAGTGAGGCCGACCTGCGCTACGGCGGCACCCCCATCCCCACCAAAGAATTTCGGCCCCTGTATGACGGTCTGCTAATGGTGAACTGGGACTATGACCAGGCGGCGGGTAATGCGGCGATCGCCAGCGGCGATGCCGACTTGGTCTCCTACGGCAAGCTGTTCATCGCCAACCCCGACCTGCCCGAGCGCTTTGCAAAAAATGCGCCGCTGAACGAGCCCAATCCTGACACTTTCTACGGCGGCGGGGAAGAAGGGTACGTCGACTATCCCACCTTGGCTGAGGTCGCATAGGGCTGGGCGCAAACTACGTGGGCTAACGACTTTTTCTAAGCGATTCTCCTGCCGGTGAGCCAAGATCTTTAACCAGATTTGGCTCACTTTTTTGCTCAGCAACAAACGGCTTTCCATCTGCGTCTTTCGGTGTAGTTTGCATTGCCTCCACTACAACTAGGAAGCGCACTGATGAAAGCCGCAAAGATTCTTTTGGCGGGGTTAATTGGGCTGTCTAGTGCGACTGCCCTTCCCCTCCCGAGCCATGCCGATGAGTTTACTTGCCAGGGTAATCTGGGCAACACCACTGTGGATAACCTGCGGGTGCCCGAAGATGCCACCTGCACCCTTAACGGCACCCGCGTTGAAGGCAACATCACAGTGGAATCGGGGGCTGTGCTAATTGCCCGCAGTGTGCGCGTTGAGGGCAACATTCAGGCCGAAGATGCTGACCAGGTGACAGTGACCACCCGCTCTATGGTCGGTGGCGACATTCAGATTAAACAGTCGGGCGGCGTGATGGTAGCCGACACTCGCATTGGCGGCGACCTGCAACTTGAGGAGAACCGGCGATCGCTGCTCAGCCAGGGCAACACCATCGGCGGCAACCTACAGGCCTTTAAGAACGAGGGTGGCCTGCGTGTTTCTAGCAACCGCATTGACGGCAACTTGCAGTGCAAAGAAAATCGCCCTGTCCCTAGCGGCAACGGCAACATGGTGCGGGGCAACAAAGAAGACCAGTGCGCCCGATTCTAAAAGCTCTTGCTTTAAAGTCCTTGGGCAAGGGGCGGTGTAGCTAGTCCCCCAAAGCGGCGCTGGCGGCTTTGGTACCAGTACAGGGCCTGGTGAAAGGCGGCGCGATCGAACTCAGGCCATAGCAGGTCGGTAAAGTACAACTCGGTATAGGCCAGCTGCCAGGGCAAAAAGTTGCTCAGCCGCTGCTCACCGCTGGTGCGAATCAGCAAGTCGGGATCGGGCATTGGGTAGGTCAGCAGCGCGCGGCCCAAAGCTTCCTCATCGACCTGCTCTAGGGATAGAGCTCCGCAGGCCACCTGCTGGGCAATTTGGCGCGTGGCCATCACGAGCTCTTGCCGTCCGCCGTAGTTCACCGCTACGTTAAATCGCACTCGCTGATTGTCTTGGGTCAGGGTCATGGCTTCTGTCATCAGCGATCGCAGCCGCTCCGGCAGCGGCGATAGGTCCCCCAAAAACTGAATTCGCACGCCCTCTCGCTGCATTTCGGCCAGTTCGCGACGCAGCAGCCGATCAAACAACCGCATCAGAAAGTTCACTTCCTCCATCGGTCGCCGCCAGTTTTCGGTCGAAAAGGCATAGACCGTCAGCGCCCCAATGCCCCAGTCTTTGCAGCAGCGCAGCAGGTCTTTTACCGTTTTGGCCCCCTGGCGGTGGCCCGCGATGCGCGGCATGCCTCGTTGGGTAGCCCAGCGACCGTTACCATCCATAATCACCGCCACGTGCTGAGGCAGCGCTTCGGCATAGAGGTCCGCTGGCAATGTCGCAAAATCAATGATCTGGGCCATTTCAAATACTCCTTATACATAAGTCGCTAAACAATATGAGTTCAAACAACCAACGGTTCTTGTCGGGGGGAACAGTTCTTTGCGATCGCCGTTCGCTTCTGCCTGAGTTGAGCTGAAGTTGGGTTCTCTAGCCCTCAACCCTCCCTAAACATGGTTGGGATGTGGGCCAAATAGCTCCTTTAAATAGGGCTGAGTTAGCGATCGATCCCACTGCCACAGCACCCGCATCACCTGGTCAAAGGTATAGAGAAAGGTGAGCCGGTGGTTGTGGCTCCACTGTCCCCAAGCGAGTTCAGCCGTCATGCGGCGCAGAGTGTGAATGAGGCTGCCCTGCAACTGCGGCTGTTGCCACTTCTTCACCATTGCGTGAGCTAGGGTACCCGCAATCATTCCCAAACCAGTGTCAGGGTAGGCCCAGCGACCAAAGCCCCAGAACTTAGTCATGTGGTTGATCTCGTCAATGAGTAACTCCCCCAGCGCCGCCTGGAGGGGGCCGGTGGTGTAGGCCATCATCCACAGGTAGAGGCAGGCAGCCCCGTACTCGGTGGCGATGCGGTGCAGCCCGTGGCGGTAGAGATCGGCGCGGGCTGCACCGCTGGGAGTGTAGGGCCTCGCCCGGTGGGGAACGGGATGGGGGCGTTCTCCAGAGAGACGATGGTAGAGCATGGTCAAGATAGGGGTGTGACGCTTCTCTTCTCGCTCCCAGAGCCCTGGCTTGATCACTCCGGCAGCATCCACTGTGCCGCCGACAAACTGGGCCATTTGGGGATAGAAATGCTCCAGGTATTGACGGCTGGCTTGGCTATAGCCACGAATGGGGGCCTCGGTGTTGATCGTTCCCAGCAGAATGGCGCAGAAGGTGTCAAGGCCAATGCCGCTGATCTGATCGGGAGAAATAGCGGCCCAATTCACCGGATTCCATCGGCGCGGCTGGGGATCTTGAAACTGGTGCGGTAGGTCGGCAAGGCGATCGCACAGATGCGCCACCGTCACGTACCGCCGAGTTAGGGTCGCAATGCGTTGGTTTGCTAGCCTGAAGCTAAGGGGCGGCTGCCAGGGGCCAGCTAAATCGTCCGCCAAGGCAGTTAGCGGTGATAAAAGTGTGGCGGTCATATTTGATACCCTTTGCGTGAGCTATGGTTGGGTAAGTTCACCGTAGCTCTAGGGATTGCTGCCGTCGGTCGGCTAGGGTCGGCCATTCACTCAACGGCCAGTAGTCCAGAGGCGGAAAAAGGCGGAAACCGTCCATCGGGGATGAAAGAAATCTAAATCTCGGCTAGAGTTGTGGCCGTGGAGGATACCAGCAGCTATGGCTTCAGATGCGGTAGAACTGGCAGATCGACTTGTCTTCACCGTTACCGGACGGCATCTGAACGATTTGCAGCGCACCATTTTGTACCAGGTGTGGCACGGCCAAAAGTATCTCGACATTGCCAACACCGCTGGCTACACCGAGGGCCATATCAAAGACGTGGCCTACCAAATGTGGCGGCTGTTGTCCCGGGTGACCGGTGAGAAAGTAACGAAATCTACTCTAAAGTCGGCGCTGAAGCGATCGCTGCTCAAGATGGGCATTGATGTCTCAGGAGCCAGCACTGCCCTTGGATTTGCAGATTCGGCGGGACAGCGAGAGGCGTTGCCTTTGGTCTCCCAATCTCCTCAAACTTTGGGGAATCTAGAGTCCCAGGTCGCCTCTTGTGACAGCACACAGTCTGCGCCTACAACCCCGACAAATCCTAATTTTGTCGGGCGACAGGAGTCGATCGCCTGCCTTACTGCCCTTATCGCCCAGGGCCACCACACCATTCTCATCCAGGGAGAAGGTGGCCTTGGCAAAACCACCCTAGCCCAGCATTTCGTCGCCGAGCAGTCGGTAGATCTAACCCTAGAACTGCTGATGGCCAAAGATCCCGCTGACATCACCCCAGTTGAATGGGTGGTAGAAGAATGGCTGCGTCAGGATTTTGGCGTCGAGCCAGGGCGCGAGTTTGGGGTGACGCTCGATCGCTTGCGTCGACACCTGCGCCAGCAGCGCGTCGCTGTATTAATAGACAACTTGGAACCTGCCTTAGATGTTCAAGGCCAGTTCATTGCGCCCCATCGCCGCTACAGCGAACTGCTCAGGGTTTTAGCCGACAGTCGAGGCCAAACGCTGACCCTGATCACGAGCCGCGATCGCCTCTGCGAACCCGGCATTCCCATCACCCACTACCGTCTGCCAGGGTTAGAGCTTCCTGCTTGGGCTACTTACTTTGCCCACCGAGGCGTCCCCGACCATGGGGATGTGTTGGCCGCGATGCACAGTGCCTACGGCGGCAATGCCAAGGCGATGGAAATTTTGGCTGGGGCGGTACAGGCCGACTTCGAAGGCAGCCTCGCGCTCTATTGGCAGGCCCACAGTCAAGATCTGCTCGGCCCGGTAGATCTCAAGAACCTGGTCGAAAGCCAAATTTACCGCCTACGTGATCTTGACCCAGATGCCCATCGCCTGTTCTGCCGTCTGGGTGTCTACCGCTACCAAGACGTGCCAACTGTTCCTTGGGAATCTGTGCAGTGCCTGATGGCCGATACTCCCGCTGCGCGCCACCAGGCGATCGTGACTTCCCTGCGGAATCGATCGCTGTTAGAGTGCCGCCAGGGTCAATACTGGCTGCATCCTGTAGTGCGAGCAGGGGCCTTAGCTCAGCTCGCCGCCAATTCTGAGAATTCCTCCGAGTGGGAATCTGCCCACCGCGCCGCCGCCCGCTGCTGGAGCGATCGCATTCAGCGCATCTGCACCCTCGACGATGCCATTCAAGCGCTAGAAGCCTACTACCACTACGTTGCCATTGGTAACTACGGCGCGGCGGCGCGAGTCATCCTCCACAGCCGCGACAACCAGTGGCAGCAGTTTTTGCCCCTGGGCAGCACCCTCTACCGCATGGGCCTAGTGCAGCCGGTCACCGATGCGATCACCGCCATCATCGACCACATTCCCACCGAGAATGCCGACGCCAGTGAGCTGTCAAACATTTTGGGCGACCTGTATTGGATACAGGGGCGTTTGGAGCAAGCGCTCGCTTGCCAGCAGAATGCGATCGCGATCGCCCAAACCTGCCTGCGCACCGAAGCTCCTGATGCCGATACCCACCGCTGGTACTACCTCACCATGCTGGTGGTCGACTCCCAACTCAGCCTCGGTCTCTATCACTTAGATCTATGGAATCTTGAGGCCGCCGCCACCTGGTTTAGCCAGGTAATCGCCACTGCCACTGGCACTCGTCACCAGCCCTGGGCTGACAAAGCCACCACCTGTCTGGCTCTGGTGCAGTCATATCAGGGCGATCGCGCCTCTGCCCAAACCCTAGCCGATTCCATTATCGAGCAGGTGCGGGGCCAAGGCCAAAGCGGTCGCCATGCCTTTTTTGTCCAACTGTTAGGTCATACCTATCTCAACCTCGGCGATCTCGATCGGGCAGAATCGTTGTTTACTTCTGCCATCCAGGCGGCCGAGGCCGGTCACTACCTGCAAATCAAGGCCAACGCGCTAATTGGGCTGGGTAGGCTAAATCATCAGCGGGGAGATACGGCAGGGGCCGTGGAAAATTGTCGGGGAGCGATCGCTCTGCTTGACGAAGTCGGTGCCCACTGTGATCTCGCCGCTGCTCACCTCCAGTACGCCCTTACCTTGGCCTGCCTACCTATGCACCTCGCCGAAGCCGAGGCTCAATTGTACAAGGCTCTCAACTTGTTTCAAGCCATCCCTGCGCCCCAGCAGATCGCCAGGGCCAAACAAGCTTGGATGCAACAGCCAGTACCGAACTGAGGCCCTACCCCAAATGGTCTAGGTCGGAAGTAGCGCAATTACCGGACCTTGCTGGGTAGTTATCTACCCAAGGTTGTTTACAATCTGCAACATTTTAGTTAATGTAAGTACATACATAACCCGCTTGTCCTTGCGGATGGGCACAAAGCAAACCTAACTGCACTCATCTTTATCATGACTACGACGTTACAAAGACAACAAACTGCCTCCCTGTGGGAGCAGTTTTGCCAGTGGGTGACCAGCACCGAGAACCGCCTGTATGTGGGCTGGTTCGGCGTGCTGATGATCCCCACCCTGCTAGCTGCGACCGCCTGCTTCGTTGTTGCGTTCATCGCAGCGCCTCCCGTTGACATCGACGGCATCCGTGAGCCCGTAGCTGGCTCCTTGATGTACGGCAACAATATCATCTCCGGTGCCGTTGTGCCCTCGTCAAACGCCATCGGTCTGCACTTCTACCCCATCTGGGAAGCCGCTTCCCTCGATGAGTGGCT